>CAZPLJ010000038.1:0-28023 GCA_964587545.1 uncultured Caulobacterales bacterium | reverse complement strand
GATAATGTGTCAAAAAATGAAGTTAAGATAGACGCCCCACAAAGTCAGGAAGATTCCTCCGGGCCTGTGGAGGTGAATATTATTACCTCCGCAAAAATGGCTAAAGGTCCCGCTTTTAACGCTATTGTAGATCCCAGTGGGTTGACTATCACGCTCGCTGATACTCAGGCCTCTCAGGAAAATGGAGTTTATTTTACCATATCGTCGCCCGAAGAAGATAAACTAAGCGGAAAAAATATTCAGGTGCGAATAAGGGCCCGCTCTTTATCCAGCGAACCAATTTCCTTTAGGTCAATGTATGCAACCCATGAGTTAGGAAACAGCGGTTGGTGGGATTTTGAGGCGACAAGCGTTTCGCAAAGTTTCGTCATAGACTATAAAGTTCCAACACTCTTAAACGGTAAAGGTGACAGCCTAAGAATTGTACCCGCGCTAAATGATCATTCCCAGGGTCTGTTGGTTGAAGAAGTCCAAGCTGTTACGAACAATTAGACTTTGAGTAATTTATAAGCAAGGCTAGGGAGTATTTGAAATAACTAGCCTAAATACTCGGTGTGTCCTTTTCACGAAGCTTGTAGCTAAGGTTGGGATTGGAAACTGGATTACTTGATTTTTGAACAATTACCATCTCTTGGTGAACTTCGAGGTTATCGATAGTTTTATTGCTCGCTCCAATATTATGGATCAACTCTAGTACAAGCTTGGCCAAAGAAATGTCGTTTGCCCATGGATGAGGTTCCTTAAAACCATCAGCATACACCCACGCCCAATCTTCAATAACGTATATTCCACCAGGTTTTAGTAGTGGAAAAAGTATTTCAAAGCTTTTCCTTGTTAACTCATAAGTGTGACTTGCATCATCTACCACCATATCAAGTTTACCAGAAAATTGCGTTTTAACTAAATCTTCAAGGAAGCCTTTATCGTCTTGTGAAGTTTCATAATGAACTCTCAGATTTCTGGAGGATTCAGTACAATATGTGTCGAGCGGGGGGATACGCTTTGAGGTTATGTCAACACCGTGCAAGATTTTTGGCTTGAATACACCATCTAGATAAGCAAACCCGCCGCCCTGAAACACTCCCAACTCTATGATGTTATCCATATTAGGATATCGTCTAGACAAATACTCATATAATCTTAGGAAGTTTTCCGTCTTAACTATGGTAAAATTGTTTAATGTGCTTTGTCGTCTTTTATTGCCGGCTGTTAGGTCAACAGTAAAGTTAACCCCGCCTAATACAAACTCGTTTGGTGATCGCCATTCTAAAATCGTTGGTTGTGCTTCCATGTCTATGCTCTTATACTACTTTATATATTTAATAATTTATTTTTCGAATAACTTACACGATCAAATTTGTTATTTGGAAGTAATCTGCTCATAAATCGTTCAGCTAATTCCGAAAAAACGACGTCAGGTTTGACGTCTTTGATCAAGTTTATATCGAAACTGGAGCTCCACAGAAAATGTACTTCTCGATAAGTTTCCGCTATTATCCCAGTTAACAGGTGACCGCGATATTCTGAAAATGAGTCGCCAAAAATTAGTACGGTTTCATCAATCAAGGGTTTTGAATTTTCATAAACTACGTAAGAGCCAACATGCAAACCGGCATCATTGGTGCGGTTATTCCTCTCTTTGAATTTTACCATATCATTGGCATGGGTGCGTGTGACCCTGTCACTTAAAGCGTAGAAAAACACTTCTTCTTTTAACGGGGGATCGAGCTTTCCTCCGAGATCCATTACAGCCCACTTAGATTCATAGTGAGATTGTAACATATGGGTCACGGTTGGGCGGCCTATTCGACTTTGTAATAATTGATAGGCGCTATAAGCTCCTACGAAATTCCAATGCGTGTCCGTTTTGGCATAGACTTCAAAATTTTCTCGTTGTGATCTTAAAAAAGAAATTGGATTGACCCAAACATTTTTGGCCTTCTTTGATAGCACAGCTTCTATTTGAGAGCTAGGCAAGCGATGGTCTGCTATCTCAAATGGCATTTTATCCGGGTAAACTGATATCTTTTCCGGGGCAACTATATGTAAATAATTGAATCCATATTCTTCAGAGAGATCCACCCTTTCTTCCAACAAGTCATTCCACCCCGACGTGATGTCGTCTGATATAGCCTGACCCTTGACGAAATATTGATAAACGTCATTGCTACCCCCAGTGAGGAACATCCATCCATCTTTATAGATGTCAAAACCTTCAAACATAGTCTGGCTGGTAATCCAAATTAGCTATTTTGCAAAACTTTTCAAAATCCGGGTATAAAAAATCTGACAACTTTCTTAGAGTCTCATTTGATACCTGATCAGAAGATGTACCAGATGAATATCGCACTTCTTTAAATAAAGGGCTCTCGTAAGCCGACAGAGATAAATGGTTGAACACTTTTTCCATTTCTCCCTGGGGCTTTTGTCGTAAATCCTTATTGTTTAAAACAAGAATATTTTCACCAAACACACTTTTATAGCCAGCAAATTTTTTCCTATAACATGAAAAATTTAGGACTTGAAATAAGTAACTATCCAGCTTCTCAGTTTCCCTTAGGGAGCTTGAATAAGGAAGATTGAAAAACCGTTCTGCACCGATCTCTTGCAGCATCTCAATTTTATTTATCGTACAAAAATGATTGTAGTGCGAAATTGCCCGGGCAACAGGGTCTCGAACAATGAGAATTATTTTTACGTCAGGTAAGTCGTTCTTTATTAATTTAGGCAGAACACCAAAGCTGGACATATCGAAATAGGTTGGGCTGGCTTCGCCTATGATTGTTTTTTCGGGGCCCTTAAAATGTCCGCTATACCACTCCTCACCTTTGTCATAATATAAGCTGAAATAATGGATTTCCTTTTTTTCTGCTATACTAACCTGTGGATGGTCACAGATAAAATCATGGAGAATAGTTGTTCCACCTTTCATCGTACCAATTATTAGATAGTCGGGCTTTCTCATATCGGAAGGCTTTCGTTGTTATTATTGAACAATCCCAAGCCCCAGTATACTAGAAGATTATCAAATCGGAAATGTTTGGACAAGTCCGATAGAGTTTATTTACAGCTACTTTGCACAGCATATACGGTGTATAATTATTCGCCCTTGGCAAGATAAGCTTCTACTTCAGTTAACACCTTTTGTTGGTTGTCTTGTGTCTTCTTTGTAAGTTTAACAAAGCTTGCAGCATAGTCCTGCAACTCTGCGATTTCCTCCATATGTTTCTTAGCGGCGAGAGAATGGGTAACGCTATCTTCATGTCTTCGATGGGAGTTAAGGGCTTTATTTAAGTAACTCACGCTACCTCCTAGTCTGCATATTTCTAAATAGAGGAGCCAATCACCTCCCACCTTATAACTATCTAGTTTTTCACCAAGAGATTCGAGCGCCTGTTTCAAGATATCGGCTCTAAAAATAACGCCACTAACATTTAATATAACATTCTTTATGCTGAGATAGTTTTTAATAAAGTTTGTTCCTGACATGTGGAACCGGGAGTCAAATCCACCCCCAGTATGCTTGTTCATATACTTGACGTAACTCTTTGATATTAAGTCGCCATGGCTTCCAATTTGTAGGCTATCGCAAAACCCGATTGCAGACTTATCTTCCAACATCATATCTATGACGGTCTCGACAAATGTGTTTTCAGCGCTATCATCCGCTTCCGCAATCCAGATATATTCGCCCTTGGATTTCATAACGCCCTTGCGCCATTGCTTGAAAGGCGTCCCCGAGTTTTTAGTGTTTTCTATAAGTGTTGCTTTCCGATTCATGGCGGTGGTGTATTCAGTTGCAACTTCGAAACTTTTATCCTTTGATTTGTCGTCCAGGATTATTGTGTCGAATAGCGGATATGTTTGATTGAACACAGATGATAATCTTTCAGGAACATATTTCTCGTAATTATAAAGCGGAACTATGCAGCTAACAGACTTCAAATTAGGGCTCGCAAATTCTGCAACCTTAAAGCAATACTCATCAAAATTGTAAGTTTTTTGTATTTCGTTTCTTCGCTTTTTAGCTGCAGCCGCTTTTTTGGTCTTTGAGAGGGAAAGCTCCTTTAAGATGGCTTTTCCTGCTAATTCAGGATTTGGAGTTTCTATCAGCTTGCCAAACTTTTTGATAATCTGATCGCAACCACCTGTATCCTTATACCCAATGACGGGCAATCCAGCTGACATCGCCTCTAATACAACGGATGGGAAAGGGTCTTCACGGGAGGTAAGATAATATATATCTGCCGCGAAATACCAATATTGTAAGGTCTCAGTATATGGCAGGAATAGAATGTTATCTTCCAGACCGTATTTTTTGACTTCATTTGGCAACCAGTCTCTCATCTCATTTGATAAATCGCCTATCCAAACGAAAATTACCGTTGGGTCCTTTTTGACAGTTATCAAAGCTGTCGTCAGGAAACGATCAGGCCCTTTTCTGAAATCCCCATACGCGACAGACAAAACAATTTTAGATTCCTTATTTAGCTTTAGTTTTGATCGGGCGTCTTCTTGCGAGATTGCGCTCAGGATATTTTCGTTAAACAGCCCCTGAGGAAGGGTTTTTGTACCAGAAGATTTTAGAGAAATATTCTCGGAGAACCTATCTCTGACGTAATCGTCAGGAAAAACGAGCAATTTACTGTTTTCAGCCGCCTTGATTGCGCGGTCTGAAATTTTGTAATTTTCCAGTGTTGTTGGAAGTTCGTGTACTAAAGTGATGATGTCATATCCTGCCTCACTCAAAAAAGGAAGAATGGAACCGCTTGCAGATGAATTTGCAATCACTGAGGAGTTCTTATTAAAGCCCTTTTCCTCAAGTTGATACAATATATCTTTTGCATTGTCGTCGAAAACAATTACCTCGCCCAGCTTATTATATTCTTCCCGCAATGGTCCTGTCTCACCAACAAGAAAGGTAATATTGAACCCAAAACGCTGATACAGTGTTCGGGCTATATTTAACAGAAGCAGCTGCGCCCCATTTTTGTGCAGGTCGTGACCTATGAGCAGGATGTTTTTTCTATCAGTTTCAAATATGCCATACACCGCCCGAGATAAGGCATTAAGATAAGCATGACCGAAATGCATGTCCGGCTCAAGCACAGCGCCTTCGGCCCATTCATTCCAGGCATTGACGGATATAATCGATTTCGAACCGATTGGGTTTTTCTGCGCAAACCTTGCTAATTCACTGATCCAGCTTTGGAATTTCTTTGGCGTTGATCCATGATAAATAGTTCCCCTGCCTGGCCTGCGCGCTTCATTATCCCATTGCGGGCAAGCGGCCTTTATGAGAGGAAATTCAGGGGCTTTTTCTGAAGAAGAGTTTTTTACTAATTCATCCCAATCTAATACTGTGCCCTCATATTCTTTATCTAAAAACTCCAATTTCTTGTTTATTGCGGAGAGCTCGGTCCCAAGTTTATGAGGCGGAAATTCTAACGCCCCATCAAGTCCAAATACCCTAGGGTCAGTATCGCCAAACCCTTGAACAAGGAAAATGAAAGGGTCAATATTGTGATTATGCTGCAATATTTCTCGCCATAACCTTATCTTTTCTTTTGCATTGGGAATGCTTCCCGGCCTGTAGATGGTGAACAAAGGGCGGTTATCTATTTTATAGTATCTAGGATCTTCAAAATGTCGGGCCCAATCCGCGACTAAGGCTTCATCGTCCTGATCAAGGTAATTCTGGGCTAGGAGAACATCTTTCTCCATACCGTCCCAAGTTCGTGTCCAGTTTTCATTAGCCCAGATCAAAGAAAACCCAATGTCTATGTCTTTATTATCCAAAAAGTTATTCAGCGGATTTTCTAAAACCCTTTTTCCATCAAACCAGTAATAATAAAAATTAAACGCCGTAATCCCTGCCTTTTTGGCAGCTTCTGCATGAGCCACCATCACATTTTCATCGCTTAGATCGTAATATCCAAAGTCGCTAGGAATTTTTGGTTGAAGATGCCCGTTAAAACGTGGCATTGCACGGCTTGTATTTCTCCACTCTGTAAATCCTTTGCCCCAAAATTTGTCATTTTCGTCAATGGTATGAAATTGCGGAAGATAATTCACCAAAACATCAACAGATGGCTCGAGGGCCTTGAACCTGTTTTCTAATTTTTCCTCGTAAAAAGGACCCTTACTCGTGGCATATGCTTGAGCCTTATAGATGCCTTTCCATGAGTTTTCATCCTTAAATTCTTTTACGCTGATAACGGAGCGACCCTCAAATATCCCTGTATTGAGATAGTGCGTAAAGGGCTCTTTCCCAGACTTTTTTATGTCCGGATATGAATCTAGATACCCTTCAACAGAAAATTCTGGACTAGGGTCTTTTCCCTGTTTCCAGCCAATTTTTAAATAGTGATCTAGTAAATCAGAGGGCAATTTTTCTTGGAACTGACTCTGATAATATTCTGGGTTAAAGCAGATATTGCTTGTCTGTTTCTGGCTGGAGGATTTGGTTTCATCAAGAGTTCCATTTAAAGCCCAATGCAAAAAGGGATTTTCCTTGGAGCCCGACTCCATATGGTTCTGTCGATATTGAAAAGTAGAAAAGCTAGAACTTGGATCTCTGCCTTCTTTCCAGCCAAATTTCATATAATGATGGAAAGGCTCTATTTTTGCGTCTCTAACGTCCGGATACTCGGAAAGATAAAATGCGGAGTCAAAATGTTCTTTTGCATCTTGTAGGACATTTTCTGGAAAAGGATTTCCGTTCGCATCCAAATAGGTCTTTTTATTAACTTTTATGGGGCGTGCTTTTTCTTTTCTTTTCAAAATCACGGATTCTCTCCTGCCATTTTTTTTAACTATACAGCATCAAGAATAGTTGGCCGCCCTAGTTATTTTTATGCAGCTATCACTTAAAAATTCCTTTTGAATATGTCCAGAGTTGAATCTATTCGTTTATAGAGAAAGCTTGACTTCTATTTGTCTGAAGGCATGAAAAATTGCATGAGCGATCAAATAAATGATATCCATGCTAAACTTGAGGCGCGGGACGCTGAAATCCGCAGACTTGAACAAGCCAACAAACGCTTAAGGTCAGCACTTTCCGCAAACAAGTCAGGAAAGAGATCATTAAAACGGTTGCTTTCATTGCGCACGATGGGTCGAATAAAAAGGCGAGGTCTATTTGACGAACCGTATTACATCGAGCAAGCTGGGCAACGCGGGATAGCCCTAACATCAAACCCGTTATGGCATTATATTTCGAAAGGCTACTATCACGGACTTAATCCGCACATTTTATTTTCGACAGAATGGTATTTATCAGAAAACCCAGATGTTCTTCATTCCGGCATGAACCCACTCATTCATTATTTAAAGTATGGATATAAGGAAGGACGAGATCCCCATCCTATTTTCAACAATGAATATTATATCTCTAAGTTTGAGGCCGAGGAATTTGAATTAATATCTCCACTAGAACATTACCTTACGTCTTCGGAAAACAACTCTAGCAGCCCTTCAGCTCAGTTCGATCCAATATGGTATCTTCAAGCCTATCCCGATATAGCGAAATCAAATTTGCGTCCATTAGAGCACTATTTAAGGTATGGGCACAAAGAACTTCGAAACCCTAGCCTAAATTTCAATGAAGACTGGTATAAGAAGTCATATATAAATGAAAATGAGTATCTTCATTCATCCCTTGAGCATTTTGTAAGTAAGGGCTTTGCCCAAGGGAACAGGGTTAATGCCACCCATGGCGCTTTCTTACCTACCGAAATAGATAATAGTTTACGTAAAACAGTTTTGGTTGTCGCTCATTCCGTTGGTGAGAAAATTTTTGGCGCTGAAAAGAGTTTAATCGACGTGTTATCAGTCATAGACAGATCTCAATATCGAGTCATACTTTCTATTCCAAGATCAATTATATCTTATATCACCCTCGTTCAAAACTATGTTGATAAAGTTGCCATTCATAAATGGGAGTGGTGGGATGCGCGCAAAAAGCCGTCTCGCTTTAACGAAGTTTTTTTTGAAAATTTAATGAAATCAGAAAGTGTAGACTTAGTTTATTCCAATACGATTGTCTCTAGAACACCCTCTATCATTGCTAAAAAATTATCTATACCAACGATTGTTCATGTTCGCGAACTTGTACATTTAGATGAAGCCTTAAAAACCACGATTGGAATAGACGCCGATGAAATTGTCAAAGATGTTATAGATCGAAACGATGTTGTTATCGCCAACTCAAATTTCACAAGCTCTTTTTACGAAGATAGCCATAAAACGATAGTCATACCAAATTCAGTTGAAGCCAACATTGGGTTTATCAGCAATAAAATAGATGATGATGGTTTGCTGAAGGTAGGGATGCTCAGCAGCAATATTGAAAAAAAGGGCATTGCTGATTTTGTTAAATTGGCTCGAATAGCGAAGAATTTAAACCTTCCGGTTCAGTTTATTGCTTATGGCCCAAAAACGGAATTTGTTAAAAAAGTTCTTATAGAAATAAGCAAAGGAAAAGGCCCAAATAATCTGAAATTTCCAGGTTATATTGATTCTGTAGAGCAAGGAATTAAGTCCCTCAATATTGTTGTAAATTTTTCCAGTTTTGCAGAATCATTTGGCAGAACAGCCATAGAAGGCATGATGTATTCAAGGCCAGTAATAGCTTACGATCATGGCGCATTGCCAGAGGTTATTGGAAATAATGGTCATATTATTCCTTATAAAAAATCTGAAGCTGCAATTCCGCATATAAAAGCATTTATTGAAAACCCAAACCTGCTCGAAACCATGGGGCAAATGGGGGTTGCCCATGTCAAAGGTCATTATACCTCAAATATACTTAAGGCGAATATTAACTCTGCGTTTAAGACCGCCCTAGAGAAACCGACCAATGTCGAAAAAGCGTTTGAGAACAACGTCAATCAGTTTAACGAACAAGTTTTGGACGCACCCAAAATTTCGGTTGTTATTCCTAATTACAATTATGAGCAATTTTTGCCCGAAAGACTGGAGTCGATTTTAAATCAATCTTATTTGCCTTCCGAGATTATCTTTCTAGATGATAAGTCTACGGATGCGAGTGTCGTAACAGCCCGGCGTATTTTGAAAAAGCAGGCGGAAGATCATCAAATCCCGTTTAAAATTATCCGAAATAGAAAAAATAAAGGCGTATATCAACAATGGCTAAAAGGCATAAAAGAAGCGCAGTATGACTGGGTTTGGATTGCTGAAGCTGACGATTCGTCCGCGGTAAATTTTTTAGAAAAACTTTGCTCAAGAATTACCCCCAATACGTGCTTAGTATACTCTCAATCAAAAAAAATCGATGAACATAGTGATGAAATTACCCCTAATAATCTTGCTCATACCGATGACATTAGCCAAATTAAATGGCTGTCAGATTATACAGAAAATGGTATCAACGAGGTCTGTGACGCGCTTTTTTATCGCAATACTATTCCAAATATCAGCGCAGCAATTTTTAACAAAAAGTTTCTCAAAGATATCGATAGAGAGCTACTAAAATATAAGTATGCCGGAGATTGGTTCTTTTACGTATATTTATTGAAGAATGGTTCAATGTCTTACCTGTCCGAGCCATTGAATATGTTTCGTCGCCATGCGCTAGGGGTTACAAGGCAAAATTCCAAATCGTCAGATTATTTGGTAGAGCTAGCCAATATTCGAAATTATATGTCGAACAATTATCCGATATTGGAACGCCAAATACCTTTGGCAAATACGTTCTTAGATCGGGATTACAAAATTTCTCGGGTTAAGAAAAATTCAACTTATACCAAGATTGATGCAATTATGGAGCAAGCAAAGACAGCGGCTTCGAAAAGGAAACTCGTTGGAATAATTACGACAAATAACGGATCTTACACGGGCGGGAGCGAAGTCCTGTGGAGAGAAACGGCACTGCGTTTAACACAAGAAGGCCATAGAGTGATTGTCTTGATCAAGAATTGGGGGGCGATGCCTGATGTATTGAGCGAATTACAAGACAGCGGGATTAAATTCCTTTTCAAAGAAGATAATGGGTTTGCAAATCTCGTAGATCGTCGTCCCGATTTTGTAATTGTTTCAACGGGTGATCAAGATGAAGGAATTGAGTATTATTCTAAACTGGCGAAAAATGAAATTCGCTACGCTATTATAAACCAGTTAACGAAGGAGCCCCGTTTTTGGCCCATAAGACCTAAGAAGACACCAGATGTATTATCCGGCTACACAGGTGCTGACGCGGTCTTTTTCACCTGTGAGAATAACCAGCGGGTTATGGAGCAACGTTTAGATACGAAACTCCAAAATTCCCTTATCCATTTCAACCCATATCATATCGATAGAGATATCGTCCCTGATTACCCTTCGACATCAGACGGTTACCACGTCGCTATTCCGTCCAAATTATTATTCATCCATAAGGGCCAGGACTTAATTCTGGAAATGTTTAAAAAATATCCAATTTGGGCAAAACGATCGATAACGTTTAATTTTTATGGAGACGGATCAGATCGTTCGACGTTAGAAACGGCATTTGCCTCTGAGACAATGGACAAATGTATATTACATGGGCGCGTTGACGATATTGCGGAGATTTGGAGAACTAATCATGCACTATTGATGCCTTCCAGAATGGAAGGGATGCCCATCATGATAATCAGTGCCATGTTATCATCCCGCACATGTATAGCGACAGACATTGGGGGACATGCTGAGGTTATAAAGAGTGGTCAGACGGGATACATAATTCCGAACCCTGATGTGGACGCCCTACACGAAACCCTTGAGCTTGCTTATAAGGAAAGACGAAATTGGAAAGACATGGGGGCGTTGTGTCGCCAAGACATTCTTAACTATTTACCCGAGGATCCCGTTAGTCATTTTGTTGATCGACTTGAGAGCCTGTGGGCATAAAACTACTTGGCGATATTCTTTTTGTAGAAATGAAAAGCGTCATCGGGCGTTCCATAAAATTTACTCATGCCTTTATCTAATACCAATACTTTATCGCAGAGTTCTCTAATTAAAATTTCTGAATGTGAAGCAATGACCAACCCGTGACTGTTTTCAATAATGACATCCATTCTTGCATTTAGTTTCTTTTTGAAATCGGCATCGCCTGAGCCAACCCATTCATCAAGGATTAAAATGTCTGGAGTAATCATAGTTGAAATCGCGGCCGCGAGCCTAAGTTTCATGCCTGTTGAATAGGTTGAAAAAACATCGGTAATTGCGGCTCCGATTTCTGCAAATTCGACAACCTCAGGCAGTATCGACTTAATTTTTTTCAGAGTTAAGCCCATCTGCAATCCGCGCAAATAGATGTTTTCGACGCCAGTCGCATCCGGTCTCATACCCATTGTGAAATCAAACAATCCTTTGGCCTCTCCATTAATAGTAAGAGACCCTGAATTATATCGATATACGCCGCATAAGATCCTTAACAACGTTGTTTTGCCTGATCCGTTTTTACCAATTATCCCTAAAGCTTCCGATTTATTAAGATCAAACGACACATTCGAAATTAGATCCCGCAATTGTCTTTCAGACCGATTGGCATAGAAGCCCGTCATTAACTTGATTGGGTTAGCGCCTATTTTTTCTTCATGAGGCCTAAAGACCGGAACAGTAAAGCCAACCTTTTTAGCAGAAATTAAAGTATTGGTCATCCTGTCTATACCCACACGGCCAACATGTGCCTATATCTCTTATAAAAATACGCAGATAGACACATGCCAATAATCGTTAACCCGCCAACAACCATCCAGGAGATTTTATCAATGGGGTTACCTAAAAGAGGCGCCCGAATTAACTCAAGGAAGTGATAAAAAGGATTATAAAGCATGTAGGCTTCCAATACACCAGCGCGACCTCCTACGACAACAGAGTCGTCACGGGCGGGCATCCAAATTATGGGCGTGGCCAGAAAGGCAATACTTGTAATGGAACCGATAAATTCTCCAAAATCCTTATACCTAGCTCCTATTGTTCCAAAAACAAAAGTTATCCAGTAGCCATTAATAACTGTCAGAAAAATACCCACCAAGCTAACGAAGGCGTAAGGGGAGGTCAGCGTTTTGTAATACCAGCAAATGGCTATTGCAATTGCGGTTTGATGCAAAAAGTGTATAAAAAGCTCAGCATTATCAAATAGAACTATATCTGTATGAAGCGTGTCGCCTTGCATAAGATAAGACCTATTTCTTTGAAATACATCATGTGACCTCATTAAATATCCACCGATCAAGGTCCAGCTAATGAACCCAACGGTTAAGTGTGGGATAAATTCCGATGTAGAAAAATTAGATAGCCCGACAAACAAAGCACCAAGAAAAGCGATAAACATAATGGGAGCTGCAAAAATCCATAAAGGACCAATAGCGGTACGACGATATCTTGTTAGAAACTTAAACCATGTCGTGAACATCCAGCGTTCAGGCTGTTTTAGAGATGTCAATGTATTATGGAAAAACATATTTGCTGCACGCTGTATAGGGGATGCTGATTATAGATATAGACTTATACTTGAAAGCCCTAATCCAAATTTTTTTGTTTTAAAACATTCTTTTTGCATAATTAGTGACTGACTGATGAAAAGCCAGCCATCAATGTTGAATTGGAATGACCGAGAATAGCCTTTTTAAAACCATCGATTTTGAAGGGCCCAAACGCAATTCGCAAAAGCATTGTTATAGTTAATCGACCATTAACTTAATCATGTGAGCAATTACACGAAAGCGAATCATTTTGCGTGAGTAGATCTATGTTTATATCAATTTCTCGTCCCTTTATTTTAGCCGCATTTGTGTCGGGTGGCATGGTCCTTGCGGCCTGTTCCGGCCACAATCATGCCAATGCCGCCGAAAGCAGCCGATATGGTGGCGGAGCCTCTGCCGGATATCATGGAGCTGGTTATGGTGGTGCTGCCTATCCGGGAGGCGCCTATGGCGGTGCTGCCTATCAAGGAGCCGCCTATTCAGGGGGCGCTAATGGAAATTGTGTCGGCGCTTCGGGGTTTGGAGGCGGACAAGCCGTGCATAAATCCCGTTACGGGGATGATTGTACACATTTTCAAGGCTTTGGTCAGGGTCAAGGTTTTGGACCCGGCTATGGTTATGGCCAAGCGATTGGCGCGCAAGGTTATGGATACGGGGCGGCACCAGCGGGTTTCTACCAGCAATATTATCAAGCGCCACAAGCCCAAACGATTTCAACCGTTTCGGCGCCGTCAACGACCCTATCTGCGTCTAGCGTATCGGTTTGTCCATCAGGAACGGTCATGGGCTCGGACGGAACATGTGTCGTAACCGAGACAACATCCTATGTTTCAAGCGCGTCAAGCTATTCACCGAGCACGTCTTACGTCAGCTCGTCTTATGACACGTCGCCCAGCTATAGCAGCTCTATTTCTTCGAGCACGACGGAATGCCCAGCCGGTACGACGCTGCAAAGTGACGGAACATGCTTACAAGGCTCTAGCATCTCATCGTCCAGCTACAGCTCGTCAAGCTATTCACCCTCGACAAGTAGTTATACGGGATCGACCTATTCATCTTATGACTCCGGTTCATTGGGCACAACATCCAGCTCATCTTATGGATCTGGTACAGGGTCATCTTACACATCATCGGGCTCGTCTTTCGGGTCATCCAGTATGGCAGATTGCCCGGCGGGTACGACAATGCAAAGTGACGGCACCTGCATGAGCGGTGGGTCGACTTCCTACTCAAGCGGAACAAGCTACTCATCACCGAGCAGCAGCCATAACTCACTTTACACGTCGGATAGCTATCTGCCTTTCCGCAAATAGCTTCGCTAAAAAAGCGTTAGCTTAGATCAGCGTTTAGAATTAAGTAAAGGCAAGAGCTTTGCTTCTAAAAAGCGCGAGGTTGTCCTCGCGTAGCTTGCTGTCAGATGGTGTTGATCCCGATAGACGAAAACATTGCCGACAACGACCCGACAGATATTCGCATGGCATATATGATCATTCATATCTATGAGTGTGGCATTCTTACTACGATTAACCGCTTGTTGTATTGGAGAGACTTTTGATATGACCTCTTCGCGCGGCTTATTACATAAACTAATGTCGGCAATATTTGATGCAATACAGTCCGGCACCCGAGTTTTGAACCGCGGAGTTTCCTTTATAGCCGCGACAGGAATTGAATTCTCATTTAGTTGAAGCCAAATTTTGTTTAGCCCGGAAGTCAAATTTTCCATATTTTGTTCAGTAGATTTAGAGCCCTGAGCAAAATGATTTGATACCATACTTGTTACAACTAAATCAGGATTCAACGATTTAATTAATTCAGCCGCGTTTTGTCCCCACTCAAAACACTGCTTATATGGTTTTTGAGCAATTATAAGGTCCGTCGCGATAAATGCACAGGATGATTTCGTTAATGTTACTATTGCATAATTTCGTTTGAGCGCCATTTCTTTCAACGCAGGCAGCCAGTGAGCCGCATGAGAATCCCCGATTAGGACGATCGTTTTTTTAGTATCCTGAGAAAGTTCCTCTGACTTTCTAATTTCTGTAATTCCGTCTGCTAACGTGACAGGTTCATAATAACACGGGGTTGGTTTTACAGCATCTCTAGGTGAATGACATTGGTCTTGATAAACTGTGGGTATATCATTCCGAACCATGTCAATTGTTGGGAAAATTAGACTAAGATCATATTCGCTTGTCGGCTGACTAATGGCTAGAGCACCCGGATTTTTTATTACTTTGTCTGTGATCGTTTGATCATGGCTCTTGGCTGCCAATATCAGAAACAAGCCAGACAGTATTGAGGCGAGCGTTAAGAATAAACCTAAAAAATATGCGTTTTTAATCGAGCTTATAAATGTATGATTTCTCAGGGGGTCTTCCACGAAAACTTTTGATAAAGCAGCTAAGAGCACGGATACAATAATGACCAATATGCCAATAAGCCAAGAACTACCAAAGGCGGCAGTGGCAAAAATTATTAAAGGCCAATGCCATAGATAGAGAGAGTAGGAAATATCACCGATAAATATGACAGGCTTTAATGACAAAAGACGTTGAATAATATCAAAGAGACCTGATCCCGAATTTTGTATTGTTCCAGCAATTAATAATAATGAAATTCCAACTGTTGGGATCAAGGCTAAGTAACCAGGGAATATGGTTGATTTTGTAAAAAATAAACCCGCCCCCAAAACCATAATTATTCCCAGAAAGCTCATAGGCAGTTTGAGTTTTGAAGAGATTGTCAGATAGGGTAATATTGAAGCGATAATGCCGCCTAACGCTAATTCCCAAACGCGATTATAGGTCACGAAATAGGCCGTCGCTGGATCCCGATAAGATGTTAAGATAGACATTATTAATGAGGCAAAAAAGATTAGTATAAGAATCACGGTTACAAAAAACCGCAGGCTGATTTTTGAAGATTTCACTACCGTCAAAGCGAACAATATTAATAATGGCCAAATAAGATAAAATTGCTCCTCGATTGAAAGAGACCAAAAATGCTGAAGAGGACTTGGCGGTTTGTCAGTGGTTAAATAATTGATGGACTGGAAATGTAGAAATAAATTTTCGACATATAAGGAACTAGCAATTATCTCCATTCCCGTATCTGCCCAACGCGTTTTTGGGAGTAAAAAACATGTAACTATAGCTGTAAAAACTAATACCAAAGTGGCCGCAGGCAACAATCTTCGAATACGACGACTGTAAAAATTTATCACATCAAAATGGCTATTTTCTGTTTCTCGGATGATTAATCCGCAAATGAGGAAACCGGAAATAACAAAGAAAACATCAACCCCGATATATCCCCCCGAGACCCATTCAGGAAATACATGAAATACAAGCACGAGTAATACCGCTATAGCGCGCATGCCTTGTATATCGTTTCGAAATTGTGAGATATTTGAAGTCACTATTTTCAACAAATTTAAAAGCTTACATCTATCAAAAATGTAGCTCAAGCCTACAATTATTTAAAAGATTAAGACCTCTTACATCTCATAAAAAAAGCCCCTCTTTGAAGGGGCTTTTTATTTTGTCTGGGCTTTAATGATTAAGCCGCCAACGCTGGCGGTTCATAATCGGTGAGTTTAATACCCTCAACAGCCATTTTATATTCCTCTATTGTGGGGGTGCGTCCCAAAATAGATGAGAGCACAACCACAGGCGTTGAAGCCAGCAGGCTTTCGCCTTTTTTCGCGTCACTGTCGCGCACCACACGGCCTTGGAAGAGGCGGGTAGATGTGGCCATGACCGTATCACCGGGCTCAGCTTTTTCTTGATTACCCATACAGAGGTTACATCCCGGGCGCTCGAGATAGAGGACGTTTTCATATTTGGTCCGGGAGTTTTCCTTGGGGTTGTCATCATCAAAGACAAATCCGGAATATTTGGTCAGGATATCCCAATCGCCTTCTGCTTTTAACTCATCGACAATATTATAGGTCGGTGGGGCCACCACAAGCGGGGCTTTAAACTCCACCTTGCCTTCATTCTTTTCGATGTTTCTGAGCATTTGCGCCAGGATTTGCATATCGCCTTTATGCACCATGCAAGAGCCGACAAAGCCGAGATCAACCGGGCGTGTACCTTTGTAGAAAGATATAGGCCGGATGGTGTCATGCGTATAACGCTTAGATGGATCATCATTATTGACATCCGGGTCAGCAATCATCGGCTCATTTATTTTGTCGAGATCAACGGTAAACTCGGCATAATATTTCGCATCCGCGTCTGGAAGCAGAGGCGGTTGCTCACCCGATTTAATGCCGGCAATGCGCGCCTCGGCCCGGTCGATAAGGCCTTGTAAGACCTGTTTTTTGTTATCCATGCCTTTGTCGATCATGACCTGAATGCGGTCTTTGGCGATCTCGAGGCTTTCAATAAGGGTATCAGATTCGGAGATACAGATAGAGGCCTTGGCCTTCATCTCCGCTGTCCAATCTGTGAAGGTAAAGGCTTGGTCAGACAATAACGTGCCGATATGCACTTCGATAATTTTACCTTGGAAAACATTATCGCCGTCAAAATGATCCAACATTTGTGCCTGTGTGGCGTGAACCACATCGCGGAAATCCATATGATCCGCGAGCGAGCCTTTAAATGTCACCTTAACAGATTCCGGGATCGGCATGGTGGCTTCGCCCGTGGCAAGGGCCAACGCGACGGTGCCGGAGTCTGCCCCAAAGGCCACGCCTTTTGACATACGCGTATGTGAGTCGCCGCCAATGATAACTGCGCGGTCATCAATGGTGAGATCATTAAGCACTTTGTGGATCACATCCGTCATAGAGTGATAAACACCCTTAGGGTCGCGGCCTGTGATCAAACCGAAATCATTCATGAACTTCATCAGCTTTGGCGTGTTCTTTTGGGCTTTGAGATCCCAAACAGACGCTGTGTGACAGCCGGACTGGTAGGCTCCGTCAACGGTTGGCGAAATCACCGTCGCCGCCATCATTTCCAGCTCTTGAGAGGTCATGAGACCTGTTGTGTCTTGGGAGCCAACAATATTGACTTTAACACGCACATTGGTGCCGGCATGTAGGGGCTTGTCGGTTTTGACGCCGACGGCATTACGGTTGAAGATTTTCTCAACAGCCGTCAGGCCTTGGCCGTCATTGGAGACGATTTTAGCTTCGGCATAAACAGGCGGCACATCAATGCCTAAAATACCGGCTGCCGTTGTTTGTAGCTTCTTGCCAAAGACGACCGCATATGATCCGCCCGCGCGAATAAATTCCATTTTTGGCGGGGTGAGCGCGCTTGAAATATCGGAAAGCTCTTTGCCGTCTTCGGAATAAAGTTTCTTTTTCTTTGTATTGATTGTGAACACGGTGCCTGTGTCGATCGAGAAGACCTGCTCAAGGGCAATGTCTCCATCCGGCTCAAGAATGGGCTCACCACTGGCATCAACTTTTTTGACCCAGTTTTGCAGGTCAACACCGATACCACCGGTCACGCCTACAGTTGTGTAGAAGATCGGGGCCAAACCATTTGTTCCGCCAACGATCGGCATAATGTTGATAAAGGGCACATAGGGGCTCGCTTGCTTGCCTGTCCAAAGCGCTACATTATTCACCCCGGACATACGGGATGAGCCGACGCCCATCGTCCCTTTTTCAGCCACCAACATAACGCGCTTATCTGGATGAGCCGCTTGTAGGTCGCGTAGGGCTTTTTGCTTGGCCTTGTCATGTTCAAACATACATTGGCCATGCAGTTCGCGGTCTGAGCGAGAGTGGGCATCCGCGCCGGGTGAAAGCAAATCCGTTGAAACGTCACCAATCGCGACAACATAGGTCACAACTTTGATTTCTTCGTCAACGTCAGGGCGCGTTGTGAAGAACTCGGCTTGGGCATAGCTATGTAGCAAATCAGTGGCGATAACATTTTCAGCCTTGTGAGCGGTTTCCAGACGATCTGTATCAGCTTCATATAAGAAGGTCTGTGTCTTTAAGACGTCTGCGGCTTGGAAGGCCAATTCCTGATTATCACCGAGGGCAAAATCCAGAAGCACCTCGACGGACGGCCCGCCTTTCATATGTGAGAGTTGCTCAAAGGCATCGTCTGGCGAAATTTCCGCAACTATTGTCTTACCGAGTATAATGTCTTTTAAAAATTGCGCCTTTGCGCCTGCGGCTGAGGTTGTGCCGGGTAGGACATTATATATGAAAAAATCAAGCGAGTCGGCTCTATGCTTATGACCTTTATCCATGATTTGCGAAATTAACGCCTCGACCAAGGCCGCGTCTTCGATGGGTTGCGGATTTAAGCCTAATTTTTTTCGTTCTTTTATTTGATCAAGATAGTTTGCATAAAGAGTCATAAAAAGCCTCACAGAATAGATTTCAGGGTGATTCACAGGATTGTTGCGGCCCTAAACATTGTTGTCGGGTCATATTTCAACAGCTATAATCTTTCAAGATGAATTTACGGTTGCGCGCTTAATGGGACCTTAAGCCAAGGCAAATTCTTGTCGAGAAAAGCCGGCAGGTCTAAGTTGCTTGATCAATCGTTAATTTTTGTTAACATCTTTTAACAAGTTGTTTAATGAAATTTAGCAATTCCAACCGAATTCTGATCGAATACCCAAGCGTTATCCAAGAGAAAATTTTGAATTCTGAGAGCTGGCATAAAATTCTGACGTTAATGACGGTCATTATCTTAATAGACAAGCGTGTCTATAAGGAAGAAGTCGACATGTTCGTCGAATCCGTTAATCAGCTCAACTCCCAAATAAGTCCTGATATGTTCATTACAGAAAAGATGGCATTTGATTGGTTTGTCTCAAACCGTGATGATGTCAAAAAGTCACTTATGGACCCAGATCATCAAAAAAATATCGACCGCTTGATATCATCATTGAAGCACATCGCTGGGAAACAGCATATACTCAAAGCTCTCAAAGCCATAGCACTCGCAGATAGTGATCTTCACAAAGCCGAAATCTCCATCATAGAATCTGTCAGCCGTATCTGGGGTCTCAAAGCCGCCTAATTATCGGCGCTATTGGCGTCCACCCCTTTTACCGATCCATTTTTCATGATGAATGGAATTTGCGTCATGGTAAAAATAAAGGTGAGCGGGATAAGTCCAAACAACTTAAAGTTCACCCATGCAGGTTCACTAAAATTTCGCCAGACAATTTCGTTTAAACCCGCGCAGGCAAAAAAGAAAAAACCATAGCGAACAGCGAGTATATTCCAATATTTATCCGCCATCTCAAAGGCATCCGTGAGGAGGATTTTAAGTACGTTTTTCTTCATTATGACGCCGCCAATCACGCCTAGTCCGAAAATGACATTCATTATTGTTGGTTTCATGTAAAAGAAACGCGGATCTTGGAAAAAATAGGCCAAGCCTGCAAATAAACAAACAAGCACGGCCGAGAAAACTAAAACCCCGGGCACTGTTTTGTCTTTGAGCCATGTATATGTAACAGCGGCTATACTTAGAATGGCTAATATTATGGCCGCCGGGTAAATGGCTGTATCGGGCGTATCTGATGTGCGTCTGAGCCACATATAGGCGATAAAAAATATGATCAGCGGACCAAACTCTATCCAGTGTTTTTTCGGCTTTTTAGGTGTGTCGCTCATTAGGCGGCTTCCTCGACAATGCTATCGGCGACACCGGAGAGAGCGGCGGCAAAGACGGGGGCTGAAAAATTCTCTAAATCCTCAATGCGCTCACCAATTCCAATGGCATGGATAGGGAGTTTATATTTTTCTGATAGGGCGACCAGAACACCGCCTTTAGCCGTTCCGTCAAGCTTGGTCATCACCAGCCCTGTCACACCTGCCGTTTCTTTAAATGCTTCCGTTTGAGAGAGGGCATTTTGGCCAACCGTGGCATCCAGCACCAAAATAGAATGGTGTGGTGCTGTTGCATCTTGTTTTTTGATGACCCGCACAATTTTGGCTAACTCATCCATGAGCTCGGTTCGGTTTTGCAGACGTCCGGCCGTATCAATCATGACGATATCTATCCCGTCAGATTTGGCTTTTTCAATGGCGTCATAGACAAGCCCCGCAGCATCAGCGCCTTCCTTGCCGGACATAATTTTGGCATTGGCGCGTTCACTCCAAACGGTGAGCTGCTGGACGGCTGCTGCGCGGAACGTATCGCCGGCTACGATCAGGACGGATTTACCTTCGTCATGATAGCGCTTGGCGAGCTTGCCCAATGTGGTGGTTTTGCCCGAGCCGTTGACGCCCACGAATAAAATAATTTCGGGGTTTGCGCCCTTGAGAACTAAAGGCTTTTCCAGTGGGGCTAGCGTATCGGAGATGACTTCGGCCAACGCGATTTTGATCTCCATGTCAGTGACCTGTTTGTCAAAACGGTCTTTAGCCAGAAGCGCCGTCACCCGACTGGCGGTTCCGATTCCGAAGTCTGACGTGATCAGCAAATCCTCTAAGTCCTGAAGGGCGTCATCATCGAGCTTACGTCTGGTAAAGATAGCCGACATTTGATCGGACATGCGAGAGGTGGATTTGGATAGACCTTTGGCAATGCGTTGAATAAAGGTGCCGTCGCGTTCAATTCGGGCTTGTTCTTCGGTGGCCCGTTTGGCGGCGAGCTCTTCAGCGATTTGGCGATCCGCGGCTTCTTTCTCAATTCGCACACGTTCAGCGTCTGCGGCCTCGACGGCGGCCTTTTCCGCGGCCTCTTTTTCAAGCTGCGCTAGACGCTCGGCGCGGTCTGCGTCTTCTTTCTGTTTGGCAAGTGCCTCGGCCTCGGCCTTTTGGCGCGCCTCTTCGGCCTCAGTCTCGGCACGGGCTTTGGCCTCAGCCTCTTGCTGGGCTTTAAGTTTGGCAGCCTCGTCTTTGGATTGACGTTTCGCCTCAGCGAGCGCCTTGGCCTCAGTTGCTTTTCGCGCGGCGTCCTCTTCGGCCTTTTTCTTGGCGTCTTGCGCTGCCTTTTCAGCCGCCGCTTTTTCCTCGGCCGCTTTGCGCTCGGCTTCGGCCTTTTCAAACGCCGCCTTTTCTTCGGCTATGCGTTTGGCTTCAAGCTCTTTGGCGCGTTTTTCCGCGGCTAGTTTTTTGGCGGCCTCAACATCTTTTTTCGCCTGTTTTTCGGCTTTTCGTTTTTCCTCAGCTTCAATTTCGCTTTGCGCGTCGTCATCAATTTCGACACCGAGCGCGGCAGCATCTTGTTCGCGAGCAGATTTGAGCGCGGCCGCATTAATCGCCGCCATGCGGGCGGCCATTTGTTCATCGACAAGTTGCTGCTTGGTGGCGCGTTCCGCGGCTTCCTCGGCAAGCTTATCGTCTTTGGATTTTCGTCCAAACAGTCGGCCTAGAAAGCCTTTTTTCTTTTTTTTCTCGTCTGCCATTAATTAAACCAAATGCCCTAAAGCTGTTGTCCCGTCATGCCCTGTCAGCAAGACGTTCGCAAGGCTACCGCTTTTAGGCGGATTGTCTACCTTCACCAATGTAAAATCAGCAAGTCGACCCAGGCCCGTTTCTTCAAATAAGGCCTGATCCGTTTGCCCTGTGCGCGCGTCCCAATGTTTCACTTTGATATGCTGTGCGTCTTCCCTCAAAATTTTGGCGCGCGCTTTAATCACATCGCCTTTAACAGCCGGCATTTTGGCGGCTGGGGTGCCTTCACGCGCAGAAAAAGGGAAAACATGCAACCAAGGAATGCCGATCTCGGCTATGATGGATTTAGAGCTGTCAAACATCGCCTCTGTTTCAGTTGGGAAGCCGGCGATGATATCAGCCCCAAAGGTCATATCCGGACGAGCCGTTTTTAACTGATTACATAAATTTATCGCATCACGGCGCGTATGACGGCGCTTCATACGCTTGAGGATCATGTCATCCCCATGTTGCAAAGATAAATGCAGATAAGGCGTCATGCGCGGGTTGGTCGTTAAGGCTTCGAATAACGCGTCATCTATTTCGGCGGGGTCAATGGAAGATAGCCTTAAGCGCGGTAGATCAGGCACTAATTTTAGCACCCGCCTCACAAGGTCACCTAAAGGCGGGGTACCTGGAAGATCTCCGCCCCAACTGGATATGTCCACCCCCGTTAAGACAACCTCTTTATAGCCTTGCGTGACCAACGCCTTCACATGGGCCACAACCTCGCCCGCAGGCACCGAGCGGGCTTGACCGCGCCCATAAGGAATAATGCAAAAGGTACAGCGATGATCACAGCCATTTTGAACCTGCAGGAAAGCCCGTGTGCGGTTTTGGGATTTCTCAAGGGGGCGATTGCCGCCACTAATAAGTTGAGGGGCGGTTTCTTTGACGGCCATAATATCATTGACGCGGATTTTTGCCGTTAAGGTGTCGGGATCAAATGAGGTGGCGAGCATTTTCTCAGCATTACCGATGACATGATCCACCTCGCTCATATTGGCGAACTCATCCGGGTTAATTTGGGCGGCGCAGCCTGTGACAATAATCTTGGCGTTAGGTCTATTGCGTTTTGCTTTACGCACAGCATTGCGGCTATCTGCGACGGCTGCATTGGTCACGGCGCAGGTGTTGATAATGACAGCATCCTCAAGACCCGCGTCTCGCGCATGACCTTTTATCACGCTACTTTCATAGGCGTTAAGGCGACAACCCAGCGTTATCACATCCACCGCTTTGGAGGTCACGCATCACCTTCAAGTTCCAACTCAACGGGTCCTGTCATGATGACGTGATCATCATTTTCTCGCCACTCAATCTCAAGCATGCCGCCGTCAACCTCGACACTGACCTTGCGGTCAGTCCGTTTCTGGCGAACCGCTGCGACAACAGCCGCACACGCCCCTGTCCCGCACGCCAGCGTCATACCGACACCTCGCTCCCACACTTTGAGACGGATTTTGTCAGGCCCATCGACGCGCGCAAAGCCAATATTGGCTTGCTCTGGGAAGAGGGGATGAAATTCAATCATGGGGCCAACCTTGTCCGGTTTGGCGGTGGTGAAATCCTCAACGAAAAAGACGCAATGCGGATTACCCATGCTGACGGCTCCGGGATTATGCAATACGGGATCATCAATCGGGCCGACTTTCACGTCAATATGATGCGTGTGCATGGCTTCTTTTAACGGGATATCTTTCCAATCAAGCTTAGGGGGTCCCATATCGACGGCTACTTGATGGTCTCCGGCCAGAGCACAGAGTAATAGCCCATCATTGGTTTCAACGACACAGCTATTGCCGTCTGTATCCTGCATATAGAGCCAGGCCACACAGCGCGTGGCATTCCCGCAGGCGTCGACCTCAAAACCTTTCTGGTTCCATATCTCCATGAATATAT
Organism: uncultured Caulobacterales bacterium; assembly: GCA_964587545.1. Classification (GTDB taxonomy): domain Bacteria; phylum Pseudomonadota; class Alphaproteobacteria; order Caulobacterales; family Maricaulaceae; genus JACOMS01. The sequence continues at coordinate 4,272 of CAZPLJ010000038.1, read as the reverse complement.
CGGCCCCGGCTGATTTGGGGTTGCGTATGACAATGACCTGATCTGCGCCCTTGTCGCCCATGACGTCATTTCCCGGTTCAGCGACTTGCCGAACTTGTCTATCGGACAGGGCAAAATTCTCTGATCCGCGCGCATCAAACATCGCAAAGCGATTGCCGGCACCATTCATGATTAAAAATCTCATTAGGGTTATATGTGTAGCTTTAGGGAATTACGCAACTAGAACTTACAACTTGCTAACTTCGACTAGGAACTTGCGCCGCTCATAGTTCTGCGCTTTTATAGGAAAAAATTAAAAGGACATGCATGGCACGCTTACTTCTCACCACGTCTCTTTTGCTAGGCACGGCTCTTATGGTGACGGCCTGCAGCTCTCAATCGACGGATACAGATACAAAATTAGACACAGCTCAAGCGGAAATTATGACATCAAAATTTGACCCGGCGGCACATATTTATCTCGAAGAGGTGGAGGGAGACGCTGCCCTATCAGAGGTGAAAGCCTGGAATGCGGCGAGTGCCGATAGAATGCAGGATAATGTGTATAGCGCCATGAAAACCGAGCTATTAGAGGTCTATAATTCGCCGGAAAAAATCCCCTATATTTCCTTTCGCAAAGGCTATGCCTATAATTTCTGGCAGGATGATAAAAATGTCCGCGGGATCTGGCGACGCACCACGCTTGAAAGTTATAGCTCGGATAATCCCGATTGGGACACAATCCTAGACTTTGATGCGCTGGCAAAAATTGAGGATAAGAATTGGGTTTTCAAAGGCTCCAATTGTGTCGGGCCGGATTACACACGCTGTATGGTCAGCTTATCGGACGGAGGCAAAGATGCTGTGGTCCAGCGCGAATTTGATATTCCGTCCAAAAGCTTTGTGAAAGACGGATTTGTCACGCACGAATCTAAGGGCTCCACATGGTGGCTAGATAAAGACACCGTCCTAGTCGGCATTGATTTTGGTGAAGGAACCATGACGGAGTCCGGCTACCCAACACAGGTTAAACTTTGGAAACGCGGCTCACCATTATCGGACGCCACATTATTATCAGAAGGCCCCAAAGACGATGTGGGACATTGGGGGTTTTCGTTCAAATTGGCCGACGGAACAGAAGAAGTCCTTATTCAACGCACGCCCAGCTTTTTTACGCGAGAATATTTTTGGTTACCCAAAACGGATGACGGATTTGCCGCGCCCGTGAAATTCCCTGTCCCGCTTAAATCCAATTTGGCCGGAGAATATAAAGGGCAATCTCTCTTAACCCTGCAAGAAGATTGGCGCGGCTTTAAGGCCGGCGCGCTTTTATCGTTTGATCTATTGGATTTCATGGAAGACGGAAATATCGACCAAATCGCAGAGGTCTTCACGCCGACAACGAAACAATCCTTGGAAGATTTTGGCATCACCAAATCCGGACTATTGCTGAGCATTAATGAAGATGTCGCGGCCAAAGCTTTCTCACTGGATTTTGTCGACGGAGCATGGATCAAGACCGAGCTGGACTTCCCCGGAAATGGTGCGATCTCTGTCAACGGAACCGATAGAGACGAAGATATTGCGTTCATGACCTATGAGAGTTTCTTGTCGCCCGACAGCTATTTTGCCGTTGATATGAGCACGGTTGAGATGACAAAGCTAAAAGGACTGCCTGACTGGTTTGATTCAGACAGCATGGAGGCCAAGCAACATTTTGTCACCTCCAGTGACGGCACACGTGTCCCCTATTTTATCATCCACCGCAAAGACCTCAAAATGGACGGGAATAACCCAACCATATTGTATGGCTATGGTGGTTTTCGGATTTCCTTAAACCCATCCTATAGCGCCACTATTGGTCGGGCCTGGCTCGAGCGCGGCGGGGTCTATGTCGTCGCCAATACACGCGGCGGGGAAGAATATGGTCCCCAATGGCATCAGGCGGGATTAAAAGAAAATCGCCAGCTCATCTATGATGATTTTATTTCGGTGGCCGAAGACTTAATCGATAAAGGTGTGACGACTCCAAAGCATCTTGGCACGCATGGCCGCTCTAATGGCGGGCTTCTCATGGGCGTCATGTTTACGCAGCGGCCTGATCTTTTTAACGCGGTCGCTATCGGTGTGCCGCTTCTGGATATGCACCGCTATCACACCTTGCTTGCGGGCGCGTCTTGGGTCGGGGAATATGGTAATCCCGAAGATAAAGGCGCGGAAGGCGAGTTTATTCGCGCGCTGAGCCCCTATCATAATCTCAATGCAGATGTGGATTACCCCATACCCTATATTTATACTTCGACAAAAGATGACCGGGTGCATCCGGCGCATGCGCGCAAATTTGCCAAACGGCTTGAAGAGATGGATAAGGATTTCGTCTATTATGAAAATATAAATGGCGGTCATGCCGGCGCGGCCAACCTCGAAGAAACCGCCCATAGCCAAGCATTGATTTATTCCTATTTTTGGAATGCGCTTAATTAAGCTGTTTAGCTCCGATATGGAGATAGATCATATAGGACAGAGTCTAGTTAACCGGACCCTGCCCAAACCCGACTGGACGCATGCCGCCCATTTTGCGGCTGCTCTATGGATGATAGATAACCCGGCTTATACGGCCGCCTTAGATATGCCGGATATCATCCGCCGCTATAATGAAGCCACAGGCGTGGAGAATAGCGACACAGATGGTTATCACGAGACCATTACGCTGGCTTCCTTGAAAGCCGCTAAATCCTTCATGGCGAAACGCAAAGAGGCACCGCTCTTTGAAACCGTCAATCAGCTACTCGCGTCAGATTTGGGCCGTTCAAACTGGCTGCTTAACTATTGGACCAAGGAAACATTGTTTTCGGTCAAAGCACGAAAGCATTGGGTTGAGCCGGACATAAAGACTTTGCCATTCTAAGCCGGGCTCTTTAAGGTCGACCAAAAAGGGGAGAGCTATGTTTACACGCTGGCAAGCCATCACATTATGGAAACGCGTTATTATCGCGCTGGTTTTGGGCATGATTGTCGGACTGTCCGCCCATTATGGTGGCTTTTCTGAGGCTATTACGACATGGATTAAGCCTTTTGGTCAGGCTTTTGTGAACTTGATTAAAATGCTGATTGTGCCTTTGGTTGTCGTCACGCTAGTCTCCGGTGTCGTCGCCATGGGTGATCCCAAACGGCTCGGCTCGCTGGGCGTGAAAACCATCGCGCTCTATATGGGCACGACCCTATTCGCGGTCTCATTAGGGCTTCTTTTTGGCACGATTTTTCAACCCGGCACAGGCGTTGAGTTTTCTGGCGTAGATGAAGCCACACGCGCGATGCTGGCCGAGCGGGTCTCGGCTGATACCCCCTCTATTGCGCAGCGCTTGCTGGCGATCATCCCGACCAATCCGATTAAGGCGATGGTTGAGGGTGATATTCTCGCCGTGATCTTTTTCTCTATCCTTATCGGCGTGGGCATTATTGCTGTGGGCGACAAAGCCGATCCCTTGAAAAACTTTTTCCACGCCGCGGAAGAAGTGGTGATGAAAATCACGCTATTTGTGATGGAGCTTGCGCCCATCGGGGTCTTTGCGCTGATTGCCTGGGTGATGGGCGATATGGGTCTGGGAATTCTCAAGGCGCTGGGCAAGCTAACCCTTGCGCTTTATCTGGCCTGCTTTGTCCATATCCTGTTTGTCTATGGCGGATTGATAGTGCGTACGATTTTGAAACTGCCGCTGGCGCGGTTTTTCTACGGCGTGCTGGACGCGCAAGGCGTCGCCTTCTCAACGGCCAGCTCCAGCGCCACACTCCCTGTCTCGATTACCTGCGCGCAGGATAATCTCGGCATTGACGAATCTGTTGCGGGCTCTGTCCTGCCGCTGGGCGCGACCATTAATATGGACGGCACGGCGATTTATTTGGGGCTTATCGCGCTCTTTGCCGCGCAGGCTCTCGGGATTGATTTATCCCTGATCGATTATGCGCTGATCGCTATGACCGCGACGCTCACATCCATCGGCGCGGCCGGCATCCCGTCTGCGAGCTTATTTCTCGCCTTTGCCGTGCTGGGCACTTTTGGTGTGACGCTGGATCAATATACGCTCATCATTGCCTTTATTCTCCCCTTTGACCGCCTGCTTGATATGATGCGCACCCTCACCAATGTCACAGGCGATCTTGCGGTGGCCTCTGTCGTGGCCAAATGGGAAGACCAGCTGGATGAAGAGGTGTTTCGAGCGAAAAGCATGGTGTGATGGCTAATGTCTGCTTCTCTAATTGGTTAGTTAAGTCAAGTTCCTAGTTTCCTTTAAT
>CAZPLJ010000037.1:25757-28505 GCA_964587545.1 uncultured Caulobacterales bacterium | reverse complement strand
AAAATCCAGTTCCCATTGGGAGTGAGAGTTCGAGTCTCTCCATCGGCACCACTTTTACCCGAAAACTAACACTAATTTCCGCTAGATTAGAAAATAAACCTATTTTTAATTTCTATTAATAATGCCTAAAAATAAAAATACGCGAATTAAGAGAATATTAGGCTTAGTTCGATACTTCTCAGTCATAAATATAACACGTGAATGGTGTAATCATGTCTGGAATTTCGGGACTCCTTAAGGGGAGACAAGCCTTTGGTCGTGGCAAACTAGTCGGGTCAAACCTCAAAGCATTCTTTGTTTTTCTACTGATGTGGCTGATGACGCAAAGCGCGCATGCACAAGCTGGTCCGTTTACATGCGATGGCGAAATATATCAGGTGCAGTCCGGTCAGCTTCGTATATTCGACGCCATTCAATCCACATATATCGATGTGGGGCCCCAAAACGGACGCTATAACGCGACAGGTTTCAACACTTTGGATAATTTTGCTTATGGCTCTCAGGATCAAGATGTCATTCGGATTCACCAAGACGGCTTCGTAGAAGACGTTTTTACGAATGTCGGTTTCTCTTCATTTTCTGGCGATGTGGACGATAATAATACTTTGTGGCTTCGACGAGCTCGGGGTCGTTATATCGGTATTGACCTGGCCACAGGAGCACAAACGGACATAATCTTTTCAGGAACAGACGTTAATGTCGCCGACGCGGCCTATTTTCCGAGTGGCGGGACGAGATATTTGATCGGATATCGCTCTGGGCAAACCTCTGTCTTTAATCTTGATACAGGGACCGTTGTCTCGCGGCCCGTATCAGGCCTCCCAAATGCTACATTTGGGGCGACCTGGACAGATTTTAACGGCCGCATTTTTACATTTAATAACGGTACCGGTCAAATTTTTGAAATTTTTGATCCACTGTCAGCCAGCCCGTCAGCTGTACTTGTGGCTCAAGGAGACCCTAGTGGATCCAATGATGGCTTTTCCTGTAACCAGGCGCCATTTCCAAACTTGCCGCCGTTGGCCTTTGATGATGATTATGTAACGCCTTTGGATACGCCGGTTATGTCGAACGTCATTCAGGATAATGGTAATGGAGCTGATCAAGACCCAGAAGGTTTAGGCGTAACCGTCACTATTCTTCCTGTTGGCGGTACGGGACCCTCTAATGGGTCCGTAACCTTTTCTCCTAACGGCGATTTTACCTATACGCCGAATGCTGGTTTTTTTGGAACCGATACATTTGATTACACAATTACAGACGTTACCGGTCTGCCCGCAACGGCAACGGTTACTATCTTGATTGAGAAAGCGGACATATCTATCATTAAAACGGCTGATAAAACAACGGATGTCCAGCTGGGCGACGTGATCACTTATACCTACACTGTTGAAAATACAGGTAATGTCGATCTCTCTAATGTGAACGTCACAGACGTTCATCCGGGTGCTGGGGCCTTATCTGCGATTACGCCGGCTTCTGTTTCATTATCGGAAGGAGTTACTCAAGATTTCACCGCGACTTATACGGTTACTGAGGCCGATATTGTAGCTGGCCTGGATATTACCAATACGGCGACTGCCCATGCTACTCCAGCCAGTGGAACCATTACTGAACCAACGGCTGATGAAACCATTTCTCCAACGGAGCCTTCTCCTGAGGCGACCTTCTCAAAACTAGCCTCTCCCGACGCTGATGCTGATGTTGGCGACACAATCACATATACTTACGAAGTCGAAAACACCGGTAACGTCACGCTTGATAATGTAAGCGTGACTGACGCTCATAGTGGAACCGGAACTTTATCGACCATTACACCCGCAACTATCGCCAGCCTAGCGCCCGGCGACACAGCCACATTTACCGCCACCTATGTTGTTACCCAGGCTGACTTTGACGCGGGTACGGATATCACAAACACGGCGACGCTAACCGCTACCCCAGCCGCTGGTACGCTTGACCCGCTGACAGCTGACGAAATTGTAGAGCTTAATGAACCACTCCCTGACAGCACGCTCACAAAAACAGCGTCTAATGATACGGATGTCATTGAGGGCGAAGTGATTACCTATACCTATGTCTTTACCAATACGGGTAATACGACGCTGACAGATGTGAGCATTGCTGATGTTCACGGCGGTACGGGGACATTAGGCCCGATTACGCCCGCGACTGTTTCTAGCCTGGCGCCCAATGCGAGCACGACCTTCACAGCTGATTATACGGTCACCCAAGCGGATATTGATGCGGGGACAACGATATCTAATACGGCGACAGCCAGTGCGACCACGCCGGGGGTTTTTGCCCCGCCCACAGCGACAGAAACGATTGATCCCATTGCGGCTGATCCGCTCCTCTCGCTTGTTAAAACGGCGGATGTGACGACTGATGCAGCAGTGGGTGATGTGATCACCTATTCTTATGAGGTTGAGAACACAGGTAATGTCAATATGACGGCGGTCAGTATCTCTGACGTTCATAGCGGTACGGGGAGTTTGTCTGCGATTACGCCAGCCAGTGTTAATCTTGCACCCGGTGATACACAGACTTTCACTGCGACTTATACTGTGACCCAAGCCGATGTGGATGCGGGCACAGATATTACCAATGTGGCGAGCGCTAATGCAACGCCCGCCAACGGTGTCTATACGCCCGTCACTGATAATGCCGTGGTTGAGCTTGAAGCTCCTGCGCCTGACAGCACGCTCACAAAAACAGCGTCTAATGATACGGATGTCATTGAGGGCG
>CAZPLJ010000037.1:0-25657 GCA_964587545.1 uncultured Caulobacterales bacterium | reverse complement strand
CAGAAACGATTGATCCCATTGCGGCTGATCCGCTCCTCTCGCTTGTTAAAACGGCCATTGATACAGACTTTGCAGCTGTGGGTGATCTTCTGGATTATGAGTATGAAGTTACCAATATAGGTAACGTTACCATCAATAATCTTTTGGTGACAGATAATCTAATTTCATCAGTGAGCTGTCCGGTGACCATATTGGCTCCAGCTGCCTCTACCATTTGTACGGCAACATACACTGTCACACAGTCTGATATTGATAATGGCTCCGTGACGAATATTGCAGAAAGCACAGGAGACGTAGATAGCGGCGTAGTTGCACCAGCAATGGATGATGCCACTGTAAACGGAACACAAAACCCAGAAATAAGGCTCGCCAAGACGCCCGTTGAGACGATTTACGCGGCTGTAGGAGATACGATCTCATATGATTATAGGGTTGAGAATACAGGCAATGTGCTAATAGCCAATTTGGTCGTGACAGATAACCTCATTTCGTCTGTTACATGTAATGTGTCAGGCGTGGGTAATGGTGATAGCATCCTTGATCCGAATGAAGTTGTTGTCTGTACCGGCATTTATACGGTCACACAGGCCGATATCGATAACGGGTCTGTAACCAATATAGCCAGCGCAACTGGTGATCCGTCAGGTGGAACACTGATAGATCCCACAACCGATGCGACTGTGAATGCTGATCAAAACCCTGAGATCACATTGGTGAAGACAGCTAATGAGACGAGCTACGCGCAAGTTGGAGATGTTCTCACATATAATTATGAGGTTGAAAATACTGGCAATGTCCTGATTTCCAATATCTCTGTGAGCGATGACAGGATCACTTCCGTCACATGTAATGTGCCAGCTATCGGTAATGGCGATAGCAACCTAGATTCAGGTGAGACTGTTGTATGCACCGCTAGCTATAGTGTTACCCAAGCTGATATCGATGCGGGTAGTGTTACGAATAATGCAAGTGCAACAGGTACACCGGCAGGTGGGACATTGATAGACCCAACGGACTCTGAAACGGTTGACGCCGATCAGATGCCGTCGATGGACGCTGTTAAAAACGTGATTGACGAAAACTTTGAACAAGCCGGCGATGTTACGACTTATGAATATGTTGTCACAAATACGGGTAATACCAGTATTACAACACCTATTACGGTGACGGATAACCTTATCCCGACGATCAATTGTCCGGCCTTACCAGCTGGCGGCTTGACTCCGAATGCGAGTATAACATGTACGGCGTCTTATACAGTGACACAGGCGGACCTTGATGTTGGAAGTGTAACAAACCTGGCGTCTGCGACAGACGGAACAACAACAACACCGCAGACGTCTGCGACAATCCCTGCTGATCAGGCTCCAGCTTTGACCATAGAGAAAGTCGCTTTGTTTACGGTTTTCACAACGGCCGGCGAGGTGGTTGAGTATGAATTTACGGTGACCAATACAGGCAACCTTACTTTGACAGGTGATTTGGAGGTTGTGGACGACAAAATCGGGACAATCACCTGTTTTACAGGTAATGTCGCTCCGGGTGATGTTCAGACCTGTACGGCTAACTATACCATCACACAGGCGGATGTGGACGCAGGGAGTGTCACAAACCAAGCCTTTGCCCAAAATGGCTCCATTGTGTCCCCTCCGGATGATGTAACGGTTGATGCTACGCAATCCCCGTCTCTAATTTTTGATAAGCGTGCCACGAGCAGCACATTTACCAATGCAGGTGATATCCTGACCTATGAGTTTGACGTTGAAAACGCAGGTAATGTAACATTGAGTAACGTGAGCATTACAGACAGCATCACAACGGTTAGCTGTCCTTTGACAATATTAGCTCCCGCCGAGACCATGTTATGTACAGCCAGCTATACTGTTACGCAGGCGGACGTGGACGCGGGTGAGGTGATTAATGAGGCGGATATCTCCGCTACAGATCCTGATAGCACACCTATTACAGACGAAGATACTGAAACGGTCGATGCGACGTCCAACCCGTCTATTAGTTTTGAGAAGCGGGCCATTGATACAAGCTATGTTTCAGTTGGCGATATTTTGGATTATGAATTTGATGTCGAGAATGACGGCTCTATCACTTTGTCCAACATTATAATCACAGATAATCTGGCGACTGTTTCCTGTCCGCTGACAACATTAGCACCTACGCAGACTATGGTTTGTACGGCGAGCTATGCGGTCACACAGGCCGACATTGATACCGGCTCAGTTACTAACAATGCCTCGGTTGATTCTCAGCTCCCCGACGGAACAACTGGTCCATCCGCTGATGATGACGCTATTGTTGAGGGAGATTTTAATCCTGATAGCACACTGACCAAAGTTGCGGACCAAACCGCAGGCGTGGGTGCAGGTGACGTGATCACCTATACATATATATTTGAAAACACAGGTAATGTGACGCTTTCCAACGTCTCTATCTCTGATGTACATGCGGGTGCGGGTACGCTTTCAGCCATTACACCAGCGTCTGTCCCGACCGTTGCGGTTGGCCAAGTGGTGACCTTTACCTCGACTTACACCATCACTCAAACGGATATTGATGCGGGCACAGATATTACCAATACGGCCACCTCCGCTGCCACACCAGCTGGTGGCACTTACACACCTGTTGATGCTGATGAAGTGGTTGAGCTTGAAGCTGCTGACCCTGATAGCAGCTTAACCAAGGTGGCTGACCAGACGGCTAATGCCGCCGTGGGTGATGTGATCACCTATAGCTATACCTTTGAGAACACAGGTAATGTGACACTGACGAATGTGTCTATCTCCGATGTGCATGCAGGCGCCGGGACATTATCGGCCATTACACCGGCCTCTATTGCGAGTGTTGCGGTTGATGAGATTGTTACCTTCACTTCGACCTATACCATCACTCAGGCTGATATTGATGCGGGTACAAATATTACCAATATAGCGACGACAGCAGCCACACCGACTGATGGTGTCTATACACCCGTGAATGCTGACGAAGCGGTAGTACTTGACGCGGCTAACCCAAGCATGGCCTTGGTTAAAACAGCCATTGATGCAGACTTTGCGGCTGCGGATGATCTTCTGGATTATGAGTATGAAGTTACCAATACGGGTAACGTCACTATCAATAATCTTCTGGTGACGGACAATCTAATTTCATCGGTGAGCTGTCCGGTGACCACATTGGCACCAGCCACTTCCACAATTTGTACGGCTACATACACGGTCACACAGGCTGATATTGATAATGGCTTTGTGACGAATATTGCTGATGCGACAGGCACGCCAACAGGTGGAACATTACCGCCTGTCACAGATGACGCCACAGTTACCGCGACGCAAAATCCTGGGTTGGAATTGGTCAAAACCGCACTGACGGCAGATTATAATAATATTGGTGACACGATTGACTATGAATATGTTGTCACAAACTCGGGTAATGTGACGCTCAGGAATGCGATCGCAGTCAATGATAACCGTATTCCAACAGTCAACTGTCCTCCTGTACCAGCGGGTGGCTTAACTCCCGGTGCGAGCTTAACATGTACAGCGACTTATGTGGTTACACAGGCTGACATTGATGCGGGAAGCGTAACAAATATTGCATCAGCTACAGACGGTTCAATAACATCTCCGGATGATGACGCAACTGTCGGAGCTGATCAGTTGCCATCTTTGGCAATGACAAAAACCGCCAGCCCGCAAGTTTTTGCCGCTGTCGGTGATATAATCACTTACAATTATGTGGTCACCAATACGGGTAATGTTACCATTGCAAATCCAATCACAGTAACTGACAATCAAATTGCGTCTGTTACATGTCCCGCACTCCCAAGCGGAGGTCTTGTTCCGAACGCTAGCTTAACCTGTACAGCAACGGATACAATTACACAGGCTGATATTGATGCTGGTGCGCTGACGAATACAGCATCAGCCACAGATGGTACCACGACATCTCCGGATGTGGACGAAACTGTCACCGCTGATCAAGCGCCTGCCTTGTCTATGGATAAGGTTGCTCTTAATTCAAATTATGGTGCAATCGGTGACGTTCTTGATTACGAATATATAGTTACAAATACGGGTAACACGACACTCACAACCCCTATTACGGTGAGTGATAACCTGATTCCGACTGTCACATGCCCAGCTTTGCCGGCGGGCGGTTTGGTGCCAACGGCCAGCCTCACATGTAGCGGGTCATACGCTGTTACGCAGGCTGATCTGAATGCTGGTAGCGTGACCAACATTGCGAGCGCAAGCTCTGGAGACCTAACCTCACCGACTGATGATGCCACTGTGGATGCTGATCAATTGCCAGCCTTAGAACTTGTGAAATCGGCATTGGATACAAGCTTTGCGGTCCCCGGCGATACGGTGGATTACGCATATCTTGTTACGAATACAGGTAATGTAAATCTTACGGGTGCCGTGACGGTTTCTGATGATAGGATAGCGTCTGTGTCTTGCCCAAGTTTGCCTGCGGGCGGTCTTGTTCCGGGTGATGATATCGTTTGTAGTGCGACCTATATCGTGACTCAGGCGGATGTTGATGCTGGTTTCGTTACCAATGTAGCGACGGCGTCAAATGGAGGTGTAACATCCTCACCTGACCAAGCCACAGTCAATGGTGATCAAGCCCCTGCACTTAAGCTAATTAAAGAGTCGGTTGACTTCACATATGCCTCGCCAGGGGATGTGATTAATTATACATATGAAGTGATCAATAATGGTAACACGACGATTACGAATGCGATCAGCGTTGCCGATGATAGAATACCGTCTGTAATTTGTCCGGTGCTGCCTACGGGTGGTTTAATACCTAATGCGTCGATCACTTGTAACGGGGCTTACACGGTTACGCAGGCGGATATTGATGCGGGTAGTGTCACAAATATTGCGAGCGCAACTGATGGAACAACAACCTCGCCGAATGTCGATGAGACAGTACCGGCGACACAAAACCCGTCCTTCGGATTTGTGAAAACGGCAACGTCAATAAACTTTACGACGCCTGGTGACATCACGACCTATGAATATGTTGTCACAAATACAGGTAACACGACGATAACGGCGCCGATTACTGTGACAGACAATTTGATCCCCGTCGTGAACTGCCCGTCTTTGCCTGTTGGTGGCCTAATACCGGGTGCCTCACTGACATGTACGGCTAATTACACCGTGACTCAAACCGATCTTGACCTGGGCAACGTCACGAATATCGCGACGGCGTCTGATGGTGCGACGACATCAACACCTGCCTCGGAAACCATTCCGGCTGATGGGGCACCGGCTCTGACGATGCGCAAATCATCTTCTGATACCGGGTTCACCACGGTTGGAGAGATTCTCACATATACTTATGAGATTGAAAATACAGGTAATCTCACCCTGACAGGGGATACCGATATTGTAGATAACCGGATTGGTACATTCCTCTGTCATTCTGGAAATCTTGTCCCTGGCCAGATTGAGACATGTATAGCGACATATACGGTTACGCAGGCCGATATAGATGCCGGTAGCGTAACAAATGATGCTTTTGCACAAAACCCGACGACGACATCTCCCTTAGACAGTGTCACGATTAATGGGGGACAAACACCGGGAATTTCGTTGATCAAAACGGCTCTGACTCCAAATTATACCAATGTTGGTGATGTGCTGGATTATGAATTTGTTGTGACCAATAGTGGTAATACGACAATCATATTCCCAATTTCAGTCAATGACTCACGCATTCCAAATGTGAGTTGTCCGGCTCTACCAACGGGCGGCCTAGTACCGGGTGGAAGCTTGACCTGTACGGGATCTGATACGGCGTCGCAGTCTGATATTGATGCGGGTGAAGTCGTCAACACAGCGACTGCGACGGATGGTCAAATCGTCTCGACGCCGCCGCAAACTGCAAGGGTGCCAAGCGTTCAAAACCCGTCTCTCGGGCTTGATAAGATTGCTGGCCAGAGCATGTTTACACAGGTGGATGAGACTTTGTCTTATACCTACATCGTGACGAATACAGGTAATACGACAATTACCTCAGCTATCACTGTCACAGATGACCGTATTGATAATGTTAGCTGCCCAGCACCTCCAGCGGGCGGCCTCGTCCCGAACGCTACGCTGACCTGTACAGCCACAGATACTGTTGATCAGGCCGACCTTGATTCTGGTTTTGTGATGAACACAGCCTCAGCGAGTGATGGAACCACGACCTCAGAAGACGCAAAGGTAACAGTGAGTGCCACACAGACTCCCGCTTTGGATATTGTCAAAACCGCGAATGAGACGGTCTTTGCGATAGCTGGGGATATATTGAGCTATGATTATCTTGTGACCAATACGGGTAACGTGACGATCACTAATGCTATCTCAGTGGCTGACGATAAAATTCCGAATGTGATCTGTCCGGCCTTGCCTGTTGACGGTCTGATACCAACCGGATCAATCACCTGTACGGGCACATATGCGGTGACACAGGCGGATGTGGATTCTGGTTCTGTTGTCAATATAGCGTCGGCGACGGATGGTACGATCACAACAACCGATGTATCCGAGACTGTTAATGGTGATCAGACGCCAGCTTTAAGTCTCACGAAAACGGCTTTAACAACTGAGTTTGAAAATGTCGGTGATCAGATTGACTATGAATATGTTGTCACCAACGCGGGGAATGTCACAATAACCAATGCTATTTCTGTGACAGATGACCAAATTGCGGTTGTTAGCTGTCCGGCTCTTCCAAGCGGAGGATTGACCCCAGGTGAAAGTCTCACATGTACGGCCACAGATATCATCACACAGGCTGATATTGATGCGGGAACTCTGACGAATACGGCTTCCGCAACGGATGGAAACGTGACATCGCCAGATGCGACTGAAACTGTCGGTGGTAACCAGACTAATGCCTTTACGCTGGATAAGGTTGCGCAAAGCACAGACTTTACAGCCGTCGGCGATGTGTTGTCATATGATTATATTGTCCTCAATACAGGTAACGTCACAATGACTAATCCTATCACAATCGTGGATGATGTGATTGGAAACATTACCTGTCCAGCCTTGCCAGCAGGCGGTTTGATTCCAGGCAATAACATAACGTGTAGCGCGACATATGCTGTCACTCAGGCTGATATTGATGCGGGTCAAGTTACCAATGTAGCCGTTGCTCAAAGTGGCGACCAGCAGTCAGCACCTGACACAGTGATAATTACAGGCACGCAAGCGCCACAGCTGGACATAGATAAATCAACACCTACCGTTGACTTCAATGCAGTTGGTGAGATCATCACATATAGCTATGTTGTCAGCAATTTGGGTAACACCACGATTGTAAATCCGATTACAGTCTCTGATGATAAAATTGCAAATGTTATCTGTCCGGCTCTGCCAGCGGGCGGCTTAGTTCCTACGGCATCACTCACCTGTAGTGGTGACTATGCAGTTACTCAGGCTGATCTGGATACAGGTGAGGTGACAAATATAGCAACGGCCAGTGCCGGTACGACAACGTCCGCGTCTGATAGTGTTACGGTGGACGCTGTTCAGTCTAGTGGCCTTGCATTTGATAAGATTGCTTTGACAACTGAGTTCAATCAGCCCGGTGATATTCTCGGCTATGAATATGTTGTGACCAATACAGGTAACACAACAATCATAGATAGCGTGAGCGTCGCTGATGACAAGATTGCCAGCGTAATTTGCCCATCATTACCTGTCGGCGGCTTGGTTCCAACAGCGTCAATTATATGTTCGGGTGAGTATACCGTCACTCAAGCCGATATTGATGCCGGTAGCGTTACGAATATTGCGAGTGCGAGTGCGGGCGATCTTACATCACTAACAGATGATGTTACGATTAATGCGAATAACGCCCCAGAATTGACGATTACAAAAGCCGCGACTGAATCGGTTCAGGCTTTCGGCCCGCTTCATGATGTGACTTATGTCATCAATGTAGAAAACACAGGCAATGTGACCTTGAATAATTTCCAGGTCTCTGATGATCTGCAAACGGCTCTGGCGCCATCGACATTGTTTACGACGCCTATCGTGTCCGTTTCAGGTATCAATGGAGCGACAGCTAATACGGCCTATGACGGTATTAATAATATTGATCTTCTATCGGGCTCACCTGTTCTTAATGTAGGGGACAGCGGTGTCATCACGATAACGACGCGGATTGATACAATCAATGGTGGCCCGGCTCAACCTAACACCGCAAGTGCATCGTCAACAGAACTAGGTATTACGCCGTCTAATCCAGCTAGCATCATAATCGAAGATCTAGATGGAGATGGATCTCCAGATAATCTGGAAAGCTGTACGCAAGACCGTGATGGAGATGGCATCCCGGATTGTGAGGATTATGATCCAACAGGTTACTTCTATTGTGAAGAGAATGGTGCAATCCTCTCGGGTGGTGGCATCTCTGTGACCGGCCCAGCTGGATCAAACTCGTCCATAGGTTTTGCTAATAACATCAATATTATTCAGGATGGTTCTGATGGCTTCTTCCAATTCTATGTGACCGCCGCTGGACGTTATGTCTTAACACCAACCTATCCAACATCCGGTGTGCCAAGTGTGACGCGTCTTGCGCAAAATACGGCTCTGGATGTCACAAGCTTATTGCCGCAAAACCCGGCAATTATAGGCTCGTCCGAATTTGGTAATACGGGTCAAATAAGTGACTTTAGTGCAAATGCTAACACGCCATTCTATTTCGAATTTGATATCGAAGCTGGTGATCCGTCCGTTCTGATGAATAATATTCCGCTCAGACATTGTGGCACGACAGATATGGCATTCTCCAAGACTGTGTCCGGTGAACCGCAGCGCTTGGAAGACGGACGCCTGCTTGTGAGCTATGATATGACTGTGAGCAATACGGGTCAGACACAGATTGATGATCTTCAGATTACAGATAATCTGGGCGATGTTTACGGCGCAGGGAATGTGGTCGTTGATAGTAATCTAATCACGGCTGAGCCAGCGAGCTTTACAGGTGAAGAAAACGCGTCTTACGACGGAGTTGTCAATGACAACCTCTTGGATGGCCAGGGCGTATTGGTTGCCGGTGAGACCGTTAGCGTTAATGTACAAGCCATTGTCGCGCCACAAGAAGCCAGCACTTATATCAATAGAGCGACCGTTTCAGGGGCTAACCCCTTAAGTGGTGTATCTTTAACGGCAACTGATTCAGCTGAGCTAGAGCTTATCGCCGCCGCAAGCGTCGGAGACATTATCGTGACGAAGGCGGCACAGCCTCGTACAGTACAGATCGGTGATCCCGTGCTTTACACGATTAATGTGACCAATGCAGGTCTGGCTCTGACATCTGGTTTGGATATTGTCGATAATATCCCGGCTGGTTTTAGCTATATCCCTAACTCGGCGACCGTGTCTGACGCGACAACAAGCTTAAGTGTTGAGCCAGAGCTATTGACACAGGGGCAATTGAGCTGGCCAATTTCAGCCACAAATGCGGCTCCACTGGATAACCTTGCGACAGGTGAAACCATCTCAGTGACTTTGAGCTTGCTAGCGGGACCGAACGTCCAGTTTGGTGCGCATGAAAACCAAGCATTTGTTGAAAATATGAGTACGGGCGAACGCTCAAATATTGCAACAGCCGTCGTGGATTATATCCCTGAGCCGACCTTTGAATGTACACCAATCATCGGCCGTGTGTATGATGATGTGAATCATAATGGCTATCCGGATGATGGTGAGCCTGGCTTACCGGCTGTCCGTCTCGTGACTGTGAATGGAGATATTATCACAACGGACGCGCATGGTCGCTATCATATTCCTTGCGGAATTATCGCAGACAGCGAACATGGGTCTAACTTCCTGTTAAAAGCAGATATACGCACCTTGCCGTTAGGCTACGCAACCACCACAGAAAACCCGCGTGTTGTTCGCGCTACCCGGGGTAAGTTTGTGAAGCTTAACTTTGGTGCCGCTTTCCGTCCGAAACTACGGGTTGATTTATTCGCGGCTGACTTTGAGGGCGGCTATATGCTACCTGAATCTGCGCGTCGTGTGAAAACGGTTCTCGGCGAATTCCCATCAGCTGAGCGTGCGCTTCTTGTTTATCACGCGCTTGACGGGGAAAATGTGGATGCGGCTCAGGCCCATTTGGACGTATCCCTAAATGTCGTCAAAGAGCTAGCGCCTAAGACACTCAAAGATATTGCGCTTGAAGCTAGCTGGGGAGATGCGGCGAGATTTGTCGATGACGGCCGCTCTATTGGTCAGATTAATCTTGGGCCAAATGACGAAGGTCATCAGGATCGTGTCGTCTTTGCACAGACAGACGGACATATTTATCCGCTGACAAATAATGAAGACGGGTATGACAATAATGATTTACGCGATGGCTATGATGACCGTGCTTGGAATGATGAAGCTGGTCTTCGTGGTGAGCGTGGCTCTGACCGTCTCGCGACAGATACGCGTCGCGGTTCAGGCATAGGTCGCCGTGAAGACGAAACTTTCCGTCCAGGCCGTCTTCTACGCTGGGTAGGGTGGGGCAATGAAACCTCGGCTTACTCTGAAGGTCTAGAAATTGAGACCACAGTTGACTCGCTTGATCCTGTGAAACGCTTAAACGCTCAGGCTGATATTGTCCGCCAGGGTAATCAGCGCATGATCATGGCAGAGGCCTATCATAACTATCAAGCTTTCACGGATAAGCTTGAGGTACGTATCTTTGAGGCCGGTCGCTCTACGCGTGGTGAGCCTTTGGCCACCCTTCCCGTGAGCAATGGCCAGGCCAGCATGCCGGTTACATCGGATATGCCATTGGATATGACATATGTCTTGCGGGCTTATGGCGCGAAAGATCAGTTTGATGAAACGGCACCTAAATTGCTGCGTCTGGGTGACATTGAAAATGATCTCACCGCTGAAGAATGGAACCGTGAGGCCTATACCGCCTTTGGTCAAAATACGCTGATCGATAGCAATATCACGGTGCGCGGTGGCAGTGTTCGCGTCTATGGCCGCAACGTGCCAGGTAACCAAGTCACAGTTATGGGCCAATTGGTCCGCATTGATGACAGTGGTCGCTTTGTCGCCGAACAGCTATTGCCAAAAGGTGATCAGCAGGTTGAAATCTGGCTGCCAGGTGTCGATAATAGCGTTAAACGCATGGTCCGCATGGTTGACGTTAAAGACCGTGATACATTCTATGTAGCACAGGCTGAGGTGACCATCGGTGAGCGCATCGATGCTCAAGAAGATTTCTTCAATGAAGGCCGTCTGGCATTTTATGTCCGCTCTCGGATCAATGATAAATGGGCCCTCACTGCGACAGCTGATACGGGCGAGGCTGAGCTTGGTAATCTGTTTAACGGTCTGGATGATAAAGACCTTGGACAGCTATTACGCCGTCTTGATCCGGATCGCTATTATCCGGTTTATGGGGATGACAGCACGATAGAGCAGGATGCGCCGACATCAGGTCGTGTCTATGCTAGACTTGAGCGTGACGATGATTATCTCCTGTGGGGTAATTATCAGACGAACTTCTCTGGTACGGAATATGCCCGTGTGCAGCGCACGCTTTATGGTGCTAAGTTACATTGGGATGAAAATGGTGCCATGACAAAGTTTGGTGATGACCGCACGGCTGTGACAGCCTTCCTTGCTGACGGCGGAACACGTCAAGGCCGTGACGAGTTACAAGGCACAGGCGGAAGCGTCTACTATCTCCGTCATGGTGATATTTCTATCGGGTCTGAAATCCTTCGGATCGAAACGAGAGATGTGATCTCCGGTCTTGTCCTCGAGAGCCGCCGCCTAGCTTATGGAACAGATTATGACATGGACTTTATCCAAGGTCGGGTCATTCTCAACAATCCACTCGCCAGCACGGGTAATGATGGCCGTTTGTTCACGGATGGCAATCTGTCTGGAAATGAACAAGTTCTTGTCGCCGATTATGAATTTACGCCAGTATTTGGCTCCGATGATGATGCCTCACTTTACGGCATGCGTGTTCATCGCTGGTTTGGCGATCACTTCAAGCTCGGCGGAACCTACAACCATGATACGGACGGAGGTCAAGAAACGGATCTGTTTGAAGTTGATGCCACGGTTCAGTTCTCAGCCGGGACTTATATTAAAGGTGAGATTGCTCAAACTGAGGGGGCAGGTGTTGAAACCTTCCGCTCAATTGATGGCGGCTTTACCTATAATCCTCTGGATCAAGGTGGGCTTGCCAACAATGAAAAAGCTCGTGCCTATGCGGTTGAAGCTGCAGCTGAATTATCTGAATTCTCCCAAATGGACGGCCGTGTCTATGCGTATTGGCGTGAACGCGAAGCCGGTTTCTCTGGATATGCTGAAAGCACAAATGCGGGTATCGAGCAATTTGGTGGTGGCATACAGCTAGCTGTTTCTGAGGCTCTGCAGCTAAACGCCAGAGCTGACGTTTCTGATGATCAGACGATTGGCACGAACAGCTTTGCTGAGGCCAGTGTCGACTATGATCTAAATGATAGAATCCAGCTCTCGGCCGGTGCGTCTTATAATAAGGATTCTCAAGGTAATTCCGGCACATCACTTGGCGGTCGGGCAGAATACGCCTTTAACGCCGATGACCATGCCTATATCTATGGGCAAGTTGGTCTTAACGGTAACAATACCCGCACGACAGATCGTCTGGGTGTCGGTGCTGAGTACCGTTTAAGAAGCCGTCTATTTGGTGGAGGTGAAATCTCTACAGGCGAAGATGGGCTAGGTGCACGTGCATCCTTGCGTTATCAATATGATGACGGCGATGAGTATTATCTCGCCTATGACCTGCCATTGCAGTCACAGGTCGCAAGTAATTACGGCACATTTAATCTCGGTGCGCGTCGTCGCTTCTCAGACGCCTTGTCGGTCTTTGGTGAAGAACGCTTCCAGTTCAATGAAGTTGGCTTAAACGGTATCACGCATGCCTATGGTGTGGACTATAAGCCGGGTAATTGGAACTTCAACCTATCCGGTGAGTTTGGCCAGGTCGATGACCTTGACCGGACCGCTATATCGGGTGGTGTTGGTTTTGCATCAGACCGTCTACAGGCCGGTGTCACGGGCGAATGGCGTGAGGATGAAAATGAAGCCATCGGTGATACACGTCGTACATGGTTGATGCGCACAACTGCGCTTTATCAGGCCAGCGAAGAGTTACGCCTACAAGGTAAACTTAACTGGGCGAAATCTGATCAAAGCAGTGCAGCTCTTGGACCGATTGACTTTAATGATGCTGAATTCACGGAAGCGTCTCTAGCGGCAGCCTATCGCCCCATCTGGGATGATCGTTTCAATCTTCTAGCTAAGCTGGTTTATCTTGAAGATCTCTCGCCGACATCACAGCGCTTTAATGGTGAGGTCCTAGATTACCGTCAGAGAAGTGAGATTTACTCTATCGATGGTAGTTATGATCTTCATCCACGCTGGACGCTCGGCGCGAAATATGGTCACCGCTCAGGTGAGGTCACGTCAAGCCGTGATATGCTGGACTTTACAAGTTCTTCAGCTGATCTAGGTATCATTCGCTTGGATTATCATGCGACCCATCAGTGGGATGCTATTCTTGAAGGTCGTTACCTAGATATCGGTAACGGAACCATAACGCGAACAGGTGGGCTTGCGGGTCTCTATCGTCACATAAATGACAATGCCAAAGTTGGTGTTGGCATAACATGGGGCGGTATCGAGGAAGAATATCTCGCCGCCGAGAATGATGAGGATGTTGGCTGGTTCTTAAACCTTGTGGGTAAATTCTAAACCGGATTTACTCTCGTCTAACATTGCAAACTCTATGCCAAACGCCTCAAGTCTTCTTGGGGCGTTTTTTATTGTCGCGTAATGAAATTCGTCTCAGACTTTTTGCACTCATCTTTGATTTGCCCCCCAATGAAGCGGTCTATCGCTTTGTCATCGACCAAACGTTGATAGGTACTATTTTTGCTGACTTTGACCCACATAGATACATCTAAGTCTTGTTTTTTTTCGCAATAGGCTCTGAATAAGTCTTCTTCGATGGTGAAGCTAAAATTGGTATGAGTGTTGAGTGTCCAAGCGGACGGATTACTTTCTTTAAGCGCTATTTTCTGTATCTCAAATGCTCGCATGTGATCTTTACTATCCAAACTGTAAACAATCATCTCTCCACCTGCGCTTCGATTATAAGGCACAAATCGTTCCGCTTCAGAATCTGTGGAGATTTGGACCTCGCCTTCAACAATTGTTTTCCCCTTTATCAGGCCTTCATAAGTGATGGTTGGCGGGCGGTAATGAGTAATACCCGAGGGCCATAAGATAGCCACGCGACCATTGACGGGATCAATATCCGTAGGCTCTAATTTAGACAAAGAATATAGCGTACCAAGATCGAATGAGCTACACCCCGTAAAGCTAATCAACATGACAAAAAATAAAATGCGGTTCACGCTGTAATTATACACACTTACCCAAACCTATCCAATCAGCTGACGCAGTTGGGCGATAAGATTTTGCTACCCTTAACAATTAAGAGCAGCTAAGGCGTGCTCAGGCTATAGACAGGGAGGCAGCTCATGACTGAGACAAAATTTGAACTGCCAAATAATTCTGAGTCCGAAACTATTAACGTGATTACATTGGCGCTGGCTGAAAGTGATGACACACGGCTTCGCGCTCGTATATCAGATTTACATCCCGCGGACTTTTCGGATCAATTTGAACAGCTGTCTTCAGAACAGCGAGAGGCTTTTATTAGTCGCGCCGGCGATCTTGTTTCTGCTGACATATTGGCGGAACTTGAAGATGAGGTGGTGGAAGATATTCTTCCACTTCTTCCCTCTGAACAATTGGCTGAAGCTATTACCGAGCTCGACAATGATGACGCCACCCAAATTGTTGAGGAAATGGAGGACGAGCAGCGCGAAGAAGTTCTTGAGGCTTTGGAACCTGAGGACCGGGCAACTCTGGAAGCCAGCTTTTCCTTCGATGATGAGACGATCGGCCGTCTCATGCAACGCGAATTTGTAGCCGCTCCGCCCTTTTGGACCGTGGGAGATGCGATTGATCACATGCGAAATACCGGTGAGCAATTACCGGATCTTTTTTATAACATCTGGATTATCGATACAGCCTTTAAGCCCGTTGCCTTTGTGCCAGTGTCTACCTTGATGCGGGCGTCACGCGAAAAAACACTTGAAGCTTTAATGGACGAAAACCTGACAATTGTTCGCGACGATATGGATCAGGAAGAAGCGGCTTATTTGTTTGAGAAATATAACCTAATCTCAGCCCCGGTGATTGATCACAATGGCCGTTTATCAGGCATGATGACTGTGGATGATATTATCGAAATTATTCAAGACGAAAACAAAGAAGACATGCTGGCTCTAGCTGGGGTGAGTGATGCGGGTCTAACAGATACAGCCCTCACAACAGTCAAAGCTCGTGCGCCTTGGCTGGCTCTGAATCTCATTACGGCAATATTAGCATCCATTGTTATATCGATGTTTGATCATACGATTACGGAATTTGTCCAACTCGCCATTTTGATGCCAATTGTGGCGTCGATGGGGGGTAACGCTGGCACGCAAGCCTTGGCTGTGGCTGTCAGAGGTCTGGCGGAGCGTGATTTGACGGCCCAAAATGCGTGGCGCGCCGTTAGGCGTGAAACGATAGCGGCCATCATAAATGGGCTGATATTTGCGTCTGTCTTGGCTTTAATAACGTATCTCTGGTTTGGACAAAAAGATATCGCATTGGTTGCCTTTATCGCCATGATCATTAACCATATCTTTGCGGGTTTGGCAGGTATTTTAGTGCCTTTAGGCTTAAAAAAAATCGGATCAGACCCTGCCGTGTCATCTTCGGTTTTTGTGACGACCGTTACTGATATTACCGGCTTTTTAGCCTTTTTAGGGTTTGCGGCATTTTTGCTTTTTTAACCTAAACTTTAGCTCCAAAAACAAATTTGCTCTCTATAGGCGCAGCTTTTGCAATAACGTTTAAGAACAAGAATTCTGTGTTGATTTGAGACAATAATGCAAAAAGAATTAGGCATTTCCGAGATGGGCATGCGCTTGATAAGAGCGTATGAGGTCGACGAGGATGTAAATGATATATCATCGATCATCACGTTGGTGAATGAGCGTGTGCACGCTGCCATGAATCAAAGTCAGTTTGATGCCCTTTGCTCGCTGGCATATTCAATTGGTGAAGACGCGTTTATAAATTCGCAGGTTAGGCACGCATTTAATCAAGGCCATATTATCGAAGCCGCCAATGCTTTCGATACATGGCGTTTAAGTGACGTCGACGGCCAGAGATATGTGGTTGACGCGCTCGTTAGGCGCCGTACCGCAGAAAAAGCGTTATTTCTAAGACCTACTCATCGGACAGTCCCAACACTGAAAACGCATCTTTCACCCTTGCAAGATGCCGATCTTAAAACGTCGAATGAAAACTTTAAGCAAGTCTATAACGAAAAGGAAAAGACTGCCATTAGTCACGATGAGGCAATCCGGATTTCAGAACCGCTTGAACTCACCCAAGACATAAAGATTGTAGAAGAAATGGAGACTAAATCGTCTCCAATAGCAGATGCAGCGGCGGAAGTTAGTCAACGTCTGGATGCTCTAATTGAGAATGATATGGATAATATCCTGCTTGATGATTTACCGGATAGTTTGATAGAGACACAAAATGACCATGACGTTGAAAAGAATAATGTTATGCCGTTCAAATCTAAAGATGATTGGTTAGAATTGGATCAACCTATTGAGGCTTCCGATGACGGGAATTATGGGGTTGATATAAAATTTGATAATCCTAACGAGGCCTCTGGGAGTATTTGGGCATATTTAACCTTAAGTATTATCGGCTTGACCACAGCAGCTTTGGGTCTTTGGGCCAATCTTACTAATAGTTTACCGATTTTAGGAAAAAACAGCTCTTTTATTACCTTAGCCGCTATAATGATTGGAACATTGCTTCTTGTTGTGGGTCTCTATTATCTTTTGAAAAATTTATTCAGTCGGGCCTAATTTCCAGACTTTGTAAACCTATTTTTGGTAAGGTTCTCGGAACCATAACCAAAATGTGTGGAGTGAAAGATGGGAATGCTGACAGATTGGACAGATGAACATACGAAAAAATTTCAAAAAGAAATTATGACGTTTGGGCATGATCTAAAATCGACAGGTCTATTTACGGATGAGGCCCTTATCAAGCTCTTAGAAAAACACCCGTCAGATCAGCTCGATGTCTGTACAATGGGTACGAGTGATCATCCTCTTTACCCAAATAGTTTCCGTACCGGTGATTTTCGCGATACATCCGGACAAGTTTTGCTTGATACTGCGAAGGCAGGTCGTATTTGGATCAACGTGCGTAAGGCTATGAATATTCATCCGGAATATGCCGAGGCTATGGAAGCCATGTATGGGGGACTATCTGAAAAAACAGGCAATAAGACTTTTAATGCACGAGGTGGTGTTTTAATTTCTTCGCCAATTTCTCAAACGCCATATCATTTCGATAAAACCGAAACCCTTTTATGGCATGTACGTGGTAAGAAGCGCGTTTATATTTATCCTCTGACCCAAAAATTCATTGCAGATGAGGACTTTGAGAAGGTCATTTCTGACGACATTATGGACGATCTTCCTTATACTGACGACTTTGACAAAGACGCAACTATTATCGATTTACAGCCAGGGCAAGCAGCGACATGGCCGCTTAATACGCCGCACCGCGTAGATAATTCCGAATTTTGTGTATCTGTCACAACAGAATATTCGACGCGTGAAAGCGCTATTAAAAACGCAGCGATGCTCACAAATGCGACTTTGCGCCATAGGTTTGGTATGAAACCGCAATATGAAAATGACGGTGAGTTTGCACGTCAGGTAAAATCTATATTTGGACGGGTGTTGAGTAAATCCGGACTGGGTCATACGACGAAAACGCCTGACATCGTCTCGTTTAAAATCGATCCATCTGTTCCGGGTTATATCGTCGATACTGAACCTAAGCTGCGCGATTTTTAGCACTTTCTCTTAAGTTTGTCCTGCCTTAGGGTAGGGCAATGGTACTGCATTTGCAAAAATTATCCGTCGGCTCTGAAAGCATCGAGACTCTGCAAGATTGGCAGAATACGGTTGTTAATCGTCGCCAGAAAAAGAGCCAAAGCGCGCATCATATCCATGTCACGCGTATGTTCCCCAAGAAAAAAGAGGCCTTGCTTGATGGGGGCTCCATCTATTGGGTGATTAAAGGTTTGATCCAATGCCGAAATCGGATTGTTGATCTTGAAGAAACCCAAACCCGCGATGGCCGTCGAGCCTGCGCCATTATCATGGATCCGAAACTCATTCCCGTTATCCCTACGCCTAAAAGACCTTTTCAGGGATGGCGTTACCTAAAGCCCGAGGATGTGCCAAATGACCTTGAAGATATAACGGGTGGAGAGGCGTTACCCCATGAATTACGTAATCGGTTGGTCAATCTCGGCGCGTGGTGATTATAGGTCGCGCACAGATGATGATATTAAATTGAGCGGAATAGCCTGACTATCTTTTGCGTGCCGCATGACAATCCGTGATTCAATATCAGAGATGAGATCAATAGATAAAAGTTGTTCGCGTAGAAAATCTTCATAAGTCTGCATGTCCTTCGTGATAACACGCAACATATAATCGACAGATCCGGTGACGACCGAGCTTTGTACAACTTCAGGCATAGTTGAAATGGCAGTTTCAAACTTCCGCATATTTTCACGGTTTGGAAGTGCTAATTTAACGGATGCAAATACCTCAAAAGTTAAGCCTAGCTTTTCTCTATTAAGGACGGTGACGCGCTGTTTGATAACACCTATCTCTTCCATACGCTTAATCCGACGCCAGCATGGAGACGAGGATAAACCCACTTTTTCGGCTATATCCGCCACGGATAAAGCCGCATCCGTTTGGATCAAATGTAATATTTTGGTATCAATACCATCAATAGAATTAGGCAATTCATCCCTCTTTCAGGTGTTTTAAGACAAAATTTTGTTCTTATTACATGTTTGGCATCAAAATGAATATTTAAATTCTATTATATATAGATATTATCCTGACAAGAAATCACTGTATAGGATTCTATGGCTAAGCGCTCAAACACGTCTAAGCTTTTTGTTCCTGAACCCCCGTTTAGGCCCGGTGATAAACCGGATTATTCCTATATTTCCGTCCCATTAGATCACACGCCACATCGTCCTGACCCTATGGTTGAGCATCATAAAACGGCGGAACATTCTCTCAAACTTATTCGGGTTTTGCGATTCAACGGTGAAGTCGCCGGCGACTGGGTTCCTGATATATCCAATGATGATATGAGGCGAGCGCTTCGAATAATGACGCTGAACCGTATTTTGGACGAACGTATGTTTAACATGCAGCGCCAGGGCAAAATGTCTTTTTATATGAAAAGCACGGGCGAGGAAGCTGTGGCCTGTGGCCATGCCATGGCCCTCAATAAGAATGATATGACCTTTCCAACTTATCGGCAGGTCGGGATATTATTGGCGCGCGATTGTCCTTTGTATGATATCATGTGTCAGCTTTTATCCAATAAAGGTGACGCGCTTCAGGGCAAATCCCTTCCTGTGCTCTATTCCTTTAAGGAGCACGGTTTTTTTACAATCTCGGGCAACCTCGGAACGCAACTTATTCAAGGCGTCGGTTGGGCCATGGCCTGTGCCTATAAAGGCACAGATGAGATCGCCACCGTCTTTACTGGCGAAGGTGCGACAGCCGAAGGTGATTTTCACTATGCCTTAAATTTTGCGTCCACCTATCGCGCGCCCGTGATTATCAACGTTGTGAATAACCAATGGGCTATCTCCAGTTTCCAGGGAATTGCGGCAGGGGAAGGCGAAACCTTTGCAGCCCGCGGTGTCGGCTATGGGTTGGCGACCTTACGCGTAGACGGTAATGATGTGCTGGCTGTTTATGCCGCGACACAATGGGCGGCCGAACGCGCCCGACGTGGCGGCGGGGCAACAGTGATAGAGCATTTCACCTATCGTGTTGAAGGCCATTCAACCTCGGATGACCCGTCAAAATATCGCGCGGAAAATGAAGCGAGCGTCTGGCCTTTTGGTGATCCCATTTTGCGTCTAAAAAAGCATTTGGTCCATATCGGAGAATGGGATGAGGACAGAGATCAGGCTTTAATTGAAGAACTGACACAGCATGTAAGAGATAATTATAAGGCCGCAGAAAAGCTGGGATCCCTCGCCACTGATCCCGGCATTGATTACACGACCATGTTTGAGCAGGTTTATGAAGAGCTTCCATCTCATCTCGTAACGCAACGCGAGGCGTTTAAAGAGGAAATGGAATAATGGCTCAGATGAATATGATCGAAGCCATTCGTGACGCCATGGATGTTAAAATGCAACAAGATCCGGATGTGCTCGTCTTTGGTGAAGATGTGGGATATTTTGGAGGCGTATTTAGATGCACGGCAGGCTTACAAGAGAAGCATGGATTACATCGTTGCTTTGACACGCCGATCTCTGAAGGTGGTATTGTCGGCATAGCTATCGGCATGGCGACTTATGGATTACGGCCCGTTGCCGAAATACAGTTCGCGGATTATATCTATCCTGGCTATGATCAAATTTGTTCCGAGGCGGCGCGCATACGGTATCGTTCAAATGGCCAGTTTTCAGTACCTTTGACTATCCGAACCCCGGTAGGCGGCGGCATTCATGGGGGACAAACGCATAGCCAAAGTCCTGAAGCTTTATTCACGCATATTTCCGGCCTCAAAACAGTCATCCCGTCAAATCCCTATGACGCCAAAGGGTTATTGATTACGGCTATTGAAGATAATGACCCGGTCTTATTTCTAGAACCCAAACGGCTTTACAATGGCCCATTTGATGCTGAGCCGAATAAGGCGGCTATGAGTTGGAAAGGTCATGAATTAGGAGAGGTACCTGAAGGTCACTATCGGGTGGAGTTTGAACAGGCCCGGCAAATTATCGACGGGGAAGATCTGACTATTCTCACCTATGGCACAATGGTCTGGGTAGCCGAGGCCGCCGCCCGAAATTTAGGGGTGTCAGCTGATATTCTGGATTTAAGATCACTTTTGCCTTTGGATATCCGAACAATCGCGGAATCTGTCAAAAAAACTGGGCGTTGTGTGATTATCCACGAAGCGACAAAAACATCCGGATTTGGCGCGGAAGTTATGGCCCAGGTTATGGAGCATTGTTTTTATCACCTTGAAGCTCCCATCGAACGCGTAACGGGTTGGGACACGCCTTATCCGCATGCGCAGGAATGGGCCTATTTTCCTGGCCCAAAACGTGTCAGTAACGCTATCAAAGCGGTTTTAGAAGATAGGTAGTATTTTATGGGAATAACATTGCTTGATGGCTCAGTTGGACAGGAACTTGTTCATCGTCATGGTGCCGCTCCGACGCCCTTATGGTCAACATCTGTCATGTTGGAAAATCCAGACCTCGTCCGTCAGGTTCACGAAGATTATTTCGCCATAGGCGCGCAAATTGCGACAATAAATAGTTACACCTTAATTCCTGAGAGGTTGGCCCGAAATGGTATGGGTGAACATCTCGAAACATTAGCCAGGACAGCTATGAAACAAGCCGTTAAGGCCAGAGACCGCCACGGATCTGGACAAGTTGCCGGATCATTAGGCCCGTTAGGCGCAAGCTATAGAACTGATTTTAATCACGGAATAAAAGACGCTGAAACGGAATATGAGCAATTAATAACCATGTTGGATGAGGGAGTGGACTTTTTTTTGGCTGAAACTGTTTCCTCGCTTAATCAGGTTAAAAATTTGGTGCATGTCACACGTAAGTATACGGATAAGCCAACTTGGTTATCGGTCAGTGTTGATGAAAAAGACGGATCAAAATTACGCTCAGGTGAAGATCTGGCAGAGGTTAAAAAACTTTTGGAGCCGCATATCGCGGCGGTGATGGTGAACTGCTCTCCACCGGAAGTTATTGAGACAGCTTTGCATACCGTCAAAAAATTTGACCGGCCATATGGAGCGAACGCTAATGGCTTTACGCATATTTCGAAAGAGTTTTTAAAACATAATCCAACTGTTGATGCTTTAAAAGCGCGCAAAGATTTAGGGCCGGTTGCCTATGCAGATTTTGCGCAAACATGGGTTGATCAAGGCGCTACCCTTATAGGGGGTTGTTGCGAAATCGGGCCCGCACATATTGCCGAATTAAATCGGAGATTTTTCTAATTGGGACAATATGTTTTCAAAATGCCTGATATTGGTGAAGGGGTCGTTGAGGCGGAAATAACGGTTTGGCATGTCTCTGTGGGTGATAACATCTCTGAGGATGACCCCGTCGCAGACGCCATGACCGATAAAGCCACTGTTGAGCTTACGGCACCCGTCACAGGCATCGTTAGGTCTGTTGGCTGTGAAGCAGGTGAAATATTGGCCGTCGGTGCCGCATTAGTGGTTATTAAAACGGAAGGCGAGGTAGAGCAACCGGAGCCGCAAACTGAAACATCCCCAAAAGCGGTTCCCAAAAAACAGGCTGAGCGTAAGTATAGTAAGCCGCCAACGGCCGGAAAAACGATTGGCAAAATATTGGCTTCCCCGGCGGTACGCAAGCGAGCAAAAGACGCTGGTATTAATTTAGAGGGCCTGTCAGGTACAGGGAATTCCGGGCAAATCACGCAGGACGATCTCGACTTATTGGAAAAAGCCTTAGAACCACAAGCGGGCGAAACGCGTGTTAAAATTATTGGTCTAAGACGCGTTATTGCGGAGCGGATGCAGGCGGCCAAGCGCCATATCCCGCATTTCACATATGTCGAAGAAATAGACGTCACCGATCTGGACGCCTTTCGCAGACGTGCCAATGAAAGTCGGGGTGAAGATAAGCCCAAGCTCACTGTGCTTCCCTTTATTATCCGCGCCATGATTTTAGGCATTCGTGATTATCCGCAAGTCAATGCGCGTTTCCATGACCAGCAAGGGTTTCTATCGCAATTTGAGCCGGTACATCTGGGCATCGCAACGCAAACTGATACTGGCCTTGTCGTCCCCGTGATGCGTCATGCCGAAAGTCAATCGATTTGGGAGACGGCGTCGGAAATTGCCCGACTGGCGGACGGGGCGCGTAACAACACACTTTCCAAGGATGAGCTCACAGGCGCAACAACCACATTAACGTCGCTGGGCTCGCTTGGGGGCATTGTCACAACACCCGTTATTAATCGACCTGAAGTGGCGATTTTTGGTCCCAATAAAATCCGCCCCAAATTGGTGCTGAAAGACGGCGCAGTCAAAGAGCGGCTGGTCATGAATTTTTCGATCAGTTGCGATCACCGTATCATTGACGGATATGACGCGGCGAGCCTGATGCAGCTTATTAAAGGTCTCCTTGAAGACCCGCGCTTTATGTTCATGGATTAGGTCTAAATCCCGTACCAGTCTTTGATATAGTTCCAGCCTTCTTCGGCGCTATTGGCAAAACGAAAGAGATCAAGGTCTTTTTGGGAAATCGTACCGCCGTCCGCCAAAGCCTGAAAATTGATAATGCTGTGCCAGAACTCCTCGCCAAATAAGACAATCGGCATAGGGTCTACGCGGCCCGTTTGAATAAGGGTGAGCAGTTCGAAAAACTCATCAAGCGTTCCAAACCCACCCGGAAAAACGGCCGCCGCTTTAGAGCGCATAAGAAAATGCATTTTGCGCACCGCGAAATAATGAAACTGAAAGCTCAGCTCCGGCGTGACATAAGGATTGGGCAGAGCCTCAAAAGGCAGCACAATATTAAGGGCCACAGACGGCGCGCCAATATCATGCGCCCCGCGATTGGCCGCCTCCATAATGCCGGGCCCGCCGCCAGAGACGATTAGCCATTCTTTGCCGTCTGCCGCCTGACAGGCTTCAGAGCAAAGCTTTGAAAACTGCCACGCCATTTCATAATATTTGGATTTTTCCGCTAGCGCCTTTTCCGCGGTCTCCCCTAATGTCCGAACGGGTGCGCCGCCCGGCTCAGGGATTCGCGCGGATCCAAAGACAATCACCGTGGATTTAATTTCGGCCTCGTCCAGCAACATGGCCGGCTTTAAAAGCTCCAACTGGAGGCGTACAGGGCGTAACTCTTCGCGGGTTAAAAATTCGGGATCATCAAAAGCTAAGCGATAGGCCGGATGAGGGGTTTGTGCCTCTACCTCGCGCATGACCCGTCTATCATCTTCCGAGGTTCTGTAAGGGACGCCTGAGCGTCGGTCGTTTTTACGACGGTTGGATTTTGTCTCTTCGGTCATGAAAAACACCAAGTGATAACCGCCTTTTGCGCGTGAAGTCGGTTCTCCGCCTCATCAAAGACTTTGGACTTAGGCCCGTCGATAACAGACGTCGCCACTTCTTCGCCGCGATGCGCCGGCAGGCAATGCAAGAAAATGGAATCGTTTTTGGCGGCACTCATCATGGCGTCGGTGACTTGCCAGGGCATAAGGTCTTTGAGCCGTTGTTCAGCGTCCGTGTCACCCATGGACACAAATGTATCGGCGATCACCACATCCGTATTTTTACAGGCCGCAATCGGATCATCAATGTGTTCAATTTTGGCCCCGGCGTTTTCGGCCGCGCGCACGGTTTGTCCGGGCACTTTATACCCGTCCGGGCAAGACAGTCTGAGCGTGTAGCCAAATTTGGCGGCCGCATTAATAAAGCTCACGGCCACATTATTTCCGTCACCCACCCATGTCAGGCTCATATCGGATAGCTGCCCGCCATTTTCCTCCAGCGTTTGCAGGTCCGCCATAATCTGACAGGGGTGATTATAATCCGTGAGGCCATTAATCACCGGGATTGTGGCATTATGCGCGAGCGCCGTTAGCGTGTCGTGGCTATTGGCGCGAAGCATAACCCCGTCGACAAAACGCGATAATACCTTTGCCGTGTCTTCAATGGTTTCGCCGCGCCCGATTTGCATATCATGGGATGTCGCCGTGATCGAACTCCCGCCAAGTTGGCGCATGGCCATATCAAAGGAAAAGCGGGTTCGGGTGGAGCTTTTTTCAAATATGAGCGCCAGTGTTTCACCCAAAAACGGCGCGTCCACATCAGGCAGTCCTTTGGGCAGACCAGCGCGGGCTTTTTTTCGGCGATGGGCTTCATCTAGAATAGCGCGCAGTTCCGAGGCCGGAATATCAGCCAGAGATATGAAATGTTTGGGTGTCATGTCTTTCATCCAAAAGCGGTCTTTATCGAATTTTAAGGGGCCTGACTAGCATTTCAGCTATGAAAATTTTTTTAACGTCTATTTAGCCCGGTTGTTATCATGATATTTCGCCCCAATTTAGTCCGGGCGGCATGAAACCCTTCTCCTTAGAGGAGAAGGTGGCGCGTAGCGTCGGATGAGGTGTTCGACTGTTTAAGATCGAGCCCCTCACCCGCCCCACATGGGATGTGGGTCACCCTCTCCCCAGGGGAGAGGGCATGAGACATCGTACCAAGACTCATCAAGTAGTCTCCTTGCTTCGCGCTAGCGCGCGGGTTGGGTTGGGCAGATTACCAACTAGGGGCAACCCGCAAAGACTAAGCGGGGCTTGGACCTATACGTCCATGTTAGCTGCAGGCTAACCCCG
>CAZPLJ010000036.1:12874-29074 GCA_964587545.1 uncultured Caulobacterales bacterium | reverse complement strand
TCCTAAACTATGTGATTTTGCTAAAATACACCAAGTTTGGCCATCTAGGATTATTATTTGTCGGATTTCGGATAAGCCCCTGATTTCACAGCATACTTAAGTTTTGGGAGCGGTTTTGAGTTAGGATCAAGCCGTTTCTCATATCCAGTTGGACGAGAAAAACTTTACATTAGCCGCCAGTAAGCGTCCTATTTGAGGCGATTTTAAGCCGCTCGCCAAATTTATTAAGTCATATGTTTCAACTAAAATAAGTGATGGCTTGAGGGTTAGTGAGTTGCCCTAACCACTAAATGCGCCTTGCATCTCAAAGTCTAAAAACCTGTATGTCTCGGCAATGTTCCCATCTCGAAAATGAATTTTTGCTATACACAGTGGAGGCCCATATGCCGATGTCGTCATAGCAAAGCCATTAATAGGATTTTTTACTATAAATTTTGCTCCGCGTGGCTTTCCTCCAAAGTACTTTCCTAGATAATACTCCACATATTCCACATCTTTAAATTTGGCGGACTGTATAATCTTTGAGGGTTTTCGGATGAGGAAAATTGAAATATCGAATTCTTGCCCTTCTTTTTTTGAAGGTCTAATTCTATGAGTTAGCATTAGCCCTTTAGTTTTATTGTAGATTTCGTTTCTGACTTTTTCCTCATCAACAGAAGCTACAATTTTAGAATAATCGTTTCCATCAATCGGTACGTTTGTTTCGGGGTTTCGAAAAGAGTTAGTTGCTGGATCCATTACTGGGCCCTTCAGCTCAATACTACCAAGTTTGATTTCTGTCGCAGTTTCAAATTTACTAGAAAAAGCGTCAACCAGCTTAGACAATTTGTCTTTATAAAGTAGGCCAAATCCAACAAATGCAGCTGGCCAAGCCAAAGAACCCAAAAGGTCAAATATATTTGATCCACTCATGTCACACCCCTTAAACTTCTTTGTAACCGTTTAACTTTCCTCAACATAGCTCCATAGCCGTAGCTTGTCGAGTTTTGAGAGTTTAGTCTCAATTAAGGGAATGGGGCATTTACCGAATGTCCTACTTTGGGCGTTTTAGGCCGCTGACTAAATGTCTACTTTTCCCTCAAAAGCGGACATTAGAAATATATCCATTATTTCTCGAATTTAGAAGCTTGATGAAAAACAATTTTCCATTTTGAATTCTCGCGCAGCCAAATTGATGAACGTGTCACTTTTCCACCTTCTGTTTTATAAGTAACTAGCACCGTATCTGATGATAATTGTTTGGCTATTAAATCGGAAAACTCGCTTACGTCTTCATTTGGTGCCAACATCAAAACCTGAATTGCCGAGGTTTTATCATAGACCTTGCCTGACTTGCCTATTTCAATGAAACCTTCATCTATAAGTTCATTTAGTTGATTTTCTGAATGCCGAGTAAGATGGGTGAGTAGCTTTTTTTCCAAATCACATACTTTTCGGATATTTGCAGCGCTTATTTTCATAATGAAGAAGATTAGTCGTTATTTCTAAAGACGAAAAGGTAAACTTTCAAAACGTCCGCTTTTGCCCTCAAAGCAAGACATAAGGACCTTACTGCATATCAACGTTGAAAACATCTCTCCTTATTGATAAACAATAAGAAAGGAGACGCGCATGTGGTATCACCCGGGAGATGTGGTTAGAGTCAGAGTTAATGGCGTTATCCTGCATGAGGGTATTATGACCGAGCATGGTCGGGTGATTTCAAACTCGCGGCGCAGAGGCGGGGTGTTTGAAGAATCCACGCGCGCATTTTGACAGGTCTTTTTGGTTAAAACCTGCTTTTGCTCAAAGCTTCTCACATGTCTTTTGATTGAAGATATATACGGTGATCTGTCGTCCACGTGTCTCGGTATAAATTTTATCAGCCATCTGACAGGCCCGCTTGGTCGTCTCTCTCTTTTTGACCCCATCCAAGTCACGGCAAAATCTTTGGTCAGGTTCATAACAATATAAAAATCGATTGATCCCCAAATTCTGTTTTATGTATGTTCGTGATATTCTAATATTTCTCTCTTTTCTCGCTAGAGTATGATCATAGTCATAAACAGTAAGACGCGTTTTGTGATTTACGCGATTTTCGTCTAATATTGAATCTAAAACAACTTTGGTATTTGTGATATCTCTATCTATGGCTCTTGTTTTGAAAGTATTGGACACCGTTTGCGGAATAAAAAGGAAGACACTTCCGAGAATTATTGCCCTCATGGCCAAATCAGACTTTTGAGCAATGATCCAAAGTCCAAGAACAAAAACCATGAGTGTGCTTAAATTCAAGCGCTTATAATAAACATGATTTGCCAAGGCTAATATAACGATAATCGCACCAATAGGCGCGACCCACCATAAGAGTCGATATATTCCATCACTGGGAAAGGACATCCTCCGGATGCCGAAAACAACCCCGGTCAGAATAATCATAACCCCCAAAATAAATACGGGCATGATAGGGACTTGTGTGAACAGTCCAATGATCATTTTCTGAATAATGTTTTGGGCATTTAATAGCACGGTTTCAACCGTACCATTCCCTATAATTTGCGATTGCCGATATCCCTCGATTGCTGCACGCCCTTCGCCAAATTTTAGGTGTGCCAATAAATCGGCAAAGTAATAGGAAATGACGAAACCCACCATCCATAAGCCTGTTATAAAAGCGAATGATTTCAGATTATATGTTTTGTCGGTTGCCGGCGAAATAAAGGCGAGTATCAAAAGCATATGATGAAATTGATACCCGCCGCCAATGGCAAGAACGGCCCCTAAAATTAGCGGCAGTTTCAACATAAGGCTGAAATCCGAACGAATAACCAAAACGGCCATAATGGCAGCCAAATTCGTCATGATGCGCCCGCCTGGCCAAAATCTTACGCTAAACATAATATTGCTTGATAAAATCAAAAGCAGGAGAACGGAAAATAAGAGGATATGATGGATCGTTCGTTTCGGTTTCAAGAAACAAAGCCACAACATTGCTGTTGTAAGTAAGTCCAAATAATAAGCCAGACGTTTGGGCAACACGGAGATTAGATCAAAGGCCAGATAGTTGAACCATCTTCCACCTCTTTGAAAATGGATGTCATAGTTTTTCAAATATTGCCAAGCATCACTCAAAAGCGGAAAATGGGCCCCTCTTGGAAGGACGATTTCCAAATATAGAAAACTCAAGACGGCCGATAATAAGAGAAAGACAATATAAGTTTTTGACTCGTGACTAAAAAAAGTCTTGTCCTCTTTTCTGTCAGGAGATTTCGCGTTATTATTCATCATTCGCCCAAATATGGAAAATCAGGCATAAATTTCGACCGCTAATCTGTCCAGCTTATTTCAATGGGGGATGTTATATTGGGCAATGACACGACATGAACATGACTTTGCCTTACAAAATTAGTTGCTTTAGAAGCAGCCTCAATGCCTTTGAATTCTTTTAAGCTAGTTGGGGAGATTAGCATACCCCGCGCTTATTATTACAGTGGCAACCGTCTAATGTACGCTTATGCCTCAAAGCAGACATAAGGACCTGACTGCATATCAACGTTGAAAACATCTCTCCTTATTGATAAACAATAAGAAAGGAGACGCGCATGTGGTATCACCCGGGAGATGTGGTTAGAGTCAGAGTTAATGGCGTTATCCTGCATGAGGGTATTATGACCGAGCATGGTCGGGTGATTTCAAACTCGCGGCGCAGAGGCGGGGTGTTTGAAGAATCCACGCGCGACTTTGCGGGTGGTCAAAAAATTCTGCATATCGGCCGTTTGTCGGGTCTACCAGCCGAGCAGGTTATCGCGAATGCCCGGTTGCGTATTGGCCGTCGCTATGATGCCTATCACTATAACTGCCAGCATTTTGTACGCGAATGTTACGGGGTAGGGGCCTCAAGTCCGCAAAAGAAATTACTCATTGGCGGCGGGATAGTCGCAGCTCTCGCAGCGCTTTTGTGATTAATAATGCATTAACCATGTTTGCAGAATTATTTGCACAATAAAGTGATCAATCGAGATTTGAATTTAACGGCTCCAGTGCTTATTTTAGTGGCTCAAGTGTGGTGATTAAAATGCGCGAAAATAACTATTTTGAAATTGCGGATGTTATCAAAAACTCATTGGGTTTAAAATCCCAAGAGGGTTTAGGCTTATCTTGTGATATCGTGAAGGACAATGTGCTCAAAGCGGCTCACATGTTGGGATATGGTGAACCTTTTGACAAAGAGCAAAAGCATCTCAATCAGATGCTGATTGATGCACGGGCCTCTAAAACGGATTGTTATTCCGCCTGGGCCTATTATTTTGACCGTAAGATGATCGAGGCCAAGAAACGCGCTTAAGCTTGGGGCTTGGCGCCTTTTTTCCAACGCATCCAAATCGCGAAAATTTTGGGACCTTCAATCAGGTAACGTTTCCATAGACGTTTGGGTTCGCTCATCAGACGGAACAGCCATTCAAGCCGACTTTTTTGCATCCATTTGGGAGCGCGTTTCACGCGACCCGTAATAAATTCAAGACTGGCGCCGACACATAAACCTAATCCGACACAGTCCCCGCGCTCGCTAATGGCTTTGGCGACCATTTCCTGTTGCGGAGACCCCACACAGATAAAAACGTAACGGGCAGGGTTGTTCGCGACAAATTCCGCGCATTTGGCAATTTCATCAGGTTTATTCTTGAGGCCGAACGGCGGCTCATGATGATTTATTTTATCAAAACTATATTTGTCTTTTAACGTTTCGATGATCTCGGCATCGGCTCCAATCACCGTAATGCTATCCTCGGCTTTAATCACATGATCAAAAAGCTGGGCTGTAAGATCTGAGCCCGGAACGGCTTTAAGCGGTAATCCGGACGCTTTGGCAAGGACTTCCAAAATACGGGAGTCACAGACCGATAGCCAAGAGCCTTCATATAGGGGCCCGAAGACGTCCGGTTGTTTCCAGAAACGCACAATATGGTCGACATTAGGTGTCACAATATATCGGAACTGATGATTGATACTCATCCATTTCGCGCGCTTTAGAGTTTGCAAAGGCGTAAGCGGCTCAAACGGTGCACCTAGAAACTCAACGCTTCTGGAGTTTGTTCGAAAATCGTCTTCTTCACGTTCAAATTGTCGACGCTCCTCCCCCCGCTTGAAAGCTGGGATGAGGGTGTGCTCGGATTTGAGTTCTTTCTTTTGCGCTGGCATTTTTTAAGTCCTCCGAAAAGAAGTTTACCAGATTTGAGTTATTAATAGGTTTAGAGGTGCCGAATTTATCGGCCTAGCCATCTTGGCAGCGCGTAAATTTGTGGCATAAGCCCCCTCTTATGCTCAACCCTCCAATCGTTTCGGCCATTTTAGGGCCCACAAATACGGGCAAAACCCATTATGCCATTGAGCGGATGCTGGCGCGTCGCAGCGGGGTTATTGGCTTGCCCTTAAGGCTGCTCGCCCGAGAAGTATATGACAAGATCAAGGCCATTAAAGGCGATGGGCTGTGCGCCTTAATCACAGGTGAAGAGAAAATCTTGCCCAAAACCGCGCAATATTTTGTTTGCACAGTTGAAGCTATGCCGACGACCCGCGAGTTCGCCTTTGCAGCCATTGATGAAATACAGCTTATGGCGCATCCTGAACGAGGTCATATTTTCACAGACAGATTGCTGCATATGCGCGGGAGTGAAGAAACCTTGTTTTTAGGGGCGGAAACGGCTCGCGATCTCATTAAAGAGCTTCTGCCCGATATCAGGCATGATACGCGGGAGCGTTTCTCTACCCTGTCTTACTCGGGTCATAAGAAAATTACGCGCTTACCGAAACGCTCGGTCATCGTCGCCTTTTCTGCCAATGAAGTTTATGCGATTGCAGAACTTATCCGCCGGCATCGCGGCGGCGCCGCCATTGTTATGGGCGCCCTGTCTCCACGCACGCGTAACGCTCAGGCGGCGCTATATCAGGCGGGTGAGGTGGACTTTCTGGTCGCCACGGACGCGGTGGGCATGGGCTTAAACTTGGACGCCGATCATGTAGCTTTTGCGTCTCTGCGTAAGTTTGATGGTCGTCGGCGCCGACAATTAAACTCTATGGAAGCCGCTCAGATTGCGGGCCGGGCGGGACGGTTTCGCAATAACGGCACCTTTGGTACGACGGGGGATTGTCAGCCGCTGTCCGAAGAAATGGTCTCACGCATTGAAAATCATATTTTCGAAGATTTACGCTATGCCGAGTGGCGAAATTTTGATTTGAAATTTGACAGCCTAGAAAGGCTCATGGATAGCCTTGCACGTCCAAAACCTCACAGGCGTTTGCGGCGGGTCGCTCTTCCGACAGATGAAATGTCGCTTGAGCAATTATCTCAAGACAAGGACATTACGCGAAAGCTTACAACCAAAGCGGATGTTAAATTATTGTGGGAGGTGTGTCAGATACCTGACTTTAGAAACCTCACGATAGACAGCCATGTGACTCTGATAAAGGATATCTATGCTGAGCTTCTCGATAATGACGGAATGTTATCGGATGACTTTTTGAAACATCGTATTGCGCGACTTGATCATATAGACGGAAATGTCGATATTTTATCCATTCGTCTAGCGCAAATTCGTACATGGACTTATTGCACGAATAAAGTGTTGTGGATCAATGATGCTGAACATTGGGTGAATTTCACAAGAAAGGTTGAAGATCGCCTATCTGATGCGCTACATGAGAGACTCACAGCGCGCTTTGTGGATCGTCGAACCAGCGCATTGTTAAAAGGAATGGGCAGGGGAGGCCTTATGACAGCACGCATTGATGATGCCGGTAAAGTCATGATCGACGATCATGAAATTGGCGTCCTCAAGGGACTTATTTTTATACCGGATAAAACCAACTCCGACGCCGAAGCGAAGGCTTTGCAGGCATCCGCGGAAAAATATGTTGTTCCTGAAATTAATCGCCGTCTGACAAGTCTCAGCGCCGCCCAACATGCCGTCTTCACGCTTTCCAATAGTGGTGAAATTATGTGGGGCGAGCACTCGGTTGGAAAAATTTCCTCTGGAGGGACGATTTTCAATCCCGATGTTCGTATCAATGGCGCCGATATGGGCGATCCTCAGCTGCGCTCGCTTGCGGAAGACAGGATGCGGGATTTCTTGCGAAGTGAAGTAACCACCAAGCTATCTTGCCTGACAGATTTAAAAATGGTCTCGGAGGGCAGCAATCCTGACACGATTGCTGAGGCCAAAGGGTTTGCTTACCAAATGCTAGAAAGCCATGGTCATTTGGATCGAAGTGAAAATTTTCAACTTGTCAAAGATCTCAGTCAAGATGCAAGACGACAGCTTCGCTCTATCGGGGTTGTTTTTGGGCAATATGATATTTTCATGCGACAGCTTCTTAAACCCAAGCCCGCGACATTATTAAGCCTATTGTTGGCCTATGGTGTTGGGGGGACGGGCAAAGCCTTTATTCCGTTTGCCGGCGTGACGTCTCTGGCGAGTGAAGGTGAGTTTGATAGTAAAGACTTTTCCAAGGACGCTATCTTCCATGCCGGCTATAGGGCCGTTGGCCCGCGCATTGTCCGGTTTGATATCCTAAATAGATTGGCTGAGCTTATCCGGCAGGCGCAATCGCAGTCAAGTAGCCGGGAATTTCAAGTCATGCAGGAAATGTTGGCTCTATTGGGCTGTACATTTGAGGACATGCGAGGTGTCTTAACAGATTTGGGCTATCAAAGCATAACCAAGGATAATCCTCCGGAGACGGACAAGCTGCCAGAGGCCGATCTATCTGCAGCTGAGTCTGCTGAAGTAATAGAGCCTATTAATCCGGAGACGGATAAGGCGGCCAAAACTGAAGCGGTCAAGACTGAAGCGGCCAAATCTGAAAATGAGTCTGAGGTGCCCCAAGCTGAAGCTGAGGCATCCAATAAAGCTGCATCTAGCAAAAAGTCCAAAGAACTTAATGTCTTTCATCACAGAGAAGATACAGATGACGGCACGGTGACCTATAGAGAGAATAGGGAATTTTGGTCGATGCCGTTTAAGCGTAAAAATACGCAGAAACGCCAAAATTTTGATAAATCCAATCGGAAGAAAAAGACCAAACATCCCAAAAGCGGGGGGACGAAAAATTTCAGGGGGAAAGAACCAAAGACAAAGGTTGAAGATTCACCCTTCGCTGCGCTCGCGAATTGGAAAACCGACGATTCACAAAAGGGATCTCAATAATTGGAAGAGAGTCAGCGTCTGGATGTTTGGCTTTATAGATGCCGATTTTTTAAAACACGAAGTGAAAGCGCCGGGCTGATTAAAAAAGGGCGTTTGCGTTTAACTAGGTTTAGTCAAACAAACAGGATAAAGAAACCTCATTATCTCGTCATGCCGGGGGATCAGCTCCATTTTGTCAAAGGTCGAAATCCGATATCTCTCGAAATAAGTGCAATGCCTCTTCGTCGAGGACCCGCAAGTGAGGCGCAAATACATTATACTCTGTTTGAGCAGACTTAAGAGCGGTTGACAATCGCCCGCGAAATCGCCAAATGCCTCGCGTAAAATCAGAAAGTCCCTATGACCTATATCGTAAAAGATGAATGCATCCGCTGCAAATTTATGGACTGTGTTGAAGTTTGTCCGGTGGATTGTTTCTACGAGGGTGAAAATATGCTCGTCATTCATCCCGATGAATGTATTGATTGTGGTGTCTGTGAACCGGAATGCCCTGTTGATGCGATTGTTCCAGATACAGAAGATGAACCCGATGGGAAATGGCTTGAGGTAAATACAAAATATGCTGAAATCTGGCCGAATATCACGCTAAAAGGGACACCTCCGGATGATCGGGAAAAATTTGAATCCGAGACTGGCAAGTTTGAAAAATATTTCAGTGAAAAACCAGGAACTGGCAATTAAACTGGATAGGAAATTGCATCAATTTTCCTGTAAAATATATATTAAGATAACATCTTCGAAAGCGTAGATTTCTGGATAAATTTATGTTATAGTGTTTTTAATATGGCGGTGCGGCTGATTTAATCACGCGCCGTTTCTGTATTTTATGACTAGACCACAACAGTTAAATTCAGGCGAGCACATTATGGCAACAAAAAAAACATCGGCAGCAAAGAAAGCCGGGACAAAAAAAACCAGTCGCAAAAAATACATATTTAAACCTGGCCAACATATCGTTTATCCAGCCCACGGAGTGGGTGTTGTTATCGCGATTGAACAGGAAGTTATCGCTGGGTTTGATATCGAAGTTTATGTGGTCTCCTTTGAGCAGGACAAAAT
Source organism: uncultured Caulobacterales bacterium (assembly GCA_964587545.1). GTDB lineage: Bacteria > Pseudomonadota > Alphaproteobacteria > Caulobacterales > Maricaulaceae > JACOMS01. Next base: position 19,832 of record CAZPLJ010000036.1, on the reverse strand, counting down.
GAAGCTGCGTGTTCCGACTGTTAAGGCTGAGCAGTCTGGCATGCGGGCATTATCCAATGAAAATATTCTTAAGGATGCGTTCACGACACTAAAGGGACGGGCCCGTATTAAGCGAACCATGTGGAGCCGTCGAGCTCAGGAATATGAAGCAAAAATCAACTCTGGAGATTTAATACTCGTGTCTGAAGTTGTGCGTGATCTGCATCGCGGTGAAACACAACCCGAGCAATCCTACTCAGAGCGTCAGCTCTATGAGCGTTCGTTAGATCGGATGGTTCGGGAAGTCGCGGCTATCAAAAAGGTTGAACGCGATGTAGCATTTGATGAAATTCTTGAAACGCTGACTAAGGCGCGGACTCGTCAGGCCGCTAAAGCAGCCAAAGATGCAGCAGATAATGAAAATGATACAGCATCAAATGGCGAAGAGGCCGCTGCGTAACGATATTTGATAGATTTACAATAAATGAGGGGGCTTTCGCCCCCTTTTGTGTAAATGTCATTTTACATTCACATAAACCCACCTATCTTAAGTAAAACATTATTGAGATAGGTATGCTTATGTCAAAATCATCTCTGAAAATGGTGGTATCGCTGATCGCCATGACCGCACTTTCCTCCTGCGGAGGAGGCTCAACTAGCAGTAATACACCGACATCGATTAATTTAACACCTCCCCCGACCGTAGGAACGCAGGCTCCTGTGGTTCCAAACTTTGTTGCAAATGAATTTCCCGCATCATCGGATTTGCGCGCACTATGCCAGGTCGTGCGAACGGATAGGGATTTAAATGGAAATGCGCGTCCTGATCGGCAAGGAGAATTATTGCATGAATTGTTTTGGTTGCGGTCCTGGATGAATGAGACCTATCTCTTTTTCGATGAAGTCATGGATAGTGATCCAAATAACTTCACTGATGTCCCAGCCTATTTTGATGAATTGCTCACGACCACCTCAACAGCGAGTGGCGCTCCAACGGATCGCTTCTCTTTTCTTCAAACAACAGAAGATTTTGAAACCCGTAGCTCGGGCGCACCCACTTTTGGATATGGTGCTAGTTTTGCTGTGCTAAATAATAGCGTTCCACGTGATTGGCGTGTTTCCTTTACACAATCCGGAAGTCCAGCGGAATCAGTCGGTCTTACACGTGGTGCCCGTATTCTGACCATCGATGGGACTGATTTCGTAAATGGTGGATCGCAGGCCGATATCGATACCTTAGTCGCTGGACTTTTTCCCGAAAGTGTTGGCGAGACACATGTTTTTGGAGTGCGCTATCCTGACGGCACGGAAACGGATATTACAATTGAGTCCACCTCCTTGGCGATCGAGCCGGTTAATCTCGAGAGAGTTATTCAGCAAAATGGTCAGAGAATTGGCTATCTACATTTTAACAGTTTCGGTCCGCGAACAGGCGAACGTCAACTCATAGACTCTTTCGAACGCTTTGCCGCTCAAGAAGTTGACGATTTGGTTTTGGATTTGAGATATAATGGAGGAGGACTGCTTTTCCTCTCAGCTCAGCTTGGATATATGATAGCAGGCGTTCAAAGCGAAGGACGGATTTTCTACTCTCAGGAATTCAACAGTCGAGATCCAGGTCGAAACCCCCTTTCCGGTGAGCGCGTTTCTCCGATTACATTCCAATCTGAAACATTAGGTTTTACAGATGATGTTACACCAGGACAGGATTTGCCGACGCTGAATCTTAACCGTGTATTTGTCCTGACAACAGATCGGTCTTGTTCGGCATCAGAGGCCGTTATGAATGGACTAATTGGGATTGGTGTAGAACCCATACAAATTGGTACGCGTACCTGCGGAAAGGCCACCGGGCAAATCCCGACAGAAAATTGTGGCTTAACATTTGTTCCGCTGCATTTTCGCGGTGTCAACGCTAATGGATTTGGTGATTATGACGGCGGGTTTGCTCCCGGGCAGGTTACAGGCGACTTTGGTCCTTTAATTACAGGGTGTGAAGTCAATGATGATTTTTCACGTGCTTTGGGTGACACGGAAGAAGCTCAGCTGGCGACCGCTATTAATTTTGCGCAGACCGGAAATTGTGGCACAAATGCAAGTGCTAAGACGCAAATTGAGACGTCTGCTAAATTTTCCCTTATCGAGGACACAGACCCTCTATACCAACACCCTAGAATGAAATCACTTGAGAAGAATTTCGGTGTTCTTGATTTCACCGGGATTGACGGCCAACCGTGAATTTTTTGCGACACATCATGGCGATATCTACTATTGGATTAGCCAATATATCCTGTGCGACAACAGCTGATGTAACATCTAATCGTTCACCAGCAATCTTGCTTAACGTCGATAAAGCTGAGCTTCGCGAAGCGATCCGAATATTTGTACGAAAAGATGCCGGTCATTTCGTGATAGCGGACCCGGACGCATTTTCGATCAGTCCTGATATGATGGCGCGTCGGCGAGCAACAGATTTCCAATTAAGAAGTCGCAGTCTGCCGGCCGCAAATCTGCATTATCGGTTGCTGAGTGATGGTAAAAATTGCTGGCTCGTTCGACATGAAACAGATTTGGAAAGTCCTATCGCTGTAGAAATATTATTGCCCGAATCTGCCCGGTGCGCACCATATAGAAACTGATTTCTAAGTTTAGTTCAAAACTTCAAGTCTTTCCGGGTGATCTAGCCAAATAATGGGCCCGTTCGTCAACTCGACCCAGCCTCTTATTCTGACAGTTGCGCCCGCCAATTCTTTCAGGTCATATGACGTTGATTTAAAACGTTTTCTGTCATTTTTCTCAATCGCAATTGTAAAATCAGTTTTATAGTCCGCCCCAAAATTCAGGTAGATACGCCCTCTTATGTCAGCGACCGAGGTGACAATGCCTTCTACGATTTGAAAACTATCAACATCTTGAGCCAGATTGTTGGGATCGGGAGACCGTATTTCATAATAGTCATGAGCCCATATTCCTCTGTTCGCATTTCGCGCTTCGCGTTCTGCAGCGTATAGTCTATCCGAATTTTGCCAAGTATCCGGCCATGTATAGACGCGTGCCCATCCTTGTCTGAGCATTTCTTCTTGGATCCACAAATCATCCTGAGTCCCAATGAAAGCTTGCGCAAGTGCTCTGTCATAGCGGTCACGTTCTTTACCGCCATAAAAGAGCTGGACATTTTTACGGTAAGCCATTTGGCTAAGAGCATCTTTGGCATTCTCCGCTAACGGCCAAGTCTTAAATCCTGGACGTCCCAATGGTAGTTTTGGGGCTTGAATGGCGGATAACCTCACTTTCAGTCCATTATCCAAAAAAAGCGTATCCCCATCGACGACTTCGGTGACAAGTCCGGTTTCGCCGGCTTTGAGTTGGTTTTTGTTCTCACTCAGATTTGCTGAACCCATCAGCATAGCCCCGGAAGCCACGGCCCCTATGATAGCTGTAGCGCGTTTTAGCAGGCTTTTGTCGGAGGTGTTCGCCATATTATCTTAATAATGACGGAAAATAGCATCAAGGTCTAGAGTGGGATCAATTTCGGCTCGATCGGATAAAAAAAGCCACCTGACATAATCAGATGGCCGAAATAATTAGGTTTGTATGTGGCTTATTAGCCGCCAATACGGCCCTGAACACGAACAACAGTTGTTCCACCAGAAAGCGCTCCTGAAAGTCCGACTGACCATGGATCGCTTGTGCTGCTACGTAATTCTACGCCGCCGCCAAAACCAACTTCCAATCCGCCGAAACCATCATCATATCCGGCAAGGCCACCTGCGACACTCCATGTCTCGTCGGCACGTAGATAAGAATTTGGTAGTGAGGCGACTGCGGCGCTACCTTCTCTTAAGTCGTTAATGGCATCAGTGAAGCCAGCAATTGCTGCGGCATTGGCTGCGATAGCATCTGAATTAGCAGATATGGCGCCTGCGTTAGCCGCAATAGAGGCTGAATTGGTTGCAACATCAGCTTGTAGAAGAGCGATATTATCAGTATTTCCCTGAATAAGCGCATTTACCTCTGTGAGGTCAACAGTAGCTGTTCCGCCACCCGTAGCAGGAGGAGTAGTACCACCCCCGCCACCGGCTGGAATAGCCGCGATAGCTGCGTTTAACTGAGCCAATGTAACCGCACTGCTGGCCGTTGTACCATCTGAAATATTGACCAATTCGAGTGTCGAGGTTGCAGTGCCAAATGAAACTGTATCGGCCGTATCAGCGACTGATCGTGTCCCTATAGCAACCGAATTTGCCGCAGTCGCCGTAGCTCCTTCACCGATTACGATTGCATTTAAAGCAGTGGCTGAACTGTCTTCACCGATAGCGATAGCATTTTCCATGTCGGCGACAGCTCCCTGTCCGACCGCGATTGAGCTAATACCTAGAGCACGAGTCCTTTCACCCAGAGCTGTTGCATTTTCGCCAAATGCTTGTGAGTCTTGTCCTATAGCCGTTACATTGTTACCAATGACCGCGGCACCATTATCGCTTGAACCAGCCCGAGCGCGTTCCCCGATAGCTGTACCACCTTCTCCAAACACACGAGCGTCCTCACCGATGGCAACGGAGTTATCACCTTCAGCACGAGCTTCATCACCAACAGCTGTACTATCGGTTCCGTCCGCACGAGCGGCACGACCAAAGGCTGTAGAATCGTCACCGCGAGCCCGTGCACTATCGCCACAAGCTGTTGTGTTTCCTCCTGTCGCTTCTGGAGCTGTACCAGCACCCAATTGTTCACAGGTTGTCTGCGCATAAGCTTGTGGCGCGGAAATCGCTGCGAAGCCAAGCGCGAGAACACCGATCGACGCCGTGGCGAGTAATGATTTGGAGCCCTTTGTAATCGCAGATAGGCCATTAGGAATAAGTGACATAGACATATAAATCCCCTTTTTTTGTCAACTAAGTTAATTATTATTGTGCGAAATTGATCACAATTTATAGGGTAGTTTAATAGTCGAACTTATTATGTGTCAACCTTTTTTCTCTACCGATTATGTAAAATTGGTTATACCAATAATGGGAGTGGCTTGCCCAGAATACTGCGTTAAAGACTGAATTAATTGGTGCTACCAGTTATTATCATAAACAATTCAAATAAAAGGTAGCCAATGTATAGAGAACTTTTCTATGAGCTGTAAAGTCTTTAAGAAAAATTGATCGCGGTCCCGTAGCTCAGTCGGATAGAGCATCAGATTCCTAATCTGAGGGTCGGAGGTTCGAATCCTCTCGGGATCGCCACGCCTTATCCATATACTGTTTGGGGAAAACCATGTCCCAAATTTGGAATTTTAGTCCCAATTGGGGAAAAATAATCCAGAAAAACCCCGATGTGTATAGTCCGGTTGTAAATTTAAATTGAGTCCGCCAAAATACGTCAAAGCGGCTAAGACCGTTAAAAATTAGATGACATGGTGGTCAAAAATGAAACATTTATTATCAAGTGGCGCAGTTATAATTGCACTCGGGCTATCCGTTCCGGCTTATGCACAATTCGCTGGCTGTGGTTTACCCAGTAGCTGTCCTCCGGCGCCCAATGTCGTCAGAACGATCACTGAACCTCACTTTCAGACTCATACGACGTTCCGTCCGCAAACGACTTTTGAAAGCGTAACAGAAATGCAGGAACATGTCGAGAAAAAGGCTGTGACGGTAATGAAACCCGAAACTGTCACCCGGTCCGAAACCATCATGAAAGAAGTGACGACCCCTGAGGAAGTCACTGTCATGAAACCTGTCTCGAAAATGGTCCCGCAGACGACTATGGTGCCACAAACCACCATGGTGCCTCAGACAAAGATGGTGCCGCAGACAAAGTCTGTACCTCAAACAACCATGGTACCGCAAACCACTATGGTGCCTCAGACGACGATGGTGCCTCAGACGAAGTCCGTTCCTCAAACGACCATGGTTCCACAAACAACGATGGTCCCCCAGACGACCATGGTGCCTCAGACGACAATGGTGCCTCAAACAACTATGGTTCCGCAGACGACGGTTGTTCCTCAAACAACATTGGTACCAGAAACAAAAATGGTACCCGAAACCGTTATGGTACCTGTCACGCTTGAGAGAGCTGTAACAAAACAGCGACCTATCACGAAAACCCGGGAAGTTACCGTGATGAAAGAGGTTAAAGTCATGAAACCTGTCACCGTGATGAAGGAGTTTATTGAATTACAGCCGCATACTGAAGTCGAGACATATACAGATATGGAATCATATCAGGACGTGGAATCATATACTGATATGCAAGCGCAAACTCAGATGGTGCCAACGACTGAAATGGTCGAGAAAACCGAAATGGTTGAACAAACTCAAATGGTTGAGCAAACCGAGATGGTTCCGGTGACCGAGATGGTTGAACAAACCGAAATGGTTGAACAAACTCAAATGGTTGAGGTGACTGAGATGGTTGAAGTGACCGAAATGGTCGAGCAAACTCAAATGGTCGAACAAACCGAAATGGTCGAACAAACCGAAATGGTTGACGTGACGGAACTCGTTGAGATGACCGAGATGGTCGAGCAAACCCAAATGGTTGAGCAAACGGAAATGGTTGAAGTAACGGAGATGGTGCCGCACACCGAGACCAAATTTAATACCACCATGGTTCCGGAAACGCAGACCTTTACTGAGACTGTTATGCGTCCAATGACGGAATATCAGGACCATACCGTTATGCGCCCAGTCACACGTCAAAAAGAAGTGACAACCATGGTGCCGCAAACACAGACGAACCAGATCAATGTCGTTCGCCCTATCGTGACCTCACCTTATCCTGTCCCGACAGCAGTGCCGGTTCCTGTGCCTGTTTACGGCGTCGATCGTAGACTTTCCCATAGGTTTTCTGGGGGTGCGAACAACCATGTTCACGGCGTAGGCCCTGGTGCAGGATTTGGTGTTGGTGCTGGCGGCGTTGTCCGTAACGGTGCTGGATTTGGAACTGGAGCCGGCGGAGTTGTTGGTAACGGTGTTGGATTTGG
>CAZPLJ010000036.1:6101-12774 GCA_964587545.1 uncultured Caulobacterales bacterium | reverse complement strand
CTGGAGCCGGCGGAGTTGTTGGTAACGGTGTTGGATTTGGCCCTGGAGCCGGCGGAGTTGTTGGTAACGGTGTTGGATTTGGACCTGGAGCCGGCGTCATTGTTGGTAACGGAGCTGGATTTGGAGCTGGATCAGGCACAGGCTATAGCCGAGGCTTCGGCGCTGGTCACTCTCACGGTGCACCTGTCTGTCGTAGCGGAGTTACCGGAGGCTGCTAACGCATACACTCTCTAACTTTTAAAATTCTAGCCTCGCAATAGATTTCATTGCGAGGTTTTTTGTTTTTTGCCATGAGTTTCTGTGATGAGATTCTGAAATGACGTCCTGCCATTCGCAGGTAACGCCTTGACCCGCCTCTACGTCGGATTATGTAACATATATAACCAAAATGGACCGGATTTATGGGATTGTTTGCTACGCTTAAGCGCGAGACGCATTATTTAAGCAATATGTTGCGTATGCTACGCTTTGTGAAAGATGTCGATGCGGAATCAAATCATCTTATTGCTGATGAACTAGAAAGACGTGTTGATCAGTTTGGTCCTAATCTGGCGTTCATCGAGGATGATAGGACGCTCACTTATGATGAGTTTGAAATATATGCGAACCGGGTTGCCAATTGGGCTATTTCTGAGGGCTGTAAGCCGGGTGATACGGTGGCTGTATTTGCGAGAAACAGATTGGAATATGTTGCCATCTGGTTTGGCCTGTCGAAAGCCGGCATTATCCCGGCGCTATTGAACTTTCAACTTTCTGGGAATGCGCTCGCCCATTGTCTCAATATCTCAGATAGTCAAATTCTGATATTGGATCACGAGCTCACTGAGGCGTGGCAAGCTGCTAAACACGAGGTGAAAAATAAATTAAAGGTCGTAGCGGCATTTGGGGATATGCCTGACTATGAAAGTTTTGACTTAGCGATTTCTAATACGCCCCCCCATCGTCCGAAAAAGGCTATCCGCCAAGGCATTAAGGCGGGCGAACAATGTATGAAAATGTTTACCTCTGGAACTACGGGTCTGCCTAAAGCGGCTAAAGTTACACATGTTCGTGCGCAAAACTATATGCGGGGGTTTGCAGCCGGATCCGATAGTGGACCCGGTGATCGCATGTTGATGGTCTTACCCATGTATCATGCGACCGGCGGGTTATGTGGCGTGGGAGCGGCTATTAGCAAGGGCGGCGCAGTTATCGTTCGTCCAAAATTTTCTGCCTCTAGATTTTGGGATGAGGCGATTGAGTTTAAAGCCACAATGTTCATGTATGTGGGTGAGCTATGCCGGTTTCTTCTCACAACCCCGCCCCACCCCAAAGAACGTTCTCACGGGATAAAGTGGATTATTGGAAATGGATTGCGACCGGAGGTCTGGGAAGGATTTGTTTCACGCTTTAATATTCCGCATGTGATTGAATTTTACGGGGCCACAGAAGGCAATGTCAGCCTGATTAATGTCGATGGCCAAGTTGGGTCTGTCGGGCGGGTGCCGGAATATCTCAAATGGAAATTCAACTGCGATATTATCCGGTATGACGTCGAGACCAATGTTAATGTCCGTAGTTCTGATGGATTTTGTATCGGGGTTGACCCGCATGAGGTGGGGGAACTGATTGGCGAAATTCGCTCCGATGATCCACGTTTTCGTTTTGATGGGTATGAGACTAAAGAAGCCACCCAGAAAAAAATTCTTCGCGATGTGTTTAAAAAAGGAGATGCGTGGTTTCGCACCGGTGATCTCATGAAACGCGATGAGCTTGGTAATTATTTTTTCATGGACAGGGTCGGGGATACCTTCCGCTGGAAGGCTGAAAATGTGGCCACGGGTGAGGTGGCGGCGGTCTTGTCTAAATTTCCGGGGATTACGCAGGCGAATGTCTACGGGGTCCAGGTGCCCGGCTATGATGGCCGCGCCGGCATGGCGGCTTTAGTCGCGGAAACGGAACCTGATCTTGAGGCGCTCATGGCACATGTTGAAAAAGAACTACCACATTATGCGCGTCCGGTTTTCTTGCGCCTCTCCAATGAGTCAGAGACGACAAGTACGTTTAAATTTAAAAAAACCAATCTTGTAAAGGCCGGATTTAACCCCGCCAATATTGCTGAACCTGTATTTATCGCCCATGAAAAAAGCGGGCGCTATGTAGCTCTTGACGAAAGTGTATATGAGAGAGTTATTGAGGGTGAAATTCGACTTTAATGTCAGACTACCAGAATATACTGGACTTTTGGTTTGATGAAGCTGGCCCGGAAAAATGGTATAAGAAAAGTTATGCTTTTGATGCGGAGGTGCGCCACAGATTTGAAGACATATCCAACCAAATTGCAGCGAGGCTGAAGCGACCACCTCATAAATGGGAAAATAGCCCGAATAGTAGTCTCGCTCTGATTATTGCGACGGATCAGTTTTCGCGGAATATGTATCGTGATACTCAAGCGGCCTTTGCATGGGATAGGCTAGCAATAGGGGTGGCTGAACGTATGATCGAGAAAAAGTGGGATTTCCAAATAGATCAATCTCGTCGCGAATTTATCTATTTGCCCTTTATGCATTCAGAAAGTTTGGATCATCAAAATTGTTGCGTTGAATTATGTGATCAGCGCCTGAATAATGTTGAGAATTTGAAACATGCGATAGCGCACCGGGATCTGATAGCACGTTTTGGGCGCTTCCCGCATCGCAACGAAGTATTGGGTCGGGACAGCACGCCGGAAGAAATAGAGTTTCTGGCAGACGGAGGGTATGCCCCGTGAGGCGAAAGTTATGAAAAAGCCATTAGAAGACATAACGGAAGAATTACGAGCGGCTTTGGAAAAGCTTAAGCCTAAGCCGGATCAAATTTACACAATCCATAATAATATGCGGCGTCTCACCAATCAATTTGATACGCCCGGCCCCGATATGGAGCGTATCCGCGATTTCAACGTACCCCATGACGAATTTCCCGTTCCGGTTCGTCTATATGAACCTAAAACTGCCAACGATGATGTGAGAACGACGTTGATATATATCCATGGCGGTGGTTTTGTAACCTGTTCGATACAAAGTCATGATGGCATCTGCCGCCGGATTGCTGACAGTGCGGGTTGCCGTGTTCTCTCAATTGAATATCGGTTAGCGCCGCAATTTCCATTTCCGGCAGGCCCGGATGATTGCGAGCATGTGTTAAATTGGGTGATGAATGGTGAGGCCCGCGAATATGGGATCAATCCTGAAAATATCGCCTTAGGTGGTGATAGTGCCGGCGGGAATATGACGGCATATTTGGTCCAGAAATATCGTGACCGGATTAAAGCCCAGATTTTATACTATCCTTTAATGCAATTGGTTGATGTCAAACCACCAAATCCGGGCCCGCAGGATATTTTGCAATTGGGCGTGATGGCATTGAAATTTATTGATCAGCATTATGTTAAAGATGCCGATACACAAGACACGCGCTTATCGCCGCTGTTCGAAGAAAATCTGGCGGGGATTCCGCCAACATATTTGCTGACGTGTGAGCTTGATCCGTTGCGGGATGAGGGACGAGCCTATGCCGATAAGTTGGAAGCGGCTGGAAACCTCGTGACGTCATATCACGCCAAAGCCTTGCCGCATGGATTTTTGAATTTTGGCCGTGCATTTAAGACGGCTAGAAAAATACCGATCGATACCGCAGACTTTTTGCGTGAACATATGACCGCTTAGGAACCATCATGAAACTTTATTATCATCCTCTGTCTTTTCCCGCCTTAGGTACAATATTCACGGCTGAAGCCGCAGGCGTGGATTATGAAAGCCAAATGGTTAATCTCCAAAAGGGGGAGCATAAGGCACCGGAATATCTCGCTATCAATCCCTATGGGCGCGTACCGGCGCTTTCCGATGGAGATTTCACACTTTCTGAGAGCGTGGCGATTATGCGTTATATTGCGCGAAAAAGCGGATCTGGCCTTTACCCTGATGATATTGAAGAGCAGGCGAAAGTGGATCAATGGACAGATTTTGCTATCCACCATGTGAGATCACCGGTCGGCCGCGTTCAGTATAACCGTGTCATCGCTAAATTTTTCGGTGCTGAAAAGGACGAAAAATCCATCGAAGTCGGGCTTAAAATGCTCGAAAATAATCTCCCCGTCATTGAGGCGCGTTTATCCGAGCAGCCATTTCTGTGTGGCGAGAAGATGACGATTGCGGATATTGCGCTATTGTCGGCCCTAGAACCTGTCGATATGTGCGGGGTTGATCTCTCGCCTTATCCTAGGATTGCTGCGTGGCGCGAGGCGCGCAAAAGTGAAGAATTTTACACCAATGTGCACAGCCATTTCGGCGCTGAACTTGGAATGTAAATCCTCTTTCTTTGGCCCGTCAAAAAGTATCATACAAAGCTGATCCCGCGATCAAGCAGCTTGGGCCAGATTTTTATGATCCGGTTGCGGCAGCGGATTTCCCAAAAACTATCTTGCGTTATCGCAACGACGCGGCAGCGAGATCTGTTGGCCTGAATAAATTATCTGATGAAGATTGGGTCAGTCATTTCGGGCGGTTTAATCCGTTAAAGGAAAACCTCCCTGAGCCTTTGGCCATGCGATATCACGGTCATCAGTTCCAGCATTATAACTCGGACCTTGGTGACGGGCGCGGATTTTTATTTGCGCAAATGCGCGATGAGACAAACCGTTTGATGGATTTTGGCACCAAGGGGTCGGGGCAAACGCCATATTCACGCCAAGGAGACGGGCGGCTCACATTACTGGGCGGAGTAAGAGAGGTGCTCGCCACTAGCTATCTGCAATATTTGGGGGTCAACACATCCAAGAGCTTTTCCTTGATTGAAACAGGTGAAAGCTTGCAGCGCAATGATGAGCCATCGCCCACGCGCTCCGCCGTTTTGGTGCGCCTGTCCCATTCCCATATCCGCTTTGGAACGTTTCAGCGCCACGCCTTTTTTAAAGACAAAGATAATCTTGAAAAGCTCGTGGAGTATTGCATCCAGCATTTTTACCCGGACGCAACAAACGCCGCAGAGCTATTAGAGCAGGTGGCTATTAATTCCGCTGATACGGTCGCAAGCTGGATGGCGGGCGGATTTGTGCACGGCGTCATGAATACGGATAATATGAACATCACAGGTGAGAGCTTTGATTATGGCCCTTACCGCTTTTTACCCACGCTTAAATCAGGACATACGGCGGCCTATTTTGACCGAACCGGGCTCTACGCTTTCGCGCGCCAGCCCCAGATTATGTATTGGAACTTGGGACAGCTCGCTAACTCTCTTGCCGTTATTCATGATGATAAAGAACTCATTGCAGCTCTGGAAGGTTTTGCGGATCATTATAAACCCGCTTTGCGCGATCATATATTTCGTCGCTTCGCAATAGCCTCTAAAAAGCTGGGCGCGGATGTCGACTTTGTGTTGCAGACATTTAAATATCTCGAAGACAGCCAAGCTAGCTGGCCGCAATTCTGGCATGACTGGCAGGGCGGGGCGGGCGCTCAAAAAACCGCGCTCAAAAGCCCGAATAATGACTTTTACCAAGGCGAGCAATTTGATGACTGGTTTAAAACATTCTCGACCTACGAGTCTTTAGAGCTAACAGCTAAGCCCTATGCGAGCCTTTTATACGACGAAATTGGCGCGCTCTGGGAACCGATTGATAAAGAGGATGATTGGTCGGATTTTGAGGCGAAGGTTGCGAGTTTCAATACTTTATAATTGGTCTTGAAACCCTACTCGGTATATCCGCCTTTAATATAGCGATGCGCCCATGCCGTAATAACATGGGCGATATATTCGGCGTCCGCTTTATCTTTCAGGAGTAAATGATCCGCGCCGTCGAGGCTGACAAAGCTTTTGGGGTGTTTGGCTTTGCTATAAATATGAGCGGCATTGTCAATTCCGACGACCCTGTCTTGGGGCGAATGAAAAATCATCAGCGCACGACCTAGGTCTTGTATCTCTTTAGCAATATCCTGATTGCCGATATCTTCGAGGAATTGCTCTTTAATAATAAAAGGGCGTCCGCCCAGAAGAACTTTGGCTTCGCCTTCTTCTTCTATCTCTTCGAGTTTATCGGCAAATTGATGGACAATATGTGTGGTATCACAGGGCGATCCAATGGTGGCCACCGCCTTACATTCGGGGATTTCATCGGCCACTTTAAGCGTCGCCGTGCCGCCAAAACTATGCCCAATCATGACACAAGGGGCCTTATGGTGTTCGCGCAGAAAAGCGGCGGCATTTCTAAGGTCTTGGCAATTTGAGCTAAAATTTGTATCGGAAAAATTCCCGCCCGACTGACCCAGACCGGTAAAGTCAAACCGCATCATGCCATAACCATCATCGACTAAGGATTTTGCGATAGTCCTGACGGGTTTCAGGTCTTTTCCAATGGAAAATCCATGGGCAAACAAAACCCAGCTTTTAAGCTCGCCTTCGGGGTAATCTAGCTTGGCCGATAACGTATCGCCAAACGCGCCTTTAAATTCTACTTTTTCTGTCGGCATGCGTTGGCTCCTAACGGGGATTTATGTCCCGGACATTGTGGGCATAACATCCGCACCATAATTATCAAAGCAACCCGCTTCACAATTTCTTGTCCGACTAGTAGGGCTGAGCGGAGGCAAAACCGGCGCGCTTTGGGAACCGATTGACAAAGACGATGATTGGTCGGATTTTGAGATGAAGGTGG
>CAZPLJ010000036.1:0-6001 GCA_964587545.1 uncultured Caulobacterales bacterium | reverse complement strand
CTTTGGGAACCGATTGACAAAGACGATGATTGGTCGGATTTTGAGATGAAGGTGGGGGGGTGGGACAAAGGCATGTTCTGCAACGCTGTTGAAACAGCGTTAAAGTTATTCGAAACACTCATTCGCTAAACCTAGTGTTTGGCAATCCCGGCGTGCCCGCTTGTTCCGGATTGGAGCTCACATAATCCCGCTTTAAATCGGCGCTGCCTTTGCGTGTTCCGTCATGGCTATAGCCGGGCGGGGCGAAAATATATTTAAGTCTCTCGGAGAGTTTCAAACCGGGCTGCGCAGCGTCCTTAAACACATTAAGCATCTCAACAAAGGCGATTTTGATGGGGTTATAGCTTCCCACGGGTTTGATGATGCCATATTTAATGTCTTCAATGTCTTCCATTTCAGGCACAAATGTTCCGAACATTTTATCCCAGATAATGAGTATCCCAGCGAAATTAGCATCAAGATATCTGGGATTAGTGGCATGGTGCACGCGGTGGTGGCTGGGCGTGTTAAAAATCGCCTCAAACCATTTGGGCATTTTGCGGATGGCTTCTGTATGTATCCAATATTGATAAAGCAGATTAAGTGAGCCGACAAAGGCCAGTAAAAGCGGATGCACGCCCAATAGCACAAGCGGGATATAAAACAGGATTTCCAGCGTGAGATCACTATTCCATGGCTGTCTTAAGGCCGTTGAGAGATTATAATGTTCAGAGGAATGATGCACCACATGGGCTGACCAAAACCATCTGATGGTGTGGGAGAAACGGTGCTTCCAGTAATAAAAGAAATCCTGCGCGATGAGGGCGCAAATAATAGCGGGTAGAGCATAGCCCCAATCAAAAATTCTAAACCGCCAGACAAATATCAAAAGGGTCAATCCGATAATGCCTAACAATATGCCGGATATGAGATTTCCGAGCCCCATCGTCATAGAGGCGATGGCATCTCTAGCCTCGTAACGGCCTTTGAACGCTTTCGAACGCACAAACATCCACTCAAGCGCTACAGTCAGAACGAAAAATGGCGCGGCAAATAACAAGATATCAGGAAACTCCGGCATAGGGCTATCAAACCCTATCATGTCCAAATGTCAATTATACAGAGCTTGTGTTTATTGTGCGGTCTGCACATAAAGTCCGAAATATTGTATAGCCGCTACGGCTCATAAGGAATGTGTCATGCGTATTGTCATGGTTGGAACGGGATATGTCGGCTTGGTATCAGGGGTCTGTTTTGCAGACTTTGGCCATGAGGTTGTCTGTGTGGACAAAGACCCAGCCAAGATCGAGATGCTCAATTGCGGAGGTGTCCCGATCTTTGAACCGGGATTGGATACGCTTGTCGAGAAAAATGTCAAAGCAGGCCGTCTCAGTTTCACAACGGACTTACCCGCCGCCATGAATAATGCAGAAGCCGTTTTTATCGCTGTGGGTACACCGTCACGCAGAGGCGATGGTCACGCGGATTTATCTTATGTCTATGCGGCGGCAGAAGAAATTGCTGAAAATATTGATGGTTTTACGGTCATCGTAACAAAGTCTACCGTGCCGGTTGGAACCGGAGATGAGGTTGAAACTATTGTCAAAAAGGCCCGACCTGATGCCGAGTTTGAGGTTGTGTCTAATCCGGAGTTTTTACGCGAAGGGGCCGCAATCAATGATTTTAAACGCCCAGATCGTGTCGTGGTAGGCACTGAAGATGAACGCGCCAAAGACGTCATGCGTGCGCTTTATCGGCCGCTTTTCATTAATGAAACTCCGATCGTTTTCACAACGCGCCGGACATCCGAACTGATTAAATACGCCGCCAATGCCTTTCTTGCGACCAAAATTGGCTTCATTAATGAAATGGCGGATCTGGCCGAGGCCGTCGGCGCGAACGTGCAAGAAGTTGCACGCGGCATCGGCATGGATAAAAGAATTGGTAAGAAATTCCTCCACGCCGGGCCTGGTTATGGTGGGTCATGCTTTCCCAAAGATACATTGGCTCTGGTACGCACCGCCGATGAGGCGGAAGTCGAATTATCGATTATAAAGTCTGTGGTTGAAGCAAACAAAGCCCGTAAAACCGCTATGGCGGAAAAAATCATCGCGACATGTAACGGTGTCGAAGGTAAAACCATCGCGATATTAGGATTAGCGTTTAAGCCCAATACGGATGATATGCGCGATGCCCCGAGCCTCACAATCATACCGCATTTGCAACAAAATGGTGCCAATATCAGAGCCTATGACCCTGAAGCTATGAGCGAAGCCAAGAAATTATTGCAAGATATCGATTATACCTCCAGTGCATATGATTGTATTGAAGGGGCTGATGCGGCTGTTATCATCACAGAATGGGATGAATTTCGGGCCCTGGATCTTGCGCGTGTCAAATCCCTCTTGAAAACACCAATTCTCATAGACTTACGTAATATTTACAAACTGTCAGCTATAAGGGCTCTAGGGTTTACCTATAGCAGTGTGGGACGCGCCGCTATTAACTGAATGGGCTATATATGTGCGGAATTGTCGGGATCGTTGGAACAACGCAGGTCACAGAGCGCCTCGTTGATGGCTTAAGACGGTTAGAATATCGCGGTTATGACAGTTCCGGTGTCGCCGTTCTTGAAAATGGCGATTTAAAACGGGTTCGCGCCGAAGGGAAAATCAAGGCGCTTGAACAAAAATTGCAACTCGGCGGCGTAGATGGCCAGGTCGGAATTGCTCACACGCGATGGGCGACCCATGGTATTCCTAACGAAACCAACGCGCATCCGCATTTCGCGGGTCGAGTAGGGGTCGTTCACAATGGCATAATTGAGAATTATCTCGAAATTAGAAAATCTCTTGAAGGTAAGCGTAGTTTTGAAAGTGAAACGGATACAGAAGTTGTCGCCCATCTGGTTGACGAAGCACTAAACACGGGCCTTTCTCCGATGGATGCCTTCCGTCAATCCTTGAAGAAATTGCATGGGGCATACGCTTTTGGTCTCATCATTAAAGACTATCCCGGGCATATTTTTGCCGCTCGGGCAGGGTCTCCGCTGGCCATCGGTATTGGGGATGACGAAATGTATATTGGGTCTGATGCGCTCGCGCTCGCGCAGCTCACCCAACGCATGATCTATCTCGAAGAGGGTGACTGGGCGATCATTACCGCAGATGGCTATAAAATATTCGATGAAAACGATAATGCCGTCGATAGAGCTGTTACCATTATTTCCGGCGGGCCGGCCATGGCCGAAAAAGGAAATTTTCGACATTTCATGCTTAAGGAAATTTATGAGCAGCCAGAAACTAGCGGCCGAACACTCAGCAATTATGTCGATGATTTCAAACTGGCGGCCAATCTACCTGAAGAGCTCGATTTCAAAAATGTTGACCGGATTATTATTACGGCCTGCGGGACAGCCAGCTATGCGGGGGAGGTCGCGAAATATTGGTTTGAAAAAATAGCTAGAATTGCCGTGGACGTCGATATTGCCTCCGAATTTAGATATAGAAAGCCGGTTCTCTCCAAAAACTCGATGTTTATTGCGATATCGCAATCCGGAGAAACAGCAGATACGCTTGCGGCCTTGCGCTATTGCAAAGAGGCAGGCCTGAAAACTGTGGCGCTTGTCAACGTCATGACCTCAACAATGGCGCGCGAAGCCGACTTAGCCTTGCCGATTAATGCGGGTCCAGAAATTGGTGTCGCGTCAACCAAAGCGTTTTCATCTCAGCTTACAGCTCTCGCTGCTCTGGCGGTCGGGGCAGGCCGGGCGACAGACCGCCTATCTCGTGATGCTGAAATCCGTATCACGCGCGCGCTTATCAAGATGCCGCGCATGATCTCAGAGGCCCTTAAACAGGATGAACATATTGAAAGTTTGGCCTATGATTTTTCGAAAGCTAAAAACTGTTTCTATCTCGCGCGGGGTAGTAATGTACCCATCGCCTTTGAAGGCGCGCTCAAGCTTAAGGAAATTTCTTATATTCACGCCGAAGGTTATGCAGCTGGTGAACTAAAACATGGCCCAATTGCCTTGATTGAAGAAGATACACCCGTTGTGGTAATTGCACCTTTTGACCCTTTGTTTGAGAAAACAATCTCAAATCTACAGGAGGTCGCATCACGCGGGGCAAAGATATATTTGATTACGGATGAGGAGGGGGCTGCGGCTGCTACAGATATGGCCCATGCTGTTATAAAGCTTCCGACGACGGATAGTTATGTCTCCCCAATTATCATGAGTATTGCAGTTCAGCTGTTGGCTTACCATGCTGCGGTGCATTTGGGGACGGATGTGGATCAGCCACGAAATCTCGCTAAATCAGTCACGGTGGAATAAATGAAAAAAGTTAGAAAAGCAGTATTACCGGTCGCAGGTTTTGGAACGCGTGTTCTTCCGGCGACTAAAACAGTGCCTAAGGAGATGCTACCCATCGTAGACCGCCCCGCCCTTCAATATGTTGTGGACGAAGCCAAAGAGGCCGGGATTGAGCATTTTATTTTTGTGACGGGTCGAAATAAAGGCGCGATTGAGGATTATTTCGATCGGGCCTATGAGTTGGAATATAGTTTACGGGAACGTTCCAAGACGGATATATTTGATCAACTGGATGCCTTAACACCCGAACCGGGTACAATGAGTTTTGTTCGCCAGCAAAGCGCTCAGGGCCTCGGTCACGCAATATGGTGTGCGCGCGATATTATTGCCGACGAACCCTTTGCAATCTTGCTTCCAGATGTTTTGGTTAAAGCTAAAACGAGCTGTTTGGCTCAAATGATGACCGCCTACAACGAGGTCGGCGGAAATATTATCGCTGTGGATGCTGTTCCCGAAGAGCGAGTGTCTTCCTATGGTGTGATTGCGCCTAAATCCAGAGATGGTCGTCTTATCGCAATGTCAGGTATGGTGGAAAAACCTCCCGTTTCTGAAGCGCCGAGCAATCTAAAAATCACAGGTCGTTATATATTACAGCCACGTATTATGGACCTTTTGGCCGATCAAGATCCCGGTGCCGGTGGGGAGATACAGCTCACTGACGCGATGGCACGTCTCATGGATGAGCAAAAGTTTTATGCCTATGAGTATGAGGGGCAAGATTATGATTGTGGCTCAAAATTAGGTTATTTTGAAACGGTTCTGGCTTATGCGATGGATCATCCTGAAATTGCGGCTGGCGCACGCGATTTGATAAATGATTTAAAGGCTTAATTGAGAATTCTGACTCGCAGGGATTTTACGTCGAGCGTTTTGCTTTCTCCTTTAACGTCGGGCCAAATACCCAAATAATCGACGTCAAAGTCAGAGGTCGCTTTTTTGGGTGTGTAAACGAGCTTGAATTCTTGAAATTCTTTACCTGCGATAAAGTCCTTCCAGCCTGTATCTCCTGCACCTGTCGCAAAATATGATATTTTAAATTCACTAACCGGATTTGTTTGTCCGGCTCTGGCCGTGACGATGATTTCAATGTCTTTACCTGCAAATTCTGTTTTATATTCGCGCGAAAGGGTCGCAAAAACCCCAGCAGATTGCGGGGCTGCCGCCAAAGATTGATTGGCTGACAGAGTGGTATAAGCATATGGATTGACGGGATCGCCGACCAAATCGTAAAATGTCCCAGGACCAGTTGTGAGAGTTTCTAAACCACGCCCTTCAAGCAAATAACCTTGAGACGGATCAATGGGTTCGTGATCGCCGTATGATAAGGCATATGCAATCATGCCGAAAATAGTCATTAAAGCGAGTGGATAAAACTGCCAGTTTTTTAACATGCCTGTCCTTTATGACAATGGATCGAAAATGCAAAGCTTCCTTAACCCTTGCTTGTCATTTTTAATCCGAAAGAAGCTATCAACCATGACAAAGTATTGAGAAAATAAGCGGACAGGAAGTCGATGGGGCGTTGAGAATAGTGCACTTGCCAATATCAAAGGGCCAAAAAAAATCCTCGAATTCTTCCTAAGCCCTTATCGAAAGCGGATCAAGAGAGATCGTAGAAACAGGGTCTCTAGATGATCACCGTCC
>CAZPLJ010000035.1:0-29247 GCA_964587545.1 uncultured Caulobacterales bacterium | reverse complement strand
AATCTGCCCAACCCAACCCGCGTTGGGTTTCAATTAAAAAAGTGGTTACGCGATGAACCATAGGACATAACCTCCTGCCTTTTTGGCACTCGGAAAGCCGCAAGGTCGAGACGGGTGCGCGTATACGCCTGTCTATGAATTGGCGTTTTAAGAAACCCGCGAGCGCGGGGGTTTAATCGGTATATATGCCTTAATAATAGGCTCAGTCTTATAAACTTCCTATTTACCATAAAACTATAGTTAGAAAGAATGGCTGAGTTAGTATTAGAAAAGCTGGACGTTAAAGACGTTGATATGCTCGTTAATCATCGCGAGCCCGGATCGCGTGCATCGGCGGCAACCCGCATTTGCCAGACGGTGAGGGCGGGGGGCTTAAGCGATGAAGAACGTAATTTTGCGCTGGAATTAATGGATTATATGGCGCGGGATGCTCTAGAGATTGTGCGCCGAGCTTTAGCGGTTACCTTACGAAATTCGCCGGAGTTGCCGCGAGAGATTGCTCTTAAGCTTATCGCGGATATCGATAATATTGCTGTGCCGGTTATTGCCCACTCACCTGTGTTAACGGATGAAGATCTTATTGCGTTATTGCGTTCGAAAGCTGCCGCGAAAATTATCGCGATTGCAAAACGTCCTATTCTAAGTGGCAATCTGGTGAATGCGATTGTTAGATATGGGGATAGTCAGGCTGTTGCGGAAGTCGCCGCCAATGATGGGGCAATCATTGATCAAGAGACGGCAGGTCATATATTGCAGCTTTATCATGATAATGATCTTATCAAAGAGGCCTTTATCTCACGGCGAGATTTTCCTGTGGCCGTTATGGAAAAATTGGTGACTGTCGCGTCAGATGAGATGGTAGTCTCGCTCGGGGAAAAGCATAATCTGTCCTCTGCGCTCTCAACTAAGCTTTCCAAAAAAACGAGAGAACGTGCAACTGTTAGCATAATATCGGAAGATATGAGTGACGGAGACACGCAGAAATTAGTTCTGAGCGTGGCATCGGAGGGACGACTCACGCCGTCAATTATTCTAAGGGCGGCGGGATTAGGGCGGATGAAATTTTTGACCTACGCTTTGGCGCATTTGGCTCATATTTCAGCATCTAAAGCTTCGCTTATGATACATGATGGAGGGCCATTTGGACTAAAAGCTCTGTGCAACCGCGCCGGCTTTAGTGAACTTCATACGCAGATTATGCATTCTGCCAGTCTTATTTATAGGGATTTGGAAATGTCAGGTCTTGAATATGATGAGGTGTATTTTCAAAGCTTGATGGTGCAACGCATGTTAAGTCTGCCAATTGATTTGCCAGAGGAAGATCAGGATTGGTTTTTAGAGCATTTAGACGGGCTGGAGGGGCAGGCGGCGTAATGGGCGGAAATTTGTTTAACCGTTTATGTTGAAAACTGCTCGCGTAATATTTTCTCATCCAGCGCCTGATCCGGGTCAAATAAAAGCGTGATGGACGTATCAATATCCTGTTGAATGGATACTTTATGTATATTTCTGAATTCACGACTATCAGCCGTTGCGCTGACAGGGCGTTTGTCTTTGTCAAGATTTTCAAACTCAACTTTGGCTTCGGCTTTCAATACAGCGCCGCGCCAACGTCTTGGGCGAAAGGCGCTGATAGGGGTGAGGGCAAGGATTTCAGCGCCTAATGGTATAACCGGACCGTGAGCGGAGAGGTTATAGGCTGTTGAGCCTGCGGGTGTTGAAAGCATAATGCCGTCCGCAATTAAACGATCCATACGTTCTCTTCCATCTACAAGAATGCGGATATGTGCCGCTTGTCGGGTTTGTCTAAATAGAGAGACTTCATTGAAAGCGAGCTCTTCATATATGCCTTCTTCGGCAAAGGCTCGCATTTTTAGTGGTCGAATAGTAGCGGGTTTGGAGTTAGAGAGCCGTTCTAACAAATCTTCGGAATTATACTCATTCATCAAAAAGCCAATTGTTCCGCGGTTCATGCCATATATTGGCAAGCCGCGACGTAATAAAGGCATTTGGCGACGTAAAGTCTCCAGCATAAAACCATCACCGCCAAGAGCGACTATGACATCCGCTTCGGCTGCATCGTAATTACCGTATTTTTTTGCCAGTAATTTAAGTGCATCAATCGCGTCAGGTCGACTGCTAGATACAAATGAAAGCCTCTCATATGTCTTTTTTTTAATTGGCAAGTTTAACTTTCTGAATTTGGTTGGTTTTTTGGACAGCTATACTCTTTTGTAAACCTTAATCTTTAAGTTCTAATTCATTTCTAAGACGTGTGGACTGTAAAAAGTAGAATTTATGCTTAATTTTTTACTAAATAGGCATTGTATCCCATAATATCCCATGTTATCCCATGTAAGAACTGTTTTCTATGGTTCGCGAGGGAATAGTCATGTTTTTGTCGACGACGACAAATAATTTGGATGCAAAAGGCCGGATTTCAGTACCTGCTGATTTTAGGTCTGTTGTCGATACGTCGCGTTTTGATGGCGTAATCGTATGGCCGAGCATTAATGGGGCCTATCTTGAAGGTGGTGATATGGCTCTGCTTGACGGATATCAGCGTTCACTCGATAATATCGACCCCATGAACGAACAGAGGGAGTGGCTTGAGCTGTCAATCTTTGCCGCCAGCCGCCGATTGTCTTTTGATAGTGGTGGTCGGATAACTTTGCCCAAAGATCTTGTTGAATTTGCAGCTCTTGCCGATAAGGGGACATTTGTAGGTTTGGGCCGTAGGTTTCAAATCTGGCGGCCGGAGGCCCATGAAGCTCGTTTGACGGACGTTAGGCAGATGGCAAAAGAAAGCCGTAATCTTTTGAAGCCAATATCTTATCCAGGGGGAGTTTAATGCATCTTCCCGTGATGTTGCCAGAGGTTTTGACTGCATTGTCGCCACGTGACGGCGAAACCTATTTAGACGGAACCTTTGGTAACGGTGGTTATACAGAGGCCTTTTTACGAGCTGCTGATTGCAATCTTATTGCTCTTGATAGGGACCCAACTGTAAAAGTGCGTGAAGATGAGTTGGCGCGATCATTTGCAAATCGATTTCGACTTATTGAAACATCTTTTTCTCAAATGGACAATTTGGGTCTAGATAAAGTGGACGCCGTTATTTTGGATATCGGAGTGTCTTCAATGCAGTTAGATCAGGCGGAGCGCGGGTTTTCCTTCATGCGTTCGGGGCCTCTTGATATGCGTATGTCAAAGTCTGGCCCCACAGCTGCAGATGCAGTTAATTCTTTGTCGGTTGATGACTTATCACGGGTTTTTAGAGTGTATGGAGAAGAGCGCCGTGCAACACAGGCAGCGAAAATTATTGATCGAGCTAGGTCAGAACAAAAGCTTTTGACAACAGACGGATTGTCAAATCTCATTGAAAAAGCGTTTGGGAGACGGGGTAAAACTCATCCCGCTACCAGGATTTTTCAGGCCTTAAGAATATTTATTAATGATGAGCTGGCGGAACTTTTTTATGGTCTATGCGCAGCTGAGCGCATGTTGAAGCCTGCCGGGCGCCTTATCGTTGTGACGTTTCACTCTCTTGAAGACAGAATTGTAAAGAAATTTCTGCAATCAAGAGCATTAATCCCGTCGTCCGGATCGCGTTACGCTCCTGAAGTAAAACAGAATTTTCCAGAATTAAGTTTTTCGATGCCGCGAAAAGCAGTTGTTAAGCCATCGCATTCAGAAATTGAAGCTAATCCCAGGTCGCGGTCCGCAAAGTTACGGATGGCTATACGAACTAAGGCACTGGCAATTGAGCCAAGTGTTGATCTGCTCCCTAAAGCCCCACGTCTAACAGATTATAAGTGGGTGTCATGAGTTACTATCCTGGAAGATCTCATAAATCCCGACATGCCCTGGCATTTTTTCTTTTAATCGTCGGTGTGGGGCTCACGGTCGCGTTGTTTTATGTTAAGACAAAAGCTCAATCTGCTCGGTCTGAGGTTGCACTGTTGGAGCATCAAGTTCAAATCGAAGTTGATGCGATCAATGTATTGAGGGCAGAAATTTCCTATCTGGAAAGTCCGGCTAGATTGGGTAGGTTGGCTGAGCGCCAATTAGGTTTAGTCCCAGTCAAAACTGACCGGATTATCTTGCCCGCTGATATTGCGCTACACTTTGATATCGAAAAGCAAAGGGCTTGGAATGACTGAGCGAATTCAAAGCCAGTCTCCCATAAGTCGAGTTATGAAAGTGGCTGATGGTGAATTTGCCGCCGTATCAGAGGGCCGTATTCGTATAAGAATTGGTGCCATTATATTTCTTGCGGCCTTGTTTTTGGCAGTTGTGAGACTTGCCGAAGTGGCGTTGTTCTCTCCTGGCGACTCTCGTTATTTTAACTCACAATTTGCAACACCGCAGCGAGCAGACATAGTCGATCGTAATGGGGAGGTTTTGGCAACTACGCTCGCGACTTATGCGTTATATGCGCGGCCCAAATATGTATGGGATGCCGATGCGACAGCGTCCGAATTAGTAAATATTTTTGACGATCTTGATAGGATTGATCTGTTGGAGAAACTTAATCGAGAACGTGATCAGGTCCTAATAAAAAGAGGTTTGACACCTAAAGAGCATCAACAAGTATTCAGTTCAGGTTTGCCCGGCATGTTATTTCAAGCTGAGCCACAGCGCGTTTATCCGAGGGGTCATTTGGGGGCGCATTTAGTTGGTTTTACAGATGTGGATATGGTCGGATTGGCGGGTGCCGAACGAGCATTCAATGATAGGCTGTCGACGCCAAATGCACCTGCAGTTAGCTTGTCGTTGGATTTGCGACTACAAAATGTATTGCATGAGGAGCTGCAAAGGTCTTTGGATTATTTTCAAGCGAAATCAAATGCTGGTGTAATTCTAAATATAAAGAATGGTGAAATATTGGCTATGGCATCTTTGCCCAATTTTGATCCCAATTCGCCGAGCACAATATCGCCGCAAAATCTTTATAATCACGCCTCAATGTCGACCTATGAGCTTGGGTCAGTATTCAAACCGATAACGATGGCAATGGCATTGGAGAATGATATTACGGATTTGCGCGAGACTTTCCCAGCACATTTGCCTCTGAAGGTTAGAGATAAGTTTATCCGTGATGATCATCCAAGCGATGTTCCTTTAGCTATGCCTGACATATTGGCGCAAAGCTCTAATCGCGGCACGGCTCTTATTGCTCAAAAAGCGGGTGGAGAAATTCAGCAGTCCTTTCTTGCTAGTTTAGGTTTGATGGACCGCGTTGATATAGAACTAAATGAAAGTGCTAAGCCTCAACTTCATACTGAGTGGCAAGATATTACAACTGTAACGGTTTCTTACGGACATGGTATAGCCGTAACGCCGCTCGCATTGTCGGTTGCTGTGGGAGCTTTGCTAAATGGAGGCGAGTATATCGCTCCAACCATACTTGTTCGTGACACGGCGAACCCTATGGAAAAAAAGCGAGTGGTATCCGCAGCGACGTCACAAACTGTTAAAGACCTCATGCGCTATGTCGCAACGAATGGTACAGGCAGAAACGCGAGAGTCAGAGGTTATGGTGTTATGGGTAAAACTGGGACCGCCGATAAACCCGATGCAGAAGGATATGACGAACGTCGTCTTGTGTCTTCATTTGTAGCCGCATTTCCCTATGAAGATCCTACATATCTGGTTTTTATCACGCTTGATGAGCCTCAAGCCACGGCTGAAACATATGGCTATGCCACGGCAGGTTGGACAGCGGCTCCAGCGGCCGGAAAGGTCATCGAACGAATCGCGCCAATGTTAGGCGTGCCGCAACGCCTTGATCCGGTCGCTTATAGTCCCTTTTCAAATACGGGGGCGCTAAGATGAGATTAAAAGAGCTTATAGCTCCCATGCCTTGGGACGGTGATAATCCCGATATTGCGGGCCTTTCCTGTGATAGCCGAACTGTTAAACCCGGAACAATGTTTGCGGCATTGCCAGGTAATGTCGCTGATGGGCGAGACTATATTAGTAGTGCCGTGAAAAATGGTGCAAGTGCGATTTTGTCGACGCCAGGTTTGAGCGAGCTTGATATTCCTTATATTGGCCATGAAAATCCGCGCCTTTTTTACAGTCGTCTAGCCAGTCGTTTGTATCCGGGACAACCAGAAACCCTTGTCGCAATGACTGGTACAAACGGTAAAAGTTCTACGGTCGAGTTTTTACGTCAAATTTGGGAGTATGCTGGGCTTAAGTCCGCATGTTTTGGAACCTTAGGTATAAAAACATCTCAAGGTTTGGAGCCTTTGTCTCATACGACCCCAGATGCTGTTGCGCTTCATAAAACTTTATCGAAATTGGTAGATAAAAATATTACTCATGTCGGCATGGAAGCCTCAAGCCATGGCTTGAAACAATACCGACTTGATAATGTAAAAATTACTGCAGCAGGTTTTTCAAACTTAACCCAAGATCATTTCGACTATCATCCGGATATTGACGATTATTTCGAGGCAAAGGCGAGATTGTTTTTGGAATTAACCCCAGCGACGGCACCGGTCGTTATCAATGTCAACGATCCCTATGGTCAAAAATTAGCTTTACTCTGCAAAGACCGGGGTCAAGATGTGATGCAAGTTGGCTGGACGGGTAAAGATATTCATATTGATGAAGTAATGCCGAAAGCCGCGAGCCAACTCCTAACTCTAGGTGTGCAAGGAAAACGATACGAGGTGACTTTACCTTTGGCGGGCGAGTTCCAAACGTTAAATGCTGTGGCAGCTCTTGGGTTGGCGCTCCTAACCGGTATAAACAAAGAAACAGCACTTGAAGCCATTGAGAATTTAAAAGGTGTTGCGGGTCGTATGGAAGAGGCGGGGCGTACGTCCGATGGGGCGCCTATATTTGTCGATTTTGCCCATACTGAAGATGGTCTCGATAAATTACTTCGCAGCGTGAGGCCGCATACTATGGGTCGTATCATATTAGCGTTTGGCTGTGGTGGCGATAGAGATCCGGATAAGCGTCCTAAAATGGGGGTTGTGGCAGCAAAGCTTGCCGATCATGTCATCGTTACGGATGATAACCCTCGAACCGAAAATGCCGCTAAAATTCGCAAGGCTGTTTTGGATGGTTGTCCTGATGCGGACGAAGTTGGTGATCGCGCAAGCGCTATCCGAAAAGGTATAAAGCTATTGCGCCCAGAAGATTGTTTGGTTGTCGCCGGCAAAGGTCATGAGCAAGGTCAGGTTGTCGGTGATAAAGTCATTCCATTTTCGGATGTAGAGCAAGTTAGACTCGCTCTTAAGGAGCTTGACCATGTCTAGCGTGCTTTGGACATCCACAGATATTGCTAAAGCAACGCGAGGACAGATACGCGGTGATTGGTCTGTAACAGGGTTATCCATAGATACGCGGTCGCTAAATTCAGGTGAGCTTTTTATTCCGTTAAAAGATAGTCGTGATGGGCATGAGTTTATCCCGCAGGCTCGAAAAGCTGATGCGGGCGCTGTTATGTCTGAACGCAATGATGAGGTGGCGCCAGCTATCATCGTTGAAAATACGGTTCAGGCTATGCGGGATATGGCGGTGTTTTCGCGTGAACGCAGCAAGGCGATCAGGATTGCTGTCACCGGCAGTGTGGGTAAGACCAGTCTTAAAGAAGCCATTGCATTGATATGCGAAAAACAAGGACAAACGCATAAATCCCAAAAATCTTTTAATAATCACTGGGGAGTGCCGCTGACCTTGGCATCTATGCCGAGCGAGACCGAATATGGCGTTTTTGAACTTGGTATGAATCATGCGGGTGAACTGGCCGATTTGTCTCCCTTGGTTGCACCTCATGTCGCCGTTATCACTAAAATCGCTCCCGCGCATTTAGCGCATTTCGAAAGTGTTGAAAAAATTGCGGAGGCGAAAGCTGAAATATTCGAGGGGCTTCGTTTTGGCGGAACGGCTGTTCTGAATGCGGATGATGATTATTATGAATTGCTTTCAAGTAAGATAGATCTATCTCGCAACAAGATCACAACTTTCGGATATGATGATAGCGCGGATGTTCAAATCACTGAGCCAGTTATCACGGCGGAAAATATCTCGGCCACGTTAAAAATAGATGATAAAAATTACGCGCTCACTATGCCTTTATCCGGTGAGCATTGGTTGCAAAATGCCGCTTGCGCTGTCGCGACCTGTTTGGCGGCTGGTATACACGTTGAAGCAAGCTTGAAGGCGCTTTCGGAGTTTAGAGCTTTAAGTGGTCGAGGTGAAGTGTTTCAGGTAAACCTCAACGATACTAACGTGACCATCATCGATGATAGCTATAATGCAAATCCCGCGTCTATGCGTGCGGCTATAGCAACATTAGGTTCGCAACCTGGGCGCAAAATTGCCGTTCTTGGTGATATGTTTGAACTAGGAAAAGATGAGCTTGAGTTACATGCTAGCTTGGCTGAATCTCTAGAGGAAGCCAAGGTTAGCCGCATTATTTTCGTAGGCGAGTGTATGCGAGCCCTCAAAGGGGCATTGCCTCAAGCTATGCGTGGAAGTTGGTGTCGGGATTGGGAAATGGCCTTCGAAGCCGTCACGTCCGAAGTCGAACCACATGACATTATTCTCGTTAAAGGGTCTAACGCCACAGGCCTATCAAAACTCATTTCTAAAATAAAAAATACGCAAGTGGAGACAGTTCATGCTGTATGAATGGTTAGCTCCATATGCGGAGCAGTTTCAGCTCTTTAATCTGTTTAACTACATCACGTTTCGAACGGGCGGGGCGTTGATGACCTCGTTACTGATTGCGTTCATTTTGGGCCCGCGTTTTATCAATCTCATGCGTGTCAAACAGGGCAAAGGGCAGCCCATACGCGATGATGGTCCTGAGAGTCACATTATCCAAAAGGCCGGGACGCCGACTATGGGCGGACTTTTGATTTTGATTTCCGTGGTCATTTCAACCCTATTGTGGGGGAATTTACATAGTCCGTTTCTTTGGACGGTTTTCATGGTGACGGTGTCTTTTGGTGTTATCGGATTTTATGACGATTATTTAAAAGTTTCCCGGCAAAACCCAAAAGGCTTTAGCGGCAAAATTAAGATTGTTCTTGAATTTGGAATTGCAGCGCTGGCCTGTTACATATTGATGAAAAGTTTTGCCCCCGAACCAGATGGTTTTGCAACAGGACTTGCTATTCCATTGTTGAAAAATACATGGATAAATCTCGGCCTGTTTTTTATCCCTTTTGGTTGTCTCGTCATTGTTGGAGCCTCTAACGCGGTTAATCTGACGGATGGTTTAGATGGTCTCGCAATTGTTCCCGTCATGATTGCTTGTATGAGTTTGGCTTTTATTGCTTATCTTGTCGGCAATTATAATTTTTCTGAATATCTGGGTGTGCCTTTCGTTAAAGGTAGTGCGGAAGTCACCATTTTTCTAGGTGCTATCGTCGGAGCTGGGTTAGGCTTTCTTTGGTATAATGCCCCGCCGGCCATGGTGTTTATGGGCGACACAGGGTCTCTTGCTTTGGGCGGTGCTTTAGGAAGTGCGGCCGTCGCTATTAAACATGAAATTGTTCTAGCGATTATTGGAGGATTGTTCGTCCTTGAAGCTGTGTCTGTGATTGTACAGGTCGTGTCTTTCAAACTAACCGGAAAACGTGTTTTCCGCATGGCTCCAATACATCATCATTTTGAAAAATTGGGGTGGGCCGAACCCACCATCGTTATTCGTTTCTGGATCATCGCCATTATCTTGGCGTTGATTGGATTATCAACTCTCAAACTGCGGTAGCAATATGATCACTGCGAGTACATTTAAAGACAAGAAGGTTGCCGTTTTCGGGTTAGGCCGAACGGGAATTACAGCGGCTCTATCTCTTCAAAAAGGGGGAGCGGAAGTTCTCGCATGGGATGACAATTTAGAAACACGTAAATCCGCCAAAGCTAAAGGGGTTTCGCTTGTAAATCTTAAGATGGCTGATTGGAGTCAGATCAACAGCTTGGTATTATCGCCGGGCGTACCCGATAGCCTACCATCCCCACACTGGTCCGCAAAACTTGCTAAAGACCACAATGTTGAAATTATCTGCGACATTGAAATTTTTGCGCGAGAAGTCATATCCCGTGCCGATGAAAACCGACCTCGTATTATCGCTATTACAGGCACCAATGGTAAATCCACAACGACGGCATTAATAGGTCATATCCTAAATGAATTAGGAAAAGACGCGCAAATAGGCGGCAATATAGGGCGAGGTGTTCTGGATTTAGATTACATGCATCCAGGGACTTATTATGTTTTAGAGCTTTCTTCTTATCAATTAGAAAGAACTAACTCACTTCGCGCAAATGCGGCTGTGTTTTTAAATTTGTCTCCAGATCATTTGGCGCGTCATGGTGACATGGAAAATTATGAGCGAATAAAACGCCGTATTTTTGCTAATCAAACTCATGAAGATACAATTGTGATCGGTGTCGATAACGATATTGGAAGGCGTATTTGCACGGAGCTAAAAGCGGCAAATGGTCGACGTATTATACCGATTTCAGGTCACAAATCTTTAGGGCGGGGCATATCGGCGTTAAAGGGTAAGCTATATTCCTCATTAGGATCAAAGTTTAATGACATAGCCGACCTTACTACGGCGGAGAATTTACAAGGTGAGCATAATTGGCAGAACGCGGCCGCAGCCTATGCGGCTGTACAATCATTTGGACTGAATGCTAAAGCGATAGGTGAAGCTATTATGAGCTTTCCAGGTTTGGTTCACCGGATGGAAATTGTTGGCCAAATGGGGCCAATCCGTTTCGTCAATGATAGTAAGGCGACCAATGCTACAGCCGCAGAACAAGCTCTTAAGGCCTATGATAATATTTACTGGATTGCGGGTGGTGTCGCCAAGGCCGAAGCAATTAAACCACTGCAAGAATATTTCCCAAAAATCAGAAAGGCTTATCTGATAGGCGAAGCGGCTCCTGAGTTTCATCGTTTCCTGAAAAAGTCGGGTGTAGATAATAAGGTATCTGGAACTATGGAGTTTGCTGTTCTATGTGCCGTACGGGACGCGCTTAGTAGAGGTGTGAAAAATTCCGTTATTCTTCTATCACCAGCATGCGCAAGTTTCGATCAGTTCCAGAACTTTGAAATACGAGGAGCTGCGTTTAGATCACAAGTGAAAAATCTTATGGAGATCTATGAACGTGAGAAAATAGAGCATCGGATGCGAGGAACGGCGGCTTGATAAGCTCCACTATATCATCTCAACGCACAAGCCGTTCGCTATTTTATGAATGGTGGCGCAGCATAGATCATATCACTCTCGCATTTTTAATATGCTTGATTGGGACGGGCCTAATATTATCTATGGCCGCATCACCGGCTGCTGCTTCGCGATTGGGCGTTAACAATCCATTTTATTTTCTCTACAAACATTTGTTGTTTGCAAGTGCCGGACTGCTTGGAGCATTTTTCATTTCTTTGATGTCACCCGTAAATGCTAGGAGAATTGGTGTATTAACTCTTGTGGGCACTATAATTTTACTGTTTTTCGTGTTGTTCATGGGGATAGAAGTTAAAGGCTCGACCCGCTGGTTGCGCTTTCCAGGGTTTTCCTTGCAGCCGTCAGAATTTGCGAAGCCCGGCTTTATTGTCATGGCGGCCTGGATGTTTTCTGTTACGAAAAAGGATCCCGCTGTACCATCTGTTTTCATCGTATTTGTAACTTACTTGATATTGATAGGTCTTCTCATTCCGCAACCCGATTTTGGGCAGTCTTTTCTTTTAACTTTGTGTTTTGCAGCCATATTTTTCTTTGCCGGACTATCCTTGAGCTGGATGCTGTTTATGATGGGTTCGTCTCTCGCAGGAGCGTTTGGAGCATATCTGTTTTTTCCCCATGTGCAGAGCCGAGTAAACCGTTTCTTGAGCCCTGATAGTGGTGATAGCTATCAAACAGATAGAGCTTTGGAGGCTATTGGTAATGGAGGTTTTTTTGGTCGTGGTCCGGGTGAGGGCGCTGTTAAATATACATTACCGGACGGACACACTGACTTTATATTTGCTGTGACAGTCGAAGAATTTGGATTTCTCATTTCATTATTGGTGATTATATTGCTCGCTGGATTTGTTATCCGCTGTTTTAGAAATGCCCTGAAGCTGAACGATTACTTTTGTCAGTTAGCTGTGGCTGGTTTGGCGACGATGATCGGTATGCAAACCATCGTAAATCTCTATGTTAATTTAAACATGGCGCCGCCCAAAGGCATGACTTTGCCATTTATATCCTATGGCGGGTCTTCTATGCTCGCTCTTTGTTTTAGCGCAGGTCTCATATTAGCGTTTACACGTCGTCGTCCCGGTGCATATGGATATGGCGACTAATGCCTAAACTTCTTCTTGCTGCGGGTGGAACTGGCGGCCATATGTTTCCTGCTCAAGCTTTGGCTGAAATTCTTAAAGGTCGTGGCTGGAACATCGCGATGATTACAGATGCCCGAGGGGCTAAGCACACCAGTAGAATTCCTGCGGATCAGATCATCCAAGTGCAGGCAGCTACCATTTCGCCGCGTAACCCACTCAAAGCAATTCGTGGGATTTTTAAACTCGCGAAAGGCACATCGCAGGCTAAGTCATTTATGTCGGATTGGAGACCAGACGTCGTTGCTGGCTTTGGAGGCTATCCGGCCTTTCCGGCTATGCGCGCAGCACAAGGGATGAACATACCAACACTCATACACGAACAAAATGCCGTATTGGGTCGGGTAAATCGTGTGTTTGCAAGCAAGGCTCGTTATGTAGTGTCTGGGTTTGAATTGTTGGAAAAGCTTCCGACAAATGCCCAGCATGTTCATTTGGGAAATCCACTTCGCCAACAAATTATAGAGGCAATACCCGATCAGTATAATCCTCCTAACACCAAGATAAACCTTCTTATACTGGGTGGTAGCTTGGGAGCACGGATCGTCAGTGAGGTCGTACCTCAAGCTGTGGCTGAGTTGCCTGAAGAGCTACGTAAACGCTTAAACGTGGTTCAGCAAACGCGGGAAGAGTCGCTCGATTTTGCACGAGATATTTATAAGACAGCAGGCGTATCCGCGGTATGCGAGCCTTTTTTTTCAGATGTGCAGGGATATTTGGCAGAAGCTCATTACATAATAGCTCGCGCAGGTGCATCTTCCGTGTCCGAGATTTCCGCTATGGGTAAGCCAGCCCTTTATGTGCCTTTGAAGATAGCTATGGACGATCATCAGACCAAAAATGGCGAAGCTTATAAACGCCTTAATGCCGCCGATATCTTGCCGGAATCTATGTTTACGCCGGAGTTAGTGAAAACTACTTTGGAGAATAGATTAAATGATTCGAACTGGCTTAGCTCGGCAGCCCGAATTGCCAAACAACATAGTCGACCTGATGCCGCAACCCAGCTCGCCGATCTGGTCGCGTCAATGGTCCCAAACGCCTGAAGGGCTAAACATGACTAAAAAAGAATCCAAAACGGCGATGGCAACCAACGTTCCTTTCGATACTGGCCCAATTCATTTCGTGGGCATTGGTGGTATCGGCATGAGCGGTATTGCAGAAGTTATGCTCAATTTAGGTTATAAGGTGCAAGGATCGGACATGCGTGAAAATGCCAATGTCCTGCGTCTAAAGGAGCTCGGCGCTAACATCTTTATAGGCCAGAGAGCCGAGCAAGTTCACGGTGCTGAGGCCGTGGTGATGTCATCGGCAATTAAGGCGGATAATCCAGAACTCGTCGAAGCCCGCTCCCGCTCCATTCCTGTTGTTCGGCGCGCAGAAATGCTGGCTGAACTTATGCGGCTTAAATGGGCGATTGCTGTAGGCGGAACTCACGGAAAAACCACGACTACCACAATGATCGCAGCGCTTCTTGAAGGTGGTGGACTTGATCCAACGGTTATTAATGGCGGAATTATCAATGCTTATGGATCAAATGCGAAGCTCGGCATGGGTGAGTGGATGGTTGTTGAGGCCGACGAGTCAGATGGTTCCTTTTTGAAGCTATTCCCGACTGTCGCGGTTGTGACCAATGTTGATCCGGAACATATGGAACATTACGGTTCATTTGATGTATTGCGCAAAGCCTTTGATAGCTTTGTCGAAAATCTACCCTTTTATGGTTTCGGCGTGCTGTGCATTGACCATTCGGAAGTTCAATCCATGGTTGGCCGTATTACGGATCGACGGGTCATCACCTATGGATTTAATCCTCAGGCAGATGTTCGTGCTGAAAATCTTAAATTGGAACCAACCGGTTCTCGTTTTGATGTTGTGTTTCGTAATGCGGATAATGTTGAAGAACGTTGGGCGGACCTGTTTCTTCCGATGGCTGGAAAACATAATGTTCAAAATGTTTTGTCCGCTATCGCAGTCGCAAGACGATTAGGCCTATCAAAAACTCTGGTTCGTAAAGGTCTGGATAGCTTTGATGGTGTGAAACGTCGATTTACCCATGTTGGTGAATGGAATGGTGTGACGATTATTGACGATTATGGTCATCATCCCGTTGAGATTTCAGCCGTATTGCAGGCCGCACGTCAGGTCAGTCAAGGTAAAGTGCATGCTGTTGTTCAGCCGCATCGTTATTCACGCCTGTCAGACCTTTTCGAGGATTTTTGCACCTGCTTTAATGATGCCGATCATGTTTATGTGGCCGATGTATATGCGGCGGGAGAAGACCCAATCGAAGGTATAGATGGGGATAGCCTTGCACAAGGTTTGTCGGCACACGGACATCGGCAGGTCGAGCGCGTGAATAAGAATAACTTGGCAATGATACTCAAACCTAATCTGTTCAAAGGTGACCTTATCGTCTGTTTTGGAGCAGGGGATATAACCTATTGGGCGGCTGATCTTAGCAAAGGACTGGAGGAGGCGTGAGCCTGATCGATCAACTGCCTTCGGTTAGAGGTAAGCTCTCAGAAAGCGTATCGCTTGCACCTTATACATGGTTTCGCGTTGGCGGACCCGCGGAAGTCTTATTCATGCCAAAAGACGAAGCGGACCTAGCCCATTTTCTATCATCTACCCCTGACGAAATCCCTATTCAAGTTCTAGGAGTTGCGTCCAATACGTTAGTCCGTGACGGCGGCGTTCCAGGTGTGACCATCCGGCTAGGTCCAGCCTTTGCCAAGATTGAAACGGATGGTTTGGGGGTTAAAGCTGGCGC
This sequence comes from uncultured Caulobacterales bacterium, assembly GCA_964587545.1. Taxonomy (GTDB): domain Bacteria; phylum Pseudomonadota; class Alphaproteobacteria; order Caulobacterales; family Maricaulaceae; genus JACOMS01. The sequence continues at coordinate 14,107 of CAZPLJ010000035.1, read as the reverse complement.
TGCCGCCTTGGACAATAAGGTTGCTCAAGCTGCAGCTACAGCGGGTATTGCTGGACTTGAATTTTATGCGGGCATTCCAGGGACGATTGGGGGAGCTCTTCGCATGAATGCAGGCTGCTATGGCACTGAAACTAAAGATGTATTAGTTTCTGTTGTCGCTCTGGATAGATTTGGACGAAGACAATTAATGCAACTTGATGAGCTCGGCTATAGTTACCGTCACTCAGGAGCCTCACAAGATTTAATTTATACGCAGGCGATTTTTAAGGGCCATGCTGATAATCCGGAGTCTATACGCGAACGAATGGATGATATTACCACCCAAAGGGAAACTAGCCAGCCAATCCGGGAAAAAACTGGCGGCTCAACTTTTAAAAATCCCGACAAAACGCAATCCAAAGGACGCAGCGCCTGGCAAATAGTTGACGCTGTTGGTGGTCGCGGATTTAAAGTTGGAGGCGCTCAAATGAGTGAAAAACACTGCAACTTTATGATCAATGCGAGTGAGGCTACGGCCGCTGATCTTGAGGCACTCGGAGAAATAATGATACAACGTGCAAAAGCGCAAGAAAATGTTGAGCTTGAATGGGAAATTAAGCGCATCGGAGTTACGGCATGACTAAACGCGTGGCAGTCTTAAAAGGTGGTATGTCGTCCGAACGTGAAGTCTCCCTAGTGTCGGGTGAGGCGGTTACCCAGGCTCTTCGTGAAGAAGGGTTTGACGTTACAGAAATCGATACGGCTCCTAATCTGTGGGAGCAATTACATGAGGCGGATCCTGATGTTGTGGTCAATGCACTGCATGGTGAATGGGGAGAAGATGGTCGCGTACAAGGCATTCTCGATATGTTCGGGGCACCTTACACTCATAGTGGTGTCATGGCGTCGTCGCTCGCCATGGACAAACATCGCGCTAAAGCGGTTTTACGTGACGTAGGCATTAATGTGCCACATGGAACTTTGGTATCAAGGGTCGCGGTTGCGACGGCTCATCCTATGGAGCCACCTTATGTGATTAAACCCAATTCTCAGGGTTCAAGTGTTGGGGTTTATATAATCCGCTCAGATGACGAGAAACCTCCCAACGAAATAGTTCACAATGAAGAAATGGGTGAACTTGTTCTTGTAGAAAAATACGCACCTGGTCGTGAACTAACCGTCAGCGTTATGGATGGCAAAGCCTTAGCTGTGACCGAGATTATACCAAAATCTGAGTGGTATGATTATGAAGCCAAATATGCGGATGGCGGTTCGCATCACGTAATTCCAGCCCAAATTCCTCAAGACGTTACAGAACTATGCAAAACTTGGGCGCTTTTGGCTCACGAAACACTGGGTTGCCGAGGTGTAACTCGTTCGGATTTTCGTTTTGATGATAAAAATCACAAAGAAATCGATATAGTAAACAAAATGGTAATGCTTGAACTTAATACTCAACCCGGAATGACTCCTACATCACTTGTCCCTGAACAAGCTGCGCATGTAGGAATAAGTTTTAACCAGCTTTGTCGCTGGATGGTTGAGGATGCATCATGGCCGCGATAGGAAATAAGACGCCTAAAGCAAATCTATCACGAGTTAGCCCGTTAAAACCGAGCTTAAGGGGTGCGCGTAACTGGGCAAAAGCTCAGTTACGGGCGGCGAGTTATTCTCGTAAGAGTTTTTGGCGTCTGATGTTTTCCGTGATATTTGTGGTCGGATTAATATTCTTCGGTGCGTTATGGTTAGGTGGCTTTTTGCCTGATGCTCGAAACGCAAGTCATAGCTTTGTAAAAAATCGTCTTGTCGCGATGGGGTTTGTTGTTGATCGTGTTGATGTCATGGGGGAAGGGCGTTTACATGAGCAAGATATACATATTGCGTTAGGTGTTTACCCCGGTGACTATCTCTTTGAAATGGATGTTAAGGCCGCGCAAAAACGCGTTGAGGCTCTAAATTGGGTCGACAAGGCCGTCGTCCGTCGACTTTGGCCAGATCGTGTTGTTGTACAAATTATCGAGCGTAAACCTTATGCCCTATGGCAGAACAAAGGACACATAACTCTCATTGATGCGAAAGGAGTTGCAATCGATAAGACTAGTCCGGAACAATATCCGACTCTGACGCTTATCGTTGGTCCAAAAGCGAATGAATTTCTCGGCGATGTAAATTTAATTGAATCGAAAATAGATTTGTCTGGCCGTGTTTCCGGTTATGTGCGAAATACATCGGGACGATGGGATATATATATTGATGATGGGCGCAAAAAAATAATGTTACCGCATTCCGACTTAGATTTAGCGATTTCGCGTTTGTCTAGTTTGCAAGATGTTTCACGCATTCTGGATAGGGAGGTATCTGTCATAGATCTGCGTTTAACAGATCGATTGACGTTAAAGCCATCGAAAGAAAGTCCGGCTTGAATAATGAGGGGTCGGACTCCTAAACAAAAGCCTGACAATGTTGCCGTTTTAGATATCGGTAGCAGTAAAACTGTATGTCTTATTGGGCAGTTAGAGCCAAATTTTGGGGTCAGGCTCATTGGCTCAGGTGTCAGTGTAAGTGCTGGAATGAAATCCGGTGTTGTAGGAGATATGGAGGCCGTTGAAACGGGTATTCGCAAGGCTGTTCAAAAAGCTGAACGAGAAGCTGAAGTGGCGGTACATGAGGTTTCTGTGAATCTGACGGCACGTTCCATGATCTCTGAACGCGTAACCGCGCATACGGAGATCGCCGGTAGTGAAGTTTCTGATAGAGATGTAAAACGCCTATACTCGTCAACTTTGGCGGAATTTGCTGAACCAAATCAGACCATTTTACATGCGATACCTCTCAATTGGAGCGTCGACGGTGAGACAAATATACAAGATCCGCGAGGTATGTTTGGATCGACTCTGGACGTTGATATGCATTTTCTCCTATCTGGCGTTGGGCCTTTGAGGAACTTGGCACATAGTATTGAACGCTGTCACATGAGGATCAAATCTGTAACAGCCTCCCCATATGCTGCGGGGATTGCTGTATTAACAGACGATGAGAAGGACCTCGGTGTCACATTAATTGATTTGGGCGGAGGTGTAACATCGGCCTGTATATTTCGAGACAATAAGCTAGTTCACGCGGAATCTATGCCAGTCGGTGGTAAGACCGTCACAAATGACGTTGCGAGAGGTTTAATGACCCCGATGGAAGCGGCAGAGAGAATCAAAGTGATCTATGGATCTGCTTTACATGGGGCTAATGATGATAATGAACTTATTCCTTGTCCACCCATGGGAGCGCAAGATACGCTTCACAATGAATCGAGGTCGATTTTAACAACTATTATTCGTTCCAGAGTGGAAGAAACGCTCGAGATTTTACGAGACCGCCTTTTAGAGTCTCAATTGAACGAATACGCGGGTAGGCGAATAGTCCTGACTGGCGGAGGTGCGCAGTTAACCGGGGTTAGAGAACTTGCCGAATATATATTCAATAAAAGAGTGAGGATTGGGCGACCGCACGGTATAATGGGGCTAAGTGAAATGTTATCAGGCCCCGATTTTGCTGTCTCTGCGGGGCTTTTGAAAAAAGAGTTTATATCAATTGAGGAGGCAATTAGTGGGCCTCCTGACCTTTCAGGGCGAAGATATAGGCAAAAACGCTACTCTGGCGGAGGAATTGGCCGATCCATACAATGGCTCAAAGAAAATTTTTAGCGTTGAATCTGTTCTCGAATACAAGATATTTACGAAAAGATCACCATAGTTAATACCTGCTTAACAGATTTCATACAACTTATGCGCAAAGAATCTCTTTCAGAGGCATAATGATGAGTCTTAATCTATCTCTCCCTAAAGCTGTCGACATCAAACCCAGAATAGTTGTTATGGGTGTTGGCGGAGCCGGTGGTAATGCCGTTAACAACATGATTAATTCGGGACTTGAAGGGGTCGAATTTGTAGTTGCTAATACCGATGCACAAGCTCTCGCCTTCTCAAAGGCTGATAGACGTATTCAAATGGGAAGTGGAATTACCCAAGGGTTGGGTGCGGGCATGCGCCCCGAAGTTGGAGAGCAATCGGCCGAAAATTCCTTGCCGGAGATTATGGAACACCTAGATGGTGCGCATATGCTTTTTGTTGCTGCCGGAATGGGCGGTGGTACAGGTACTGGAGCCGCTCCTGTCATCGCTAACGCAGCCCGTGAACGAGGTATACTGACCGTTGCTATTGTAACAAAGCCGTTCCAGTTTGAAGGCTCGCGCAGAATGACGCTTGCAAATGAGGGTATTGATAAGCTTTATGATGTCGTTGATACTTTAATTACGATTCCTAATCAGAATTTATTCAGAGTGGCGACAGAACAAACCACTATGTCAGATGCTTTCGCGATGGCGGATGAGGTGCTTCATTCTGGCGTCAAAGGCATTACCGATTTGATGGTTGTACCAGGCTTGATTAATCTCGATTTTGCTGACGTTAGAACCGTCATGGATGAAATGGGCAAAGCCATGATGGGAACGGGAGAAGCTACAGGGGAGAGGCGGGCAATTGAGGCCGCCGAGAGCGCGATTTCTAATCCTCTATTGGATGATGTATCCTTAAAAGGTGCTCAAGGTGTTTTGATTAACATCACCGGCGGTAAAGATTTGACACTTTACGAAGTCGAAGAAGCCGCAAGCTTGATAAGAGGTCAAGTTGATGAGAATGCCAATATTATCATTGGATCGGCGTTAGATAATGATTTGGACGGTATAGTCAGAGTTTCAGTGGTCGCCACAGGTGTGGGTGATGAATTCGTAAATGAAACGCCAGCTAGGAATTTTATAGCTCCAGTTCAGCCGGTCGCTAACCCTGATCCGGTTGAGGATGAGCCAGACCTAGCCGCCACAAAATACTCAATGGATGAAATTGAGGAGTTTGAAACAGAGATCGGGGACTATTCTAAAATCGAGCGACGAGAGCCGTCATATTTACAAGATACTCCTAGGGAGCCAGCGACCACTATTGCGCCAACTCCAGCCCCTGCATTAGCCAAACCGGAATCAGCGCCAACGTCACAAACTATCGTAAAACGCCCCTTTGGTTTCTTTGGGCGTAAAAAGTCTATTCCGGTGGCAACAACTCCACCTAAGCAGATTAAAGAAAATACCGGCGATTTATTTGGTGAAGAATTGGATGATGAGTTGGAAATTCCCTCATTTTTACGTCGCCAGTCGCGGTAAAACGGACTTAGTCTAAAGTTACAAAAGCATCATAATCCGAAACATTAAGTAACAAGGCTTTTCTTGTTATACTAGACATGAGCTTCTAATGACATGGTCAAAGGAAGTATATGTCACCTGTACGCCGACAATCTACCATTTCTGCTCCAGCCGTGTGCGCGGGTGTTAGTCTACATTCCGGACGGCATGCGCGAATGGCTATTAAGCCGTCTCCGGTTGGTTCAGGATTAAGATTTATCCGAACTGATGTAACGGATAGAGATAATAGGATTGATGTAAAACCACAAAATGTCTCCAGCGTAAAAAACTGTACGACCATAGCCAATAAAGCGGGCGTGAGCGTCGCGACAATCGAACACTTTATGGCAGCTCTAGCGGCGACAGGTATAGATAATCTAACCATTGATATAGATGGTGACGAATTACCGGCACTGGATGGCAGTAGTGAGCCGTTTTTAAAATTGATAGAACAAGTCGGTATTAAACGTCAGCCTGCACCGCGCCGTTATATTAAGGTGTTGAAAAGAATTGAAGTATTTTTGGGTAAATCTCACGCAATAATAGAACCTTCAGATGACCTTTTACTAGATGTGACCATTGATTTTGAAGATAAGGCTATTGGCTTGCAGCGTGTGGAGATAGCAACTGATGTCAGATCTTTTCGAGAGAGGTTGGCGTCAGCCCGCACTTTTGCGAGAGCGCATGAAGTTGCAGCACTTCAAGCTGCGGGCCTGAGTAAAGGCGGGTCTCTGGATAATGCTATTTTAGTGGACGGAGCAGAAATTTTGAATCCTGAAGGATTGAGATTTACTGACGAGTTTGTACGTCATAAAGCGCTTGATCTAATGGGTGATTTATATGTTTCCGGCCCAACAATAGGAAAGATAACGACCATACGTGGCGGACATGCTATCAATCATGCTTTGCTGACAAAGTTTTTTGCTGACCCTCAAAGTTGGAAATTTGTGACAATAGCGACATCTCAAGACATTACTAAGCTTGAAACTGTGCTTGCCTAACCGATTTCTCACTTTTCCATATCGATTTTCTAGTCTATGAGAGCGTCAAAATAAGGCAGGATTCTTCATGGCGCTAAAAAAATATACCAAACTAGCACTTGCAGCTGCAATGTCTGCGCTCATAATGGGCTGTTCTTCATTCGGAGACCGCCAAAAAGAACGACTAGCTTATGTTGAGCGTCCTGCTGAGACAATTTATAATCAAGCTGTTGATCGAATGGATCGAGATGATTGGGAAAGAGCAAAGCTCTTTTTCCAAGAAGTCGAACGCCAACATCCGTTTTCGAAATGGGCAAGACGGGCAATGTTGATGTCGGCCTATGCCAGTTACCGCGCGGCAGAATATGAAGAAGCGGTCTCGACGGCTCAACGGTTTATAAGTTTACACCCAGGCAATGAAAGCACGCCTTATGCCTATTATCTTGTTGCAATCTCCTATTACGACCAAATTTATGATGTGGGTCGTGACCAGGCAACAACTGTAAATGCGGAAGCGGCTTTGCAACAAATCGTAAGGCGGTATCCTGAGAGTGATTATGCTAGAGATGCGAGCCTTAAACTTGAGCTCACGCATGACCACCTTGCAGGTAAAGAGATGGATATAGGTCGTTATTATTTGCGGGATAATCAACATCTGGCGGCCATAGGTAGATTTAAAAATGTTGTTTCAGGATATGAAACGACGTCGCAAGTTGAAGAGGCACTGCACCGAATTGTAGAAAGTTATGTGGCTCTTGGTATCCTTGATGAGGCTCGATTGGTTGGCTCGGTGCTCGGATATAACTACCCCAATAGTGAATGGTATCAAGATAGTTATGATTTGCTAATTGAATATGGGGTCGATCTTGATCAGGAAGTCAATATCGAACGTGACAGAAGCTATTGGCGCCGATTGCGTGAGCGTTTATTCTAGTTTACGTGCCTCGTCATGTTAACGGGACTCACCATACAAAACGTCGTCTTAATCGAAGCTCTGGAGCTTGACCTTCGCGCGGGTTTTACGGCTTTGACCGGTGAGACGGGGGCTGGTAAGTCAATCATCCTCGACGCCTTATCCATGGCCACAGGCGCGCGCTCTGATAAAGGCCTTATTCGTTCTGGCGCTAAAAAAGCTCAATGCACAGCAGAATTCACTTTAAATCCCTCTCATAATGTCTGGAGAGATTTAGATGAAGCTGGGGTCGATCAAGACGAAAGTCTTGTCTTACGTCGTGTCATTAATTCTGATGGCCGTAGTCGAGCCTATATTAATGATACGCCGGTCAGTGTAAAATTACTGTCCAAAATCGGGGCTGATTTGCTGGAAGTCCATGGACAGCATGACGGTCGAGGACTGTTGGATGCTAGCCAACATATTCGATATTTGGATTTAATTGGGGGATATAAAGAACAACTTGTGGCCTGCAAAAAAGCCTTTCTAGATATGCGAGAAAAAGAATCTCATTTGGGCGAGTTATCTGAAAGACATGAAAAGGCCGCGAGTGACAAAGATTTTTTAGTACATGCCATTGCTGAACTTGATCGCTTAGATGCCCGATTAGGCGAGGAGGCCGAGTTAGTGTCTCAAAGGCGTTTTCTTCAAGGAGCAGAAAATGCCTTAGAAGAATTATCGCAAGCGAGTATTGCTTTAGGTGAAGAGGGCGTTTTCGAACAAAGGCTAGCCACAGCTTTATCCGGAATAGAGCGCGTAAAATCCAAACTAGGTGATACAAATTCACAAGCTCTAGATAGTTTGGACCTTGCGGCGAAAGCACTGGAAAAAGCAATCCTAGAAACACAAGAGGCGCGTGAAGCCGTCAGTCACGCTGCAGGACGTTTTGTCGTCGAACCCGGTCAGCTTGATCAAGCTGAAAAACGCTTGTTTGCCTTAAGAGGTGCAGCTCGTAAGTTTAATGTTGATATTGAGATGCTGGCTGCTCAAAGAGACAAATTTTCTCAAGAATTATCAAGCATCGAAACGATAGATGAAGATTTAAAGAGAGCGCAAGTAGAGTTAGAAAAAACCAAAAAGTTTTACCAGGCAAAAGCCGATATTCTCACCCAGTTACGCATAGAGGCCGGAATACGTCTCGATAAGAAAGTAGCGTCTGAGTTGCCTCCGTTAAAAATGGAAAATGCTCGCTTTCAAACTGTTATAGAAGAGAGTGCGCCGTCTGAAACTGGACAGGATAAAGTGAGTTTTCGGGTGACCACAAATCCGGGGACAGCGCTGGGCCCATTACAAAAAATTGCGTCAGGTGGGGAATTGGCCCGCATATCTTTGGCAATCAAAGTCGCTTTAGCGTCAAAGACCGAAGCTGTGATGGTCTTTGATGAAGTTGATCAGGGCGTGGGGGGAGCGGTAGCGGATGCTGTCGGTCGCAGACTGGCCAAACTCTCTGAAAAAGGCCAAGTGTTTGTTGTCACCCATAGTCCTCAAGTTGCTGCCTGCGCCGATCATCAGTTTAAGATCAAAAAATCTTCTGCGGGAGCTGTAACGACGACACATGTTATCGAGGTTGATGCCGAGGACCGGGAGGAAGAAATTGCACGAATGCTCGCCGGGGAAACTATCACCCAGGAAGCTCGCGCAGCCGCCCGTCAATTGATGAAAGCCTCATGACGGAAGACGAGGTCAAAAAACGGCTCGCTCAACTAGCCATGGAAATCCGCGCGGCCGATGAGCAATATTACCAAGAAGACGCACCGGTTCTTAGTGACGCAGAATATGACGCCTTGCGTCTTGAAAACAACAGACTTGAGGCTCAATATCCACACCTCATTCGCGCGGATAGTCCGTCCAAAACGGTCGGCGCAAAACCCTCAGGTAAGTTTGGAAAGATAAAACACTCCGTCCCGATGCTTTCACTTGATAACGCTTTTACCGATGAAGATGTCAGCGATTTTGTAGAACGGATTAAGCGGTTTTTGAATGTTGATCGTTGCGAGATTGTTGCTTTTACCGCTGAACCCAAGATCGATGGTCTATCGGCATCACTTAGATATGAAAATGGTGCGTTAGTGTCTGGGGCGACACGCGGCGATGGAGCCGTCGGTGAGGATGTAACAGCAAACCTCATGACTTTAACCACAGTACCGAAAAATCTCAGCGGTCAAGATTGGCCCGATGTGCTGGAAGTAAGAGGCGAAGTTTATATTCAACATCAAGACTTTGAGACCATGAACAAAGCTCAACTTGCGGCTGGTAAGGATATGTATAAAAATCCTCGAAATGCAGCGGCCGGATCTTTGAGGCAAATCGATCCGTCTGTGACAGCTAAAAGACCCCTTAAATTATTTGCCTATGCATGGGGAGAGCTAAGCTCTCCTATTGCCGAAACACAACATGCGGCGGTAGCCAAACTAAAAAGCTGGGGATTTGATATCAATCCTCTCACAAAACTTCATCAGTCGGTTGATGAAATGATTGCTCACTATCGACATATCGAGACCAATCGAAGTGGTCTTGGGTATGATATTGACGGCGTCGTCTATAAGGTCAATGACTTGGCACTACAGGAACGTCTCGGCTTTGTTTCACGGCACCCGCGCTGGGCGACGGCTCACAAATTTCCAGCGGAAAAAGCGATTACACGATTAAATGATATAGAAATCCAAGTGGGACGTACCGGTGCATTGACGCCTGTGGCAAAACTCGAACCTATCACTGTCGGAGGTGTTTTGGTTTCAAACGCGACCTTGCATAATGAGGATGAGATTGCGCGTTTGGGTGTTAAGGTCGGAGATCTCGTCGAGATACAACGGGCTGGCGATGTTATTCCTCAGGTCTTACGAGTCGTGGAGGTGGGGCAAGGTGATGCGTTTATCTTTCCAGAAACATGTCCCGTGTGTGAAGCTCCCGCTACGAATGACATTGATGAAAAAACAAGTCGGGTAGACGTTGTGCGTCGCTGTACAAATGGTCTTCAATGTCCTGCCCAAGCCACAGAAAGCCTCAAGCATTTCGTGTCTCGGCGGGCGTTTGATATTGACGGTATGGGCACTAAGCAAATCGAAGCCTTTTACGAAAGAGAGCTTGTGCGGCAACCAGCGGATATTTTCTCCCTCGAAGCCCGCAATGATAAGATTAAGCTCCAGACGTGGGAAGGATGGGGAAAAACAAGTGCGAGTAACCTTTTTGACGCGATCAATAATCGACGAGAGATATATTTTGATCGTTTTTTATATTCACTTGGTATTCGCCACATTGGGCAGGGCAATGCCAACTTAATCGCAAAGCATTATTTATCCTTTCAAAAATTCTATGGTCTAATTTCGTCTATCGAAGATGAAGAAAGTTCTGCCTGGCAAGACCTAATGGCTATTGACGGTGTTGGGCCGGGTGCGGCTGGGGCGTTAAAAGAGTTTTTCACGAGCACTTCTAATAGATCTATCGTCGATAATCTCCTTTCACATGTGACGGTGATTGATGTCGAAGCGCCGTCCAGTGACAGTCCAGTTGCCAGGAAAATAGTTGTCTTCACCGGTAAGCTTGAGCGTTTTTCTCGCGATGAAGCCAAAGCCAAGGCGCAAGCATTAGGCGCGAAAGTATCCGGCAGTGTGTCGGCAAAAACGGATTATCTCGTGGCAGGGCCGGGCGCGGGCTCAAAGCTTAAAAAAGCTGAAGGTTTAGGCGTAAAGGTTTTAAGCGAAGATGAGTGGTTGGCACTCATTGCTTAAACGCATGCTAGAGGTTCCTCGCCAAATTTGACGTTTCCGTCGCTGCGCAGATAATATGATAAAATGTCGAGGTCGGCATGATCGGCGCAATGACAGTTCCGTCCGGTTTGACTTTGTCAATCCAGCCACCTTTGATTTCCACATTCATATAGGTTTTCACCATGAGATCGATGACACGCGTTGTGGTATCAAGTAGTTTATCCTGCTCTGGGCCAGACGGAAGAGCGCTCGCGCGCGCAACACTGGCTTTGATATATTCCGTTTGCGGCCATGTCCGACAGCTCTCGGCCTTAGACGTGCCGTGCTCGTCACATAATAATCCAAGCGGCCCAGTTTCGCCCGTCTTGATGGCGCCGTCATAAAGCCTGTCAGCGATAGAGGATAAATCTTTATCCGCTCTCTCGGCGTAACAATAAAGAAGCCAACACCATTCCATCATATGACCTGGCTCAATCGGACCGCCGTTTATGCCCTTATCCCATGTTTTCGGCGTCCAATCCTCAGTAAAAAACTCAAGCAACGACCCGGAGCTTTCATGAAAGAAATGCCGCGTGAAAAGATCATACATTTGCCCCGCACGATCCAGATAATAGCGATCCTCGGTCGCGTCATATAAAGCGATAAGCGCCTCAAATAAATGCATATGCGGGTTTTGGCGCCGGGGCAATGAGGCCGGAATACCTTCATACCATCCGCCATTATCTGCGGCGAGATTGTCGTCTAAAAATTTCAGCGTATCTTTGGCGGTTTGCAAAGCTTTCTCATCATCGAAAGCGATATAGCGCCAAGCCCCCGCCAGCATGACAAAGGCCTGAGCGTAGGTGTCTCGTAATCCGTCATTCAGAGACCCATCCGGATTAAGAAGATGCGCGCAGCCTTTAAAGCCGTCTATGTTGTCACCGCCTTGAAAACCATTTGTCGTCAGATATTGCCACGCGTGATCCGAAATAGCTTCACCGTCAAACCAGTTCATGGCGCTGGCATGTGCGTAGACATAGCAATGTCGCGCCTGAACTCTGACGCGGCGTGTGCTTTCAAGATTGGGTTCACCGCTAAGAAATAATTCTTCATAGATACCGCCTGTTGGGTCAGTTGCGGCTTTAGCCCAAAAGGGCAGGGCGGCGGTCCGGCACCATGTCTCTAATTCAAGGGCTTTGGCCTTAAAGCGGGTGGTCGCGGTCGTCATGGCTTAAAGTTTGTCTGCCCGTTCGTCAGCTCGCAATTGTGCGACGATTTTTTTGACGTCCTGTGAACGATCTGCCGGCATAATTAATATGGCGCCTTCGTGAGCAACAACGACCATATCCTCCAAACCTATCGCGGCGACAACAGGGCCATCAGTGCGAATATAAGAATTTTTACAATCCAGAGCAATAACATCTCCGACGTGACTTGCGTCTGAATTCCCGTCTTCATTTTGCGCGAAATCTCTTACCGCAAGCCACGACCCGATATCGTTCCATCCCACATTGACCGGCGATATAACGACGACATTATCGGCCGCTTCCATGATCGCATAGTCAATCGATTCACTACGGACCTTCGAAAATTTATCGGCATCCAGATATAGGCTGCTATCCTGTGTTTTACCGGCAGAAATAGCCAGACGAGACGCCTCAAGAATATCATTGGCATGAGCTTCAAAGGCCTTAATCATCGCTTTTGGGCTGAACAGAAAAATTCCTGCATTCCAGAAATAATCCCGAGATGCGAGATAGCTTTTAGCTGTCTCAAGGTCTGGCTTCTCGACAAAGGCTTTCACCGCGTTAACATTGTCAAAGAGTTGTCTCCCTGTTTGGATATATCCAAAGCCGGTTTCTGGTCCGGTCGGTTGGATCCCAAATGTTGTGAGATATCCCTCTTGAGCGGCGGGTAGACCTCGGGTCAGGCAATTCCAAAATTCGGGTTTATCTGCAATATGATGATCCGCTGGCATTAACAGAATAAGCCCGTCCGGGTCATCCTGATGAATGAGATCAGCAATGATGGCGGCAACGGGGGCCGTGTTGCGTCCCATAGGCTCCAAGATAATGCGGTGCGGCGTAACTCCTGCATCCCGGGATTGCTCTTTAATGACCGTCTCGTCATTTTTACCACAGACAAAACTCGGGCCGGCAACTTCAATCACATCAGATTGTATGTCGTCTTGAACAAGGCGCAATATGGTGTCCTGAAGCATCGTCGTCTCAGAGATGATGGCGTGATATTGCTTGGCTTTGCTTTTACGTGAGAGGGGCCACATGCGTGTCCCTGATCCGCCGCACATGATTATGGGATATATTTTTTGCATCTCAGCCTCAGGATTAGTCCTTTTTTCAATGCTTATTTTAAACAGGATTGGTGAATATATTACGAAAAAAGCGGCTCAAGGCCGCTTTAAATTCACACGTTTTGGGACGGTGATCTAGTCGTTGATAGCGAAACTTAGCTTGAGCGAGACGCGGTATTTAGTAACTTCACCATCGACAACGGTAACGGATTGATCCTGAACCCATGCAGACGAAATGCCTTTAACGGTCTTGCTAGCTTTGCGGACAGCCAGACGTGTGGCGTCTTCCCAAGACTTTGTGCTTTCCGCCATGACTTCGATTACTTTTACAACAGCCATTTTATTCTCCTATTGGTTGTAGTTGAGGGACATAAACAACAGATACATGAATCAGGCGTTAATGATAGGCATAACTGCATGTTCTATGAAGTGCGGAGTGCCAGAAAGGCATAGGTGCAGGTTCTAAGACCCATCGTGTGATCTCCTTTCTTGTTCATCCTTCGTTAGACTCAGGATGAGGAATAGTAACCGCGCGCCGGGTTTGGCCCAGAAAAATATCTGAGCGGCGGCGGCGCGCCTATAATAAAGATGGGACTAGCCCGCACAGCCCGCCCGGAAGACGGAATGTAAATAAAATAACCTTTTTTCTTCCGCGATAGCTGTGCGGCGATGCTTTATTTCCCGACGACCGAGTTTAGTTCGCTAGTCTTCACCTCTTGCCCGCCGATAATCGAGTTACCGGGTGAGGCAAAGAGTCCTCCGACTGGAGGGAGCGCGCGGCTCATATCGGGAGGGCCCGCCCGCGGAGTGACATGATATTGTACCGGCCGAATTCCTTTCCGTCACCGATCTTACTCCGTAGCTACAACCCTAGCACCGTCTCCTTCACAGCCAACCATTGTACACTGACCTGTCCCGAGAAAGAGAACTATGGTCTCCTCTAGGTCAGCCGAAACCATCCTAAAGGCGATGCTC
>CAZPLJ010000034.1:0-30418 GCA_964587545.1 uncultured Caulobacterales bacterium | reverse complement strand
CTGCGAACCTCGCCGAGTTAGTTTGTTTGGACGTAGGTTTAACTATGAACGGCAATATCCTGCGCCGCATAACACCCTATCTACCGCTTGGTTTATTAAATCCCATTCAGTGTTTTTGTTGAGTTCACTTCTCAACATTTTTAAGTCCGCATCTAAGGTCTCACGGCTTACATTCCAAATTTTATAGATTTGCAACTTCTTACCTAGTGCTTCTTGTAGGAACTCTTTTTCGACTTTCGCGCTATCAAGATTGGCATGATGAAAATATTTCTTTTCTGACAGAATATAAGTCAGTGGTTGTCCTGCTTCAGCTTTCACCCCAGCGACTCTCTTTAATCCATTCGCCAATGCTAGATTTATTTTCTGTTGATTTTCTTTTTGGCTCACTAACACCTCCACAAATATTACACTGATAGCATGTAGACCGATTGCCGACAAAAATCAACCATCCGAGAATGGATATTTGCCTCAAATTTGGAAAGCGTGTCAGGAAAGCACGTAAGGCCTGTGGACTAAGCCAAGAGGCTTTAGCTTATGAGGCGGACTCAAACCGCACCTATATTAGCGATGTCGAAAGAGGCACTCGAAATCCATCAATTGAAGTCGTTGAAAGAATAGCCCGCGCGTTAAATGTCACCATGGGCAGTTTGCTCGATTAACTCCCCTAATCCGATTCATATAACATGATTGTAAAACTATCATTGTATCCGTGGGAAGCATTTCCGTGTAAGTATGGTGTATGAAATTATGGATTTTATCGGACTTGCACATTGAAAGCTGTGTTTGGGACACACCTAAACCTGCCCCAGATTATGATGTAATGATTGCTGCTGGAGATATTCATGATCCAGCCAGTATGGGCGTTGAGTGGCTCGCAGAACGCTCTAATGGCAAGCCTGTGATTTATGTACCAGGCAATCATGAATGGATGGCACCCCGCAGGAGCTTTACTGTTCAAGCTGAAATTATGACAGCGCGCCGTCATGCAGCTAAACACGGCGTTCATTTTTTAATGGATGAGGCCGTGGTGATTGACGGGGTTAGGTTCTTAGGCGCAACCCTTTGGACGGATTGGGCGATTAGCGGTAATATAGGCGCAGCTATGGGGTTTGCAGCCATGGCGATGCCTGACCATAGTGAAATTTTTGTTGATGAGTTTGGGAGTCTCTTAAGTCCGCGCCAAACCTTGGAATGGCACCGGGCCTCGCGCGCCTGGCTAGAGGCTGAGCTCCCAAAAACAGGGGACTGGGACAACACTGTGGTTGTCACCCATCACCTCCCCCATCCTCGCTCTGTGGCCTTGCGCTATAAAGACAGCCCATTATCTCCAGCTTTTGCGTCTGACCTCTCAGAGCTTGTAGAGAACTGCGGCGCTGCGCTTTGGGTGCATGGTCATACCCACGATAGTTTTGACTATCATGCAGGATCCACACGTATTGTATGTAACCCTAAGGGATATGGCCCAAAGGCTGTAGGTGCGCCAATTGAAAACAAAGCATTTGACCCAATGTGCGTTGTCCAAGTTTAAGTTTCACAACCAAAATAACAAGTTAGTTTAGAACTTCGACCGTCCAGCATTTACGGCCATTTTGAGTGAGCTTGATGTTCACATCTAAAAACCGGCGGATAATATCGATATTTGTGTGCGTATGTTGAGTGATGTCAGTGGTCGTAAATACACCACCACCAAGTAAGGCCATAGGCAACAAAAGCTGATCGGCAAGATGCTCTCCAACAGCCGTTTTTATATCGCCGTTCGCGTTCTTGGCAGGCAAATATTTTTGTGCTTGCTGTGCAACACCTTTGCCAACGGACTCGGCGCGAACACCATGTTGTCCAAGACCCACAAAGACCTCAGTGACATTCTCATATTCCAGAAATAATGACACAGCATTGCCAGGACCTGGGCCTTCAGCGTGTATAATTTCGCCTTGTTCAGGTTTGATGTTCATAGCTTTCAAGATTGTTTTAAGCTCGCGGTTAGCTATCTCTCTTTTGAGATTGGCTACAACGGCTATGACGCGTTCACTTATGCGTTCTCCACGGTCAAGTAACTCCAGAGGCTCTGGCGCCATAGTGGGTTTAACCGCCATAGTCATCGCCCCGCCACCTGCTGGGTAAAATCCATAGGCGTTTAATTCTACAGATGCACGGCCGCCCATTTTACGAAATTGAGGTAAAAATGCTTGATCTAAGAAATCAAATGTAGGTGCCCATAGATTATGAGTGCCGCCAGTTATCGTAACAGTGGAAACTTCATCGGCATGCATCAAAATGGGTAAAATTGTTTGGGCAACAAGGTTTGTTGCACCCGCAGAACCAATCGCGAAATTGAATTCCCCGCCCTTGATATTGCCAGGGTAAAACGCAATTTCGGATGAGCCAAGCTCAGCTCCTTCCATACGAGCATCGCAGATTTCTGCGGCGGCCTTAAAGGCCGTCAAATGTTGACGGAATAAGCCAGGCTTTTTACGGCGTCCGCGTACATTCTCAATGCGGACGGGCTTTCCTGTAATTGCAGATAAAGACAAAGAAGTCCGCAGAACTTGTCCGCCGCCTTCACCTTCGCTGCCGTCAATTATAATTTCTCTCATTTTCATTCTCAATAGATGTAAAGTGAAGGCCTCACAAAAGCGAGACCTTCCTCAGTATTAGCCCTTCACACATACGACTTGTCGCAATGTATGCATGACCTCGACGAGGTCTTTTTGGGCTTCCATCACGTCATCGATGGGTTTGTACGCAGATGGCGTTTCGTCTAATACGCCGACGTCTTTACGACATTCGACGTGTTTCACAGCATCCAGATGCTCTTCCATAGACACGCTTTTCTTGGCTTCAGTCCGAGACATCACCCGTCCAGCTCCGTGAGAGCAAGAGCAGAATGACTCTTCATTACCAAGACCGCGAACGATGTAAGAGCGCGTTCCCATAGAGCCCGGAATAATACCCAAGTCACCCTTACGAGCGCGCACTGCGCCTTTCCGTGTGACATAGATATTCTCGCCGAAATGGTTTTCCTTTGTGACGTAGTTATGGTGGCAATTCACAGCCTCCACTTCTGCATCGAAAGGGACCGGCAAGACAGCGCGGGCCGCAGCGATGACATTTTGCATCATCACGGTACGGTTTGCGAAAGCAAAGTCCTGCGCCCATTCCACGGCTTCGACATAATCATCGAAATGATCTGTGCCTTCAGGGAAATAAGCCAAATCCTTATCCGGGATATTGATGAACCATTGCTCCATGTCTTTCTTGGCCAGCTCGATGAAGTAACGACCAATACGGTTGCCTACACCCCGAGATCCGGAGTGAAGCATAAACCAAACACGGTCAGCTTCATCCAAACAGACTTCTACAAAGTGATTACCCGTTCCGAGCGTTCCGAGATGATTTCGGTTATTGGATTGCCCAATAACTTTATGCTTCTCGACAATCGTATCGAAACGCCCCTTGAGACCTGCCCAAGCGACATCAGATGTCGCAGGGACATCATGCCAAGAGCCTTTATCGCGGCGACGACGACCAGACGTTCGTCCATGCGGGACGGCACGTTCAATCGCAGAGCGCAAAAACCCTAGGCTATCCGGTAAATCAGTCGCAGTTAAAGTCGTACGACACGCCATCATTCCGCAGCCAATATCTACACCGACCGCGGCAGGGATAATCGCATTCTTAGTTGGAATAACAGAGCCAACCGTCGCGCCAATTCCGACGTGAACATCTGGCATCACTGCGACATGCTTAAAGATGAAAGGCATCTGAGCGGCACGCAAAAGCTGTTCACGCGCACGATCATCCACAGGGACACCTCGCGTCCACATTTTGACAAGGCCTCCGCCTTCTGCCGTCATCACATCAAAACCATCTTGTGTTTCGTGTTCCATTTTCTTCTCCTTCTTTCCTGCGCCTTTCAAACGCTTTGGTGTGCGAGGCTGGAGTCGAACCAGCGAACCCGTGAGGGTGCAGTTTTACAGACTGCCTGCTTTGGCCTCTTGCATACTCGCACATATGTTTGCCCATTGGGCATTTATTTGGTCGGGGCAGCAGGATTTGAACCTGCGGCATCTCGGCTCCAAACCGAGAACTCTGACCGGACTGAGCTACACCCCGTTTATTCTGGCTCACGTGACAGGACTCGAACCTGTAACTACCGCATTAACAGTGCAGCTCCCCTACCAGCAGGGACCCACGTGAAAGTTGGTACTAACTAGGGGACTTGAACCCGCTATCTCAGGAGCCACAATCCTGCGTTCGAGCCAGTTGAACTAAGTTAGCATTCAATATGTTTGGTAGCCGACCTAGGAGTCGAACCTAGAACAACCTGATTCTGAGTCAGGCACCTCTACCAATTGGGCTAGTCGGCCATATGGCGCACCGCGCAGGACTTGAACCCGCAACCCTCGGCTTCGTAAGCCGCCGCTCATCCAGTTGAGCTTCCGGTGCATCATTGGTTGATCCCCCAGGATTCGAACCTAGATTTCCAGACCCAAAAACTGGCGTCCTACCATTAGACGAGGGATCAAAAAAAAATGACGACAAGAGTTTTACGAAACATCTAATGCCTAACCACTTGGCTACTCTGTTAATTTCTTAACATAGGAAGGAATCGAACCTTCGTTCTTAGGAGCGTTGTAGTTTCGCAAGCATTCGTCATTCATCAATTCATATTTCAAGGCTTCAAATTCAAAGTGGTGACAAGTTGATGATGAAACAATTTCCGGCGCTCTTATCCACCTGAGCTACGATAAAATCGGCAAGGATTTGAACCTCGCGTCCTCCGGAGTCGCAATGTAGTTCCATCGGCATTCACCGATCTAATAATGTGGCGACAAGGTATCTGTGAAACATCTGCGCTCTACCGACTGAGCTACCGAATTTCTTCGAGCGGGACTCGAACCCGCGACAACAGCATTAGGAATGTAGTTCCACAAGCATTCGCCTGATTGTTTAAATGACGACAAGGCGGTCAGAGACATTTCTTCCGCCACATCATTTCTGATGGAGGGACTTGAACCCTCACTCCCATATGGGAACCGTTTTCACGGTGCGTCTACCAATGTAGTCTCTATTGCATTCGTCAAAATCATTAAAAGCCATGACAACAAGTTTTGCGAAGAAGCGCAGGGATCGAACCTGCCTTTACGATGTGCCGAAGCAACGTCGCTTTCAACCGATGTATTCTTCACGGCATTTGCCATGTTAATGAAGAAAGAAAGTGGACGCGACAATAAATCGAGAGGGACGCAACATATCACAAATGTAGTCCTTATAGCACTCGGCATTCGCGTCCACTTAATGTCTTCAAGACTTGAGCCTTAATTTATACTCCTTATTTCTGTTTTATCGATTTCGCCCACAAAGTGGTCGGAACCGCTATTTCCATTCGCAAACCGTCCGATAACATCAAACACTCGGTCGGAAAATCCGCCAATGTTCAAGATATCATTTCGGCTTACAGCCTGAGTTGTTGTGTTCGGTACGATGTCGATACAGATCATCTGCGCCTTTGGGTTACGAGCCTTAAGCCGTTCCCATTCTCGCATCAGAGCTGTCGAACGACCGCCTTGTCTTCCGGCCCAGCTTTCATTGTCTGATACGATGATCAGCAAATCGACTTTGGCACGGCGACGATTCAAGTGAACCAAAGGCGCGCTACAATTCGTTCCGCCGCCGCCAATAGCTGAAAGCTTTGCGGCATTAGTTAGAACATCGTCTTTTGCGCTAAGCTTCACATCCGTCACGCAAACCTCGAAAGGCAGCACTTTGGCTGTTTCGCTATTGCGCAAGACAACTGACGCCATCAAACCTGCAACATCAATACAGCGAACTGCTGACGTTGCGCCTTTGCGGTAACCAGAAACTGACCAGCTCATAGAGCCGGAGACATCCGGGCAAACAACGACATTGCCGCCAAAGCTCGGAACGTTTTCCAGTGAAATCTCAAGCGCTTCTTTCAAAGCCTCTACGATTTCGCTCGGCAGATCAGACTTCTGAGACGCCATATAGGTGGCCATGATCTGATATGGGAACACTTTAGCCCGGCGGATAGCGTCAACATCGCTCAAACGCTTCGCAATCGCCTTAACGGCTTTGCGGCGTTTGAAAACACCGTGACGGGCAAATGTATTCAAGTTCATGCGAACCATATGCCATCCACCTCGCTCAGAAATCTGAGTCCAGTGATCTGAGTTCAGCTTCAATGCTGTCAGCATCTGAAACGGAACATCAGGAACAATCTTACCGCCGCGCTCCTTAAAGACTTCAAAGTCTTTGATAGATTGCGGCAATTTCGAAAAGTCGTGCTCGCGTCCAATTAAGTAAGCAAACAAAGCTTCGCGGTCCTTCGTCAAAGGCTTAGGGTGAACCATCTTGATAACGTCAGCCAATGACGGATCAATACCGACACAAGCTTTAATCAAATCGCGGTCACTCGCCTTTAAAAGCCAGTTCTGAACCAAACGCTTAGGCGCTGTACCAAGAGACTTACGTCCAACTACGCCGGAGCGCATGATTTGGACGAAGTTTCGGAGCATCTTACCGTTATCAATGACTTCGTGAAAAACAGGCGCAACGAGATCAGAGCGCATTTCGCCCTTACCGTTAGGCACTGTCAAACATGCGAGCAACAAGGCTGGCATATCTTTCATAAAGCCGCTCTTACGAGCATAGATAGCTGTTTTAGCAATAAATTCAGGCTCTAGAGACTTCGTCAATTCCAAGACTTCAGAAAGCTGATCTTGCGCAGACGCATAGAATGTTCCGTTAAGACAGCCAGTAACTGCAAGCTGCGCCAATTTCTGACGCGGGCTTAGGTCAAAAGCTTTTCCGCCCGCAGCGTTCAAGACTGACGCCGCTGGGAGTAACTTTCCTCGCACTGATGCAAACATAGATTTGTTCGCCATTTTATAATCTCCATTCTTCATTCAGGCTGCCCTGTCCCAATTAACAGGGCAGCCCTTGTTTTTGCCGTTGAAGGCGAACACCTATTTGTTCGCGTCATTTTCCGTCTTTCAACACTGATGAAACTGCAGACGACTAAGCTTGATGAAAAATGGTTTTTTGAAGAAAAATAACAACCCATTGTTTTTGTTATATATTTTCTAATTTTTGAACTTAAAATCGATACAATTACACTCGATATATAGAATTATTTTATATATTTTTATAATAATTTATATTATTGAATAACCATGAAGCAGAATGTTGCGATAGGATTCCTCGGAATCAACCTTGATAACGGCAAAGGAACGGCCCGGTGGGAACGCTGGCGGCCGACAGTCGCGCTCTGCAGACAAGATGACCTCATCATTCATAGGTTTGAGCTACTAGTTGACCCCAAATATATGACAATAGCCCAGCAAGTTGCGGATGATATCGAGATAGTGTCGCCAGAAACGGTTGTCGTTATCAATGAAATGGAAATCCATAACCCTTGGGACCTCGAAGAAGTCTATGAGGCGCTTTTCGATTTTACGGACCTATACCGTTTTGATACTGAGAAGGAGGATTACCTTCTTCACATTACAACAGGTACGCATGTCGCACAAATTTGCCTCTTCCTGCTCAATGAATCCAGATATTTGCCAGGAAAGATATTACAGCTCTCCCCGCCGCGCAGAAAAGACCAAGGCGGCGCAGGCAAAGTATCGGTCATTGACCTAGACCTCTCTAAATATGACCGCCTCGCAGATCGGTTTGAAACTGAGCGAGAGAATGACACATCTTTCCTCAAATCAGGGATCCCGACACGCAATGCTGCATTTAACGTCATGATTGACGAAATCGAGCAGGTAACCATTAGGACAACAAACCCCGTTCTGATTTCCGGCCCAACTGGTGCAGGTAAGTCTCATTTGGCCCGACGTATTTTTGAGCTCAAAAAGCGTCGTCATCAAATGGAAGGTGACTTTGTTGAAATCAACTGCGCTACCCTTCGCGGCGATACCGCGATGTCGACTTTGTTTGGCCATAAGCGCGGTGCTTATGCTGGCGCTATCAAAGACAGGGCTGGCCTACTTCGCACAGCTAATAAAGGCCTTATATTTTTGGATGAGATAGAGGCACTCGGGTTAGACGAGCAGGCGATGATATTAAGAGCGCTTGAAGACCAGAGCTTCTACCCTGTTGGCGGCGATCAAGAAGTCAAAAGTAACTTTCAACTCATTGCAGGCACCACGACTGACCTTACCCAACTAGTTGCTGATGGTAAATTCCGTGAAGACCTTCTCGCGCGCATCGATATGTGGAGCTACACCCTACCGGGTCTCAAAGACCGCCGCGAAGATATTGAGCCAAACCTGAGTTTCGAGCTGACTAAATTTAGCTCGCGCAATAATCGCAAAATGACCTTCAACAAAGAAGCGCGAGACGCATACCTTAAATATGCTCTGTCATCAGAAGCCAAATGGAACGCAAATTTTCGCGACCTTGCTGCTTCAGTCACGCGTCTTTGCACATTTTCAGAAGGGTCAAGAATTCAGCTCTCAAGTGTTGAGCGGGAAATAGAACGGCTCAAGAAAGGTTGGCGATTGAGCGCTAATGATCCGGAAGAAGAAATATTACTGTCCGCACTTACTCAAAGCCAACTTTCTAAAATTGACCCATTTGATCGCCCCGGTCTTGCGAATGTAATTTCTACGTGCCGCCAATCTGATAATCTGAGCAATGCTGGCCGAAAACTATATTCAGTATCGAGAGAAGCGCGAAAATCCAAGAATGACGCTGATCGACTAAAAAAGTATTTGGCAAAATTTGGGTTGAGCTGGAACGACATCACTCAATAAGTCCCTGCCTCCCTCGATTGTAAATATTCAACATTATCTTGAGAGGCAGTTTTTCAAAAAAATACCTACTCGTAAAGCAGCACTTTTTGCATCGAATTTTAGGTCTTTTGGTAGAAAGAAGACCGCTCAATATCCGGCACCACCAAGTATTATCACAAGTTAGGCTCCGTAAAGTGACTGACTCACAACGGTTTTTCTAGAATTGTTTGGATAATACTAAGTTGTGATAACACAACCCGAAGGTACATAATTAGTTGTCTAATTTGTAACTTCTATTGTCTAACATTTACGTCCGGTCTGAGTGAAGTTAATATCCACATCTAGAAACCGCTGGATAATGTCTATATTGGTGCGCGTCGCCGATCTGATAATTTAAGTGATGCTGGCCGAAAGCTCTATTCGGTCTCAAGACAGGCACGAAAATCCACAAATGATGCTGACCGCCTCAAAAAGTTTCTCGCAAAGTTTGGACTGAGCTGGGGCGATATTGCTTAATGTCCGCTTCTGCCCCCTAGCATGCGTAATTGGACGGACTGATTACGCAGTCGAGTTCCTGATAGTCTACAGATGTTGATCTGTAACTATGGGAGATAAAAATGAGTTATTTTGTAGGACTAGATGTATCGCTGCGGTCTGTGGCGTTGTGTGTTGTGGATGCTGACGGTGATATCGTCATGGAGCGAGCCTTGGACTGTGAAGTCGAGGCGATTGATGGATATCTTCGTCAGTTCGATAAACCAATCACAAAGCTAGGCTTCGAGGCTGGCGTCATGAGTCAGATGCTGTTTCACGGATTACAGGCCCTCGGCTATGACGTCGTGTGCATGGAAGCCCGCCAAGTCAGCGCCGCCCTTTCAGCTATGCGTAACAAGACGGATAAGAACGATGCGCGCGGCATTGCACAAGTCGTGCGTTCTGGCTGGTATCAGCCTGTACATATGAAGAGCCGCGAGAGCCATTATATCAGGGCGATGCTTTCCAGCCGTAAAGCCGTACTTCGCAAGTGTGTTGATCTGGAGAATGAGATACGCGGTCTTTTCAAGACCTTCGGCATCCGACTGCCATCAACGCTTGCACATCACCGCTTTGACGACACTGTGCGGCCTATCATTGAGGCTGATGAGGGTCTGGCATTCGCGTTAACTCCAATGCTGGAAGCTAGAGGCGCGTTATATGCTCACTACCGAGAGATGGATAAACGGGTAAAGCGTGTCGCAGCGCAAGATCCCGTGTGCAATCTGCTTATGACGACACCTGGCGTCGGCGCGATGACAGCCCTTCATTTTAAAGCCGCTGTTGATGACCCTGCGCGTTTTAACTCATCGCGTACAGTGGCCGCTCACTTTGGGCTGACGCCAAGGCGCTTTCAATCTGGTGAGATGGATAACCCCGGGCGCATATCACGCGCAGGCGATACAGAGATGAGAGCTGCCCTTTACACAGCTGCAAACTCCTTACTCACCCGAACCAAACAAATGTCGCCGCTCAAGTCATGGGGGCTACGGCTCGTCAAACGACGTGGCCGCAAACGCGGCACAGTTGCTGTTGCCAGAAAGTTAGCCGTTATCCTGCACCGTATGTGGATCGACGGCACACCTTATCGTTGGTCAGATGTGGAGGTTGCTAAATGAGACGCTAACCTCACATCATAAAACCAACGGTTCGTCCTGACCTGGACGAGGTGTTTGTGGATGACGCCGATAATGTCCGCTGTGCCTTTTATGAGCACGACCCTTAGCGAGGCGCTCCACCACCGATCCGAAACATGCATGCAGCGCCTATCACTGATCAGTCGACTGCGAAGAGAAGCGTGACCCGGGAACAGACAGAGCCATCGATCAAAGGAAACTAGGAACTTGACTTAAACAACCAATTAGAGAAGCGGCATTAGAAAAGCTGATGCGACGTTATTTCTTGATCAATAAACCAACACATTATCCGCAACGCGTAATGAGATTTGATTTTGATATACGACCTTGTTCCAATTGGTATAATCTGGAGGCGGAACGTATTTTTTTTGATCTTTGGAATAATGCCCCTTTATGCCGGTCATCATAAACATGGTATCGGTCGCCGCCGCCTTGACCCCATCATCAGTCATGCGAGCGCCCAGATAATAATCATTTCCAGGCCAGGAAACATGATCCCAAGCGACGAAACTGTAAAGTTCGCAGTCCGTAAAGTCGCCCAAATTTTTTCCGAGTTCATCGGGCTTACATAATTGGCTTTTCCCTTCATTATCATCGAGTAAGGGTCTGACAATAAAGTGGATATTATTTATACGGTCGGTTTCATTTGTACATTCACTATAGGGGTCATAATAAACCGCTTTGATACCGGGAAATGATTGGCCGTGATCATCGATAAAACGAAATAAGGCTGCCTTAAGCAAATGTCCCATCTGTCCTCTGAAAGGACCAGCAAACTGCCCGCATCCGATACCGGGAATAGTAATAAAAGCGGGGCGACCTCTGTCTAGTGCTTTGGTGTTTATATAGTGAAAAGCAGGTAAAAGGCGACGTTCATAGAGCCCATAATATTTCTCTTTGTTATATTCCCCATTTTGCGTGACTTCTTGCCAGTCTGCAGGCGTATAGCCTTGATCGTTTCTAAGAAGAGCTCCGGGGGTATAAACGAGGTGGCCCTTAAATGGCGTTTCATGAATAGGCGGGTTTTGATGAGCTCCATTGTCAAAAATGGTCACAGTCATCCCAATACTAATATCCCCTAACAAACCAAGTTCGGTGAGCGTCCAATCTGTTCCATCGCCGACGACCGCAGATTCAGCAAAGATCTGAGGGTATTTTGTATTCAGTAAAGCCGCCAATAGGCTTTTTGGCGTTAAATTATCGCGCTCCTTATTTGACAGTATTAGAGATAGGTTTGTGCCACATTTCCCACCCTCCTTTAAAAAGGATGCATAGTCGCCTATTTTCTCAAACGTCTCTTGGCTGAGAATAATACTATAATTTTTTTCCATATCTTACTTCTTCGATTTGAGAAATTGCAATCTGTTGAGCTCATTGATGACGCGCGACCAGTCTGGATAATCCGGCGATCCAAACTTTATGAGTTGTCCTTGAAATTTATCCTGTCCGCGCCCTAAATCATGATCGTCAATTAGCACCTCGCCACGTAGGAGTGACTTATCCGGAGATATGATAAGCCGCTCGACCCAATCAAATCCAAGATAGTTTTCGACCCACAAACGTTTTTCGGTATAGCTTAGTGGGTTATAAATCGAAGGGGCTGTGAGAATATAGGGTTCGATCTCTTTAGCTTCCAAAAGATATTGCATGGCGTCTTGCGAGCCATCTATCGGGGTCAGGTTTTCGTAAAACCCTTTGCGGCTCTGCGGAAACTCAATCTCCGGGTAAGCCGCCAAATCGCGATAATATGCGCCTTCAAAGTCACAGAGCACGCCGTCCATATCTATGTAAACGATTGCTGACATCAAATTAGTTGAGGTTGAACATCCAGTAACCCGGGGAAAATATGATCGTCGGTATAGCTCTCGGAACGCCGATAAATTGCGGCTGGGCGACGCGCCGTTGGACGCATTTCGCCCGTTTCTTCAAGCAAGCCTGAGGCTTCAAGGCGTCGCCGGAATGATTTTTTGGGAAGCGGTAAGCCAAGGATAAGCTCAAACATATTCTGTAATTCGGTGAGCGTAAATTCTTCGGGCATAAGACCCATTGGGAGAGCTGCATATCGTGTTTTGGCTCTTAAGCGGTTAATGGCATGTTTAAGGAGACCTTCGTGATCGAAGGCCATTTGCTGGTCAATAGCATCCGTAACGGATATCCATTCCGTCATCTCTTGGGGATCAATATTTCCTGTCTTTGGTAACGATGTAAAATCGATCAAGGCAAAATATAATACCGTGACCGACCAACCTCTTGGGTCACGCTTTGAGTTTCCGATGGTTTTCACTTGTTCCAGATAGGGGGACCGAACTCCGGTTTTTTCAAAGAGTTTTCGAAACGCCGTGTCTTCAATCGATTTATCTTTGTTTAGATTGTTAAATCCTCCTGGGAGCGCCCAACGATCCTTAAACGGCGGGGCGGAACGTTTAACAAGTAAGACTTTTAGCTCATCATCTTCGACGGCAAATACACATATATCTACCGAACAGAGCGGAGCATCATAATCTTTGGCACTATAGGATTTTAGAAATTCATCATCCGTCATCAACAACCACTTTCAAATATTATTACAAACCTATTAGGCGGCACACAAAGCGTGCTCGTTCATAAGCTTTTGTGTGGCTCGTCTCATTCGCTGATAATTGTTATTAACTTCAAACTGCTCCGGTTTTCTGTAGAGATCATCCACGCAAAAAGGAGAGCCCAACAGAAGCGTATCTTTGGCCTTAAAGCCTAGTTCTTCAACAACCCAGATCGCACCTTTAGAACAGGACACTGTATGAATATCCTGATGGCTTAAATATATCGTTGCAGCAGGTGGGATTACATATTCTTCCATCGATACGAATTGATCATGAGAGTAACGAAAAGCTCCATCCCCGCCGTTCAGTCGGCTTTTATATTTATAGGCGGGTATTTTGAGCGCACCTTGTTCCGGTGCGTTCAATGTCTTGGCAACATGATGGATGACGCGTCCTTGTATCACAGTTATTTTCAAATCATAGGTATGTGAATGAAACTGAGCATCAAAAGGCTTAACTCTACGGCCGGCGAGATAGGCTCGCGTTAACCGCCCAGCCTCATGTCCGTGGACAACCAAAGAGAATAATCCTTTGGCGTGCACATCGCCCAAGGACATATCGAGTGACATAGTTGTCGCCGCTTTTAATTTGTCAAATATGTTTTTAATTTCCTGCATTTTAAATCCTCATAGATTTGTCATAGAATACATCAGATCTCAGCACGTATTTTAAACCCTTAGTTATGTTCAGGCTCTCATGTTTAAGCTCATGTGTGAAAAGCAGGGCCATGCCTTTTCTCGGTGTAATGGTGATTTCATCGAAACGGGTTTGACCGCCTGAAAAACCTTCATTGAGATAAATCATAAATGTCAGACGACTTTCTTGCCCGCGAATATTAACCCGGCCATCTCTATGACGTTTAAAGCGCTGATCGATACCATATCTGTAAAACCGAAAACGCTCATTGAGCTCTATCGGGGATAAACCATCCACGTTTGGCAGGAAAACCTTCAAGGTTGAAAAAAGTTCCTCTGCCAGGGGTTTATAATCAAAAATCAGGCGGTCATTATTTCGCGCACCACTCATCATACGGGGACCAGAGGGTGTCGTGACTGACGCTTTCTGATACCCTTTTTGTTCACTCCATTCTATCATTTCATCGCAGCGTTTGGCATCTATAAAATTATCAATGGTATGAATGTGTGAGCTATGCTTCGTGAGTTTCATCATAAGTCCGATCAAGTCCGGCCTATTTATCTTTTTGCATCTTTTAACGTGTCGCGGACGACCATGAGAGCAAACCCCAGAAGATTTGGCCCTCGCCATTTTTCAGGATTGGCGACATCTTCATGATCTTGTGCTAATCCAATTCCCCAAATCCGATCTACCGGGCTGGCCTCGACCAAGATTTTTCCGTCTGTCGCCAGAAGGAAGTCTTTGAGATCAGAATTCTGCTGAAATTTGTGGAGGTTACCTTCTACGACAATCTCAAATTTCTTACTGTCCCATAACTTTGGGTCGAAATTTTTGACTTTGCGGCCAAGGCCTTTTGCTCGGCCAGGATCAGGCGTTTCAAGGATTTTGGCAATCATGTCCTGATCCCCAAAAAGCTTGGCTTTCTGGGCCATCATCCAATGTTCAGCCGTCGCGAAGCTATGACGACCAACGGTAAAGTTTGATGGCCACCACTGACTAAAGCATGCTTTCGTTACATTGTTTTGTTTCGCTCGATGACCCCAGAAAAATATAAATTCGGGGCTTTGACCAGAGGCCATAAAATCAATCAACCATTTTATACTATATGAATTTTGGCGTTTCATATTTCTTCCTTATGCTAACCTAGCGCGGATGGCATCGAGACTGTCGTCCAAAATTAGCTTACTATCTTCGAAGACCAGCTTGAGCTCACCAGCTTGTTCTTGCTCGTGAGTTTGTTCATCAAATAAGGCATAACCATCATCTACTTTTTCGACACGCAACAGACCTTTGGCGGATTTTTTCAAACCGCTATCTGTGATAGGGTCTTTAAAGATATTGCGACCTTCGCCGTTGACCTGACCCCATGTGGCCTTGACGGCAAAACCAAAGCTATCACGAGTCATATATTGATAGGTATAGCTCCCCACGCCCAACACAATATTGCTAGAAGCAAAACCTTTGGCCGCGAGGCCCTTGAGGATACGGTCCGCGCGCTCAAGCGTGATAGAGTCGCCATAGATAAGGCCAACTCTTTCGTGCAGAACCTTATACCCTTTGTCTGTCTCACTGCCGCCAAAGATATCCCACAAACATTGTACTGCGCCTTTATCGGCGGGTGTACCAGCAGGCGCATCGGGGTCACCGCAAATGATCTTCACGGGGTCTCCACTATCGGGACGAAAGACGACTTTCCCTAAACCAAGATCATTAGGTTCACGTGCCAGAATTTTATCTTTTAATTTAGCTGTAAACTCGGTGATGACTTGCCAAAAATCCCATGTGTCAGACACAATGCTGACTATTCCAGTGGGGTAGAGGTCTTCGATAAGACGACGGAATGTTTCGATTTCATCATCTTTGGTTCCCATGCACATCACGCTATGTTCTGTGGCCGGAACAGACACACCCACGACACCTTCGGCATTGTAATAATCTTCAAGATAATCAATCGCGGCGACCGTATCGGTTCCGATGAAGCTTGTGAGGTGACCAGAACCATGCTGCACCGCGTCATGTATGCCGCTCATACCACGGAAACTAAAGTCATGAGCCTGAACAGCGATGCTGTCTACATCAACGCCAGTATTAATGGCCGCCTCACGTAAGAGCTTTTTATACTCATAGGCAATGGTTGCGGTCGCGCATGATTTCCAGAGACCTGCGCTTAAGCTGGTCTCCAGATAATTAGTCAGCCAGAAAAATTCAGGCTTGGTATTTACCATCGTGAGCATGGGCACACGAATATTGACCCGGCTTCCTTCAGGAAGCGCCTTAATCTTGATGGGAAGATAGCCAAGATCATGTAGGTCTTCGATATGATCGGTCGGGATCGCGTCTTTGCCTAAAGACGTATCCATGCGTCGTTTATACTCCGCAACGACCTCGTTTTTAGGTTTCTTGAAAAATTCTTCGTTCCAAGTCTCGATCAAAAAATGTTTGATGAAACCCTGGAGACCAAAGAACACCACGCGATCATCATAGCCTTGGATAACAGGCGCTAACTTAGAAGACCGGGGAGTCAGGTTAGAATAGACATATTCTGTGCCGTCCGGATATTGGCGTCTGTGATCGGCCTTATAGAAATCAATGGCTGTTAGTGGATTAAGTCTCATAGCTATCTCCTTGGCTATGCAGGTTGAAACGGATAAGCATAAGGGATCACGGTCAATCTCGTATCGGGCTCATGCGGGAAACTTGTCGTGGTAAAGACGCGGTCAATCAGACCATCAAAAACATCTAATCCCTTAGATAGAATTCCGTGTGTCACGAATAAGATGACTTGCTCGACATTCTTTTCTTTCAGGATTTCTGCGATCTTGATGAAGGTAAAACCACCGTCGCAAATATCGTCAGTAATTATGGCCGTTTTACCGCTCAAATCATCGGCTTTGACCTCCGTGCGCAATATATGGCCAGTGGCCGGATCACGAAGCTTTTCACAATAAACAACAGGTAGTGGTTCAGTAACGCCTAAAGACGTCGCAATGGCTTCGGTGCGTTTAACAGCCCCTTTGTCCGGACAGATTATCACAGCATCCAGTCCATTAAGAAGACCCATTAATTCTGTATTGCTCTTTATGATATCCTGAGCGGGTATATTTTTGGCACCGGTTAGTTCGACGCCGACAGGACTGTGGCAATCCCAAATGACTAACTCGGCTACATTGTCGATTTGTGCCAACATACGCGCAAATACATTTAAAGAAAAAGCCTGCCCGGGCGCACATACGCGGTCTTGCCGTGCATAAGGCAGATAAGGAATTTCAATATAAAGCTGAGGCGCGTCATACTCAGCGTTGAGGGCATCGGCTAACAATAGCAAATCAAAGACATCCTGCGCTGTTCTTAGGTCGGCGCGGATAATGAAATGCTCGGCTTCGCCAAACTTTCCAAGTTGGATATGTCTTTCGCCTCCAGAGAAGGTGAGAAACTCGACGCTTAGCTCGGAATCGGTTTTGTCTAATAATCTAACTGGCATTATATGCTCCTTACAGAGCGTTAAATGACATAGTGACACTTATATGTCAAGCATTAAATGACATAATGACTATTATTGTGCTGAAGCCAAATAATAGACCGAAAAAAATAACAAAAAATCGCCTAAGAGGGGTAAGGCTTTAACTAAAATCACTTATCTTGTAGTCTGACGCAATTGTACCGAACTAGTCTTGGGGCAGTTGTACTGAACTAATATAATTATTGGGGAGAAAATAATGCGCTCAATCAAAAAACTTTTAAAGCTGTCAGTCACATCTTGTTTGGTGTCCTTGGGGTTAGGGATAACGGCCGCCGCAAGTCCAATGACGATTGCAGATCTGCAAAAGCTGGAAACCGTTGGAGCCGTTACCATCTCTCCAGACGGGAAAAATGTTGCTTATACGGTGTCAAAAATGCCAGCCGTGTTAGAGGGTGAAAAAAATGGCGGTGCAACGTCACGATTATTCCTCTCACTGGACGGAGCAGAGCCGCGCTTGTTTGTTGGCGGAAAAAAATCGATCTCTCGGATCACATTTGGACCCAAGGGTGATGCGGTTTATTTTATTTCAAAGCGCGGCGATGATAAGAATAATTCACTTTACAAAATTTCACTCTCGGGGGGGGAAGCCGAGAAGGTTTACGGCTTTGAGAGTTCTATTGGTGACTATGCCTTAACTGCAGATGAGACATCGCTGTTTTTCATCTCTAAACCCAAAAAAGACAAAGATAAAATGAAGGAAAAGGGCTTTAACGCCCGGATATTCGAAGAGGGTTCGGCCTTCTCAAAACTTTACTCGGTTAACCTGTCAGACGGTGAAGCCGAGGCAGTCTATGAAGATGAACATGTCTTAAGCTTTGATCTTTCAGACGACGACTCGACATTGGCTTTGTCGAGCACGCCAACAACGGCCGTCGATGATAGTCTTATGTTGCAGGATATTACTGTTATTTCCACATCAGGGGACGTCATAGGCCAAGTTGATATGCCAGGAAAATTGGCCGGATTTGAACTGTCGCCCAACGGGTCAAAGATTGCGATGTTTGGTGGGCGTACCCTTCATGATCCGGGTGCGGGTGTTTTGATGGTGGCCGATAGTAAGACAGGAGAAATCAATAAGCTAACATCCAGTGCAAAACAGCATATTGGTGATGTGGAATGGGTTGATGGAGACATACTAACGCTGGCTGATCGTCGGGAAGAAAGCTTTCTAGTTTTGTATGACGAGTCGGGCGAAGAGATTACAGATATAGAAATTGATGAAGACTTGGTCATTCATCAGATCGCAATCGCCAATGGAAAGATAGCATTTGCGGCTGATAGTGCCACACATCCACGCGAGGCCTTTCTGCTAAATTTGGAGACCTCCGATGAGGTCCAAAAACTTTCAAATCACAATAGCTGGCTTGAAAATGTGGATATGGGGACGCAATCAACATTTACATATACCGCAGGTTTAAATCGCGAGATTAGCGGTGTTTTGATTACGCCCAAGGGTAGGGCGCCAAGGGGGGGCTGGCCAACAATCATTTATGTGCATGGTGGTCCGGAAAGCCATGTCAGCGATGGATGGCTTACCCGATATTCTCTACCGGGGCAGATTGCAGCCGGGCAAGGCTATGCCGTTTATCACCCGAATTATCGGGGCTCGACAGGGCGGGGCGTGGCGTATTCTATGGAGCATCAAAATGACTATGCCGGTAAAGAGTTTAATGATTTGGTGGCGGCTAAAAAAGCTCTTGTAAAAGCTGGAATCGCTCATGAGGATAAAGTTGGTATTACTGGCGGGTCTTATGGGGGCTATGCCTCTATGTGGGGCGCGTCCGCCTTAACGGAACATTTTGCCGCGTCTGTCGCCTTTGTAGGAATCTCTAATCAGATCAGTAAATTCGGGACCTCCGATATTCCTAATGAGATGTATTTGGTTCACTCTCGCAAATGGCCCTGGGATGATAATAATGGGCACTGGCAAGAGCTATTAGAACGCTCCCCGATTTTTCATGCGGGCAAGACCACAACACCGACGCTTATCATGCACGGAGAAGAAGATACGCGCGTTCATCCCGGTCAGAGCATGGAATATTATCGGGCTGTTAAAGTTCGCACAGATACGCCTGTGCGCCTCGTGTTTTATCCGGGTGAGGGGCATGGAAATCGAAAAGCCGCTGCGAAGTTAGATTATGCGGTGCGTCTGCACCGCTGGATGGATACCTATTTGAAAGACGGGGATCGTGACACTGAATTACCAAGCTATGAGATAGATTGGGAGCCTTATATGTCGGATGCTGAATGTGAAGGTAAAGACTGTAAAGACAAGTAAGCCTTGACATTAAGCGGCTTGGATTTAAAAGCCGCCCATTCATAACGGGATGGTATGGAGCCGCCGTTGAAATCGCTGCCGAGATAGGCTCGGCGAGCCGGCCCATGTCAACAGAGAGTATATACGCATGTCTAAGCGTTCTTCAGTTAAATATAAAATCGATCGCCGTATGGGCGAAAATATTTGGGGTCGTCCAAAGTCCCCGGTTAACAAGCGCCCATATCCTCCGGGACAGCATGGTGCGAACCGTCGTGGTAAGCTTTCCGATTTTGGTACGCAGCTACGCGCTAAGCAAAAGCTGAAAGGTTATTACGGTAATATTACAGAGAAACAATTCCGCCGGACCTATAAAGAAGCGACCCGTCTTAAGGGTGACGCCTCTGAAAACCTTATCGGTTTGCTAGAGCAGCGTCTTGATGCCGTTGTTTACCGCGCAAAATTTGTACCGACGGTTTTTGCGGCCCGGCAATTTGTCAATCATGGACATGTCATGGTGAACGGCAAAAAAGTCAATATTCCGTCTTATCGTGTGAAAGAGGGTGATGTCGTTGAAGTGCGTGAAAAATCCCGCACTATGGCGTTAGTGCTCGAAGCGTTGGAAAGCGCCGAGCGTGAAGTTCCAGAATATATTGATTTGGACCCTAAAGCGATGAAGGCCAAGTTCACTCGCGTCCCTAGCTTTGATGAAGTGCCTTACGCCGTGACTATGGAACCAAACCTCGTCGTGGAATTTTATTCACGCTAGTTGATACAAGTTGCGGCCTTAGCGCCGCAATACTTGAGGCCATGCTTGGCTAAATCAAAAATCTTATCTCAAAAACAAACGAGCCTGATGTATTGCTACATCAGGCTCTAACACTGGAAAACGGGGCGCAATGTTTCCAATGTATTTTTTTTACAGTTCATCCGAACCGTTAAAATCTTAGTAGATCAACCGAACACATAAGTAAATCGGTAGTGTTACCTAGGCAGTGTTGCCTAATTTATGTTACGTTCATATTTGATGCTATGCCGGATGTCAACGTAATGCAAATTAGTTCAGCGACGGAATCGACTTTCATTTTAGACAATATTTTTGATCTGTGATGGTCAACTGTCCTATGACTAATATCAAGTTTAATTGCGATTTCCTTACTGGTAAGATTGCCAGAGTGCCCTGTTATTAAACTCATTACTTCCTTTTCACGGCGCGTAAGCTTTGCGAACCGATTTTCAATATCGGATTTTAATTTGTCCGAAATAGCGGGAACATGAATAGCTGCCTTATTAAAGTCAGCACCTTGTACCTTCTCGATGAGAGCCCGGGTTAGTTCTAATTGCCGTGTTAATGAATTCGCGTTGACTTCTAGAACGCGTTTTTGAAGTGATGTCAGGCGACGAGGTTTGAAGTCCAACACGCAAAGCGTTCCGAGTGGCCATCCATTCATGGTCCTTAATATGGCACCGGCATAAAAGCGAATAGCCCGCTCGCCTTGACACAATTCGTTACGTTTTGTCAGCTCGTTAAGTTGGGTATCCTCGATTTCCAGATAGGCATCTTGGGCAATTGCATTAACGCATATGGATTGTTCGATTTTAGTTTCGCTTAAGCCGAGGCCAACTTCAGCTTTAAACCATTGTCGATCTTCTTCGACGAGGCTGATCAAACATATAGGGGCGTCACACAGTTCGGCGGTAAGCCGGGCAATATCATCATAGACCTTCTCTTTTCCGCTGTCCAAAACCTTGTAACTGCGTAAGACATCGAGACGATTATCGTGTTCTGAAAGGATAGTTTCTTTCATCTGAGCAAAACCGTTATTTGTAAATTAGGAATAGGAATATCGAGCGGCCCCGATAAGTAATTCATTGAGCTTATGTCAATATAGAAATGTCTTGAATAATGAATTTTCGCGTCCCTACCTATGAGCCTCATATTGTGTAGGTATTTTTGCCTATATATTAATTTGGGTCAACGGACTTTTAGTTGAATTAAAGTGGCATATATAATTCATAATGTGTGAGTCATGTTGATTATTCAGTTTGACAGAATTGATTGCTCTCAATTATTCTTGGCTTATGAGTTTTCTTGAAAAATCAGACCATAAATATGTGAGAAAATCATCTCCTTGGGATGATTTTCAATGCTTAAAATCCTCATTGCTAACGGCGCTAATATTTTCATTTATGTCCATGCCCGCTGCGGCGAAAGACTATTTGGTAGACAGCCAAAAAGACTATCAAAAAGCTCTCAAGAAAATAAAACCGGGTGATGCGATCGTTCTTAAAGATGGGGAGTGGGAAGATTTTCAAATCATTTTTGAAGGTAAAGGTAAAAAAGACGCTAAACTGACATTGCGGGCTGAAACGCCAGGCGGCGTCGTTCTGACGGGGCAATCCAATTTACGCATGGGCGGCATTTTCCTAGACGTGTCAGGCCTTGTTTTCAAAAATGGATATGCGCCGGGACGTTATGTGATTGATATGCGAAGCCCGAAATTTAAGGCCACAGCATTATCTGAGCTTAATAACATATTGATTGATGGGTATAGTAAACCCGGGACAGATGACAAAGATTATTGGATCAATTTTCGTGGATTGCAAAACCGCCTAACGGACAGTGCCTTACTCAATAAAACCAGTTTGGGAGCGACGGTTATCGCCAGTCAAAGAGAGGATGCGACCCGTCCCGGCCAACATATAATTGACAAAAATTATTTCGGCCCGCGAAGCCCACTCAGTAAAAATGGGGGCGAGACCATCCGCATAGGTGCAGGAAAAGTCGCCCATCAGCGCTTTGAGATGCGTATTGTGAATAATTATTTTGAACGCTGTAACGGCGAAGCCGAAAATATTTCCATCAAGTCTGGCGGCAATATCATTCGTAACAATATGTTTGTTGAAACGGGCGGTGCGATCACTTTCCGACACGGCGATGATAATCTCGTGGAAAGGAATATGTTTTTTGGAAATGGTGTTAAGGGAACAGGCGGTGTGCGCCTCACCAGTTTTGATCAAATCGTCAGAGACAATTATTTCGAGGGCTTGCGGGGAAAAGAAGGTCGGTCCGCTCTGACCTTTATGAATGGGTTCTCAGATACGCTGCCTGTGCATTATAGGCAGGTTCAAAATGCACTTATTGCGAATAATAGTTTTATTGATGTAGAAACACTCACCTTTGGGCTTGAGAGTGACAAGGATGGTGACTGGCCGCCTCTGGGCAGCCTATTGACCAAAAATATCTTTGCCGCGCCCAATGAAGCTCAAGACATAAATCTTTCCATAGATACCGATATGACCGGCCTGTCTTTTGAAAATAATGTAGGAAATGTGACAGGGCTTAAAGAGATCAACTTTACTCAAGACAAAAGTTTGCAGGTCGAGCGGGGCCTAAATGGATTATATTATCTGAGCAATAAAGCTGAGCTGACCGACATGGGGGCGCCGCATGATCTAACACCGTTTGCGCGTAATGATGTGGGACCTGTTTATTTTAACGGCCCTAATCAATAGACCTGTTGATCAACTATCGTCCATCTTAAGCGCTGCAATGAAAGCTTCCTGAGGTATTTCGACTTTGCCAAACTGGCGCATCTTTTTCTTACCCTTTTTCTGCTTGTCCAATAGCTTTCTCTTACGGGACGCATCGCCGCCGTAACATTTGGCAGTCACGTCTTTACGCAACGCCGCAATGGTTTCGCGGGCTATAATCTTTCCGCCAAGGGCAGCTTGGATTGGGATTTTAAACAAATGACGCGGGATGAGGTCTTTGAGGCGTTCACACATAGCACGGCCCCGGCTTTCTGCGCGTGAGCGGTGAACCAACATGGAGAGCGCATCGACAGGTTCCGCATTTACAAGGATGCTCATCTTAACAAGATCGCCTTCGCGTAATCCAATGGCTTGATAGTCAAAGCTCGCATAGCCTTTGGTGGCGGATTTTAAGCGATCATAGAAATCAAACACGACCTCATTAAGCGGCAGCTCATATTCGATCATGGCGCGGCTACCCACATAGGAGAGGTTGGTCTGCACGCCGCGGCGGTCTTGGCAAAGTTTCAAAATGGCGCCGAGATATTCATCCGGGCTCAGAATGGTCGCTTTGATCCAAGGTTCCTGAATATGGTCGATCTGCATGATGTCCGGCATGTCAGCTGGGTTATGAAGCTGCATCGCTGTGCCTTCTCTCAGCGCGATAGTGTAGACCACACTTGGAGCCGTCGTGATCAGGCTAAGGTCAAATTCCCGCTCTAGTCGCTCTTGGATGATCTCAAGATGTAAGAGACCTAGAAAGCCGCACCGAAAGCCAAAACCAAGCGCCGCGCTGGTTTCCATTTCAAAACTAAAGCTCGCATCATTGAGCCGCAAACGGCCCATAGCGGATCGTAAGTCTTCAAAGTCAGCGGCATCAACCGGGAATATCCCGCAAAAGACCACAGGCTGAGCCGGTTTAAAACCGGGCAGGGGATTATCGGTTGGGCGGCGCTCTTCCGTGATTGTGTCACCCACGGCGGCATCGGCCACTTCTTTGATGGCGCCTGTGAAAAAGCCAACTTCACCGGGACCAATTTCCTTATGGTCTTCGGGCTTGGGTCTAAACACGCCAAGCTTGTCCACCGTATAGGTCGCGCCCGTACTCATGGTTCGGATTTTCATGCCTTTTTTAATTGTGCCTTCAACAACGCGGAACAGCACAACCACGCCCATATATTGATCATACCACGCATCAATCAGCATGGCTTTAAGTGGCGCGCCGGCATCAGCTTCTTCTGGTGGGGGTAGGCGAGTCGCAATGGCTTCAAGCACCTCTTCTATCCCTAAGCCCGTCTTGGCCGAACATTCGATGGCATCAGAGGCGTCAATGCCGATGACATCTTCGATTTGAATTTTCACGCGGTCTGGTTCGGCCGCCGGCAAGTCAATCTTGTTTAAAACAGGGATCAGTTCATGATCATGATCTATAGCCTGATATACATTGGCGAGTGTCTGTGCTTCCACGCCTTGAGACGCGTCAACCACAAGGATCGAGCCTTCACAGGCCGATAAGCTGCGGGAGACTTCATAGGCAAAATCCACATGACCCGGCGTATCCATGAGATTGAGGACATAGGTTTCGCCGTCCTTAGCGGTGTAATCGAGGCGCACTGTCTGAGCTTTAATGGTAATGCCGCGCTCGCGCTCAATATCCATATTGTCGAGGACCTGTTCGCTCATCTCACGATCAGACAAGCCGCCCGTAAAAGAGATAAGCCGATCGGCGAGCGTAGACTTCCCGTGGTCGATATGAGCGACAATAGAGAAGTTTCTTATTTTAGATTGGTCAACGGACATTAGAGCGGATTTAAGCGATTTGATGTGGAAGGCAAGGCTCTATCTGACTCTCTAGCAATTTACGGCTTCTAAATACTTAAATGGTAAGAAGAAAATGGGTGAATATGGAAATTTTAACAAATATTGCACGGGAATACGCTGAACACTATTTTGGTTTTCAATCACGTTTAAACCCATTTTATTTATTGACGATGCTGATTATCGGCGTCGCTATATTTCTTATGCGGAAACCGGATCAATCTTTTCTCTCATGGCTGTTTCCAAAACACATTTATACACATGCATCACATAAGACGGATATAAAGCTTTTCATATTCAATGGGGTGTTGCAGTTAGCGGGTGTTCTGAATGTGACGGTTTTGATGGTAGGAATTATATCCTTCGTCGTTGGAATATTAGGCAGCTATTCTGGTTCAGACGTAACAGTTGTAGGGCTAATCTCGATAGCTCTGATATATCTTATCGTGAGCGATTTTTGCGTTTACTGGGTCCACAGACTTCATCATGAGAATCCTATCATTTGGCCCTTTCATGCCGTGCATCACAGTGCAGAGGTGATGACACCTATAACGGTCTATAGAAAGCATCCTATATATGATCTTATCTCATCATTAATTAAGGCTGTTCTGATTGGTGTTCTGACCGGAATATGTTTGGCATTGTTTGTTGAAGAGATCAGCTTGGCACAGATTGCAGGTATCAATATTTTCTACTTTGTCTTCATCGCCATGTACGCAAATTTTCGCCATTCACATATTTGGATTAGCTATGGCCGGTGGTTGGAGCATATATTTATTTCGCCGGCTCAGCACCAAATCCACCATAGTATCGCGACACGGCATTGGAACAAAAATTACGGTGAGGTTCTTGCAATATGGGATTGGGTTTTTGGTACTCTTTATGTGCCAAATGAAGTTGAACAGCTTGAATTTGGTTTGGCAAATGCCGACGGACAAAGAATAGCCCAGCCATATCCTACACTTGCTGATAGCCTCGTTCAGCCATTTGCCGAAGCAAAAAAAACATTGCGGCCGGAAACCTCTATTGATGTTGGTGCGACAACGGGGGCGCAATCATGATGAACCCGCGTTTCTCTGCTTATCTGGATTGCGTGAGATTTCTAGCAGCGATCTTGGTTGTATTATCCCATTGGGCATATGTACGATTTACAGATGGTTATTATCTAGTCATTCGCGATTATAATCTCGGCAGCGATGTCGTTGTTATCTTTTTCGTATTGTCAGGGTTTGTAATATCCTTTGCAGCGACTGAAAAAGATAAGACTTTAAGGCGTTTTGCTTTTTCACGCATGACCCGCCTTTATTCGGTGGCTATTCCAGCGCTGTTGATCACTGTTTTGTTTGATAATATGGGGCGTTCCGTTAATTCACCATTTTACGATAATACGCCTTTTTACAATTTTGTGGAACTGGCAAAATTCTGGTTTCAAGGACTAACCTTTTCCAATCATTGGTCTGGAAATGCGCTGAGGCTTGGAAGCAACGGACCATTTTGGTCTCTCAGTTATGAAGCGGCATATTATATATTATTCGCCATATTGATGTTCACAAAGGGCCTTCGCCGCATTTTACTTTTGTTTATCTCCGCTTTAATATTTGGAACGAAAATATTACTTCTCGCACCGGCGTGGTTTTTCGGAGTTGCGGCCTATTTCGGTTTGAAAAGATATTCAAATGTCAATCTGTCTAAAGGTATGAGGGTAGTTTTGATCCTATTGCCATTAATGGCTTACATTGGGCTACAAGCCGCCCGAATTCCTGTTTTTTTACGATGGCTAACCTATAACGGTCTCGGACCGGACCTGTATCAAAGCTTGGCCTTTTCCGATGAATTTCTTTGGAACGCAATTATTGGCGGATTATTTACGGTCCATCTCTTGGGCGTTGCCTTACTATTGAAATCTGCGAGATATAGTTTTCCGATGGCTCGGTTTTGGAAATGGGCAGCTGGTGCCAGTTTTTCACTTTATTTGGTCCACTATCCGGTTCTTCAATATCTCGGAGCAGTCATGCCAGGAAATGTTGAGGAGATAGGTCGCCAGTTTAGCATTCTAGCAATCGTTATTGGATTTTGTTTTGTTTTTGCGTCTTTGTTTGAACGTCCGTTACCACGAATGCGGAGGTTCGTTATTAAGCTCTTTGCAAAGAAAGATACAGGTAAATTAGTTCAATCAATTTCGGTTGAATGATCTGGTTTTTCCATAAACACCATAGATAAAATGTAATAATATTACTGGACGAGTAATATTATTCCATCTATAGGCCGCGCTGTGAAAAACTGGCGTGGATATATTGCGACCTTTGTCTCGCTTCTCTTTTTGGGGATGCAGAGCTTCGCCATGTCTCATGCCTTGGAATATGATAATCCATATGACGGCGCGCAACAGCATCACCATCACCACCACCATCATGATCACGGCGATCACAATGAGCCTGAGGGTTTTGAGTGTGATATAGAATCTATCGCTGTTGAATCTCAAAAAAATGAGACGGCGACCCATCATCAGCTTGCAACTCGAACCTCATATAGAACGGCTTTTGAGATCGTCGCCACAAACCGGGTTAGCCTACCTCATCAAAGCCGGGCTCCGCCACCGCGTGGCCCACCCTCTATCTCTCTTTAAACTACAAATTTGCACCGTGCTTCGTGGGAAGTACGACACTACACCGTTTTTATTGAGATAAATCATGACGTATTTAAACAAAAAGTCCGCTATTGCGGCATCATTATTATTATCGACTATGCTGTCGACGACTGCCATCGCGCAGGAACAAGGTGACGAAATTATTGTGACCGGATCTCCCTTAGTAAACTCCGTCGATGAGGCGCTGACTGGCGTTTCCGTTTTAACGGGGGATGAGCTACTAGATAGACTGGAAAGCACCATCGGTGAAACGCTAAAGCGTGAACCAGGTCTATCCTCGACCTTTTTTGGAGCCGGGGCATCCAGACCCATCATTCGAGGGCAAGGCGATGACCGAGTCCGAATTTTAACAAACGGTGTTGGAACCATTGACGCTGCTGCTGCTTCACCAGACCATGCGGTCGCGGCTGAACCTGCTCAGGCCGAGCGTATTGAAGTTGTGCGCGGGGCATCGCTACTTCGATATGGTTCTTCAGGATCAGCTGGCGTGGTTAATGTTATTGATGGACGCATCCCTCGAGAGGTTCCGGAAGATGGCTTGGATGGTGCTGTTCGCTTTGGTGTATCAAGTGTGGATTTAGGTCGTGAAGTTGCAGGTTCCATTGATTATGGCATTGGAAGCAATCTCGTTCTTCATCTCGATGGTACATGGCGCGAAGCCGATGATTATAAAATTCCTGGTGAAGCGGAGAGCGAAATTTTCGAAGAGGCTGAAGAAGCTGAAGCCGCTGAGGAAGGCGGAGAAGGCGAAGAGGAAGAAGAAATTCCAGATACGGGTCAGCTAGACAACTCATTTGCGGAATCTGCATCCTTAAGCGGTGGTCTCTCTTTTATCGGCGAGAACGGCTTCTTTGGCGTTTCCGCCCATCACTTCGTATCTGACTATGGGGTCCCCGGCGGGCATCATGAAGAGGAAGGTGAAGAAGAAGAGGAAGAAGAAGAAGAAGAAGAAGAAGAAGGCGGCGTCACCATAGATCTTGAACAAACCCGTTTTGATCTGAATGCGGGTCTTGAGTTAGATGGTTTCTTCGAAAAAGTTGAGCTTGTTGCCGGTTATGCTGACTATGAGCATACGGAATTTGAAGGCAATGGTGAGGCTGGTACAGTCTTTACCAATGAGGGTTTTGAAGCCCGCGCGGAAGCCGTACAGGCTAACACTTCAGGTTGGGGTGCAGCTTATGGTCTGCAATTTCGAGACAGCGACTTCTCAGCCATTGGTGAAGAAGCCTTTGTGCCTGAAACGAATACGCAACAATTTGGCGCTTTCACCTTCCAAGAATTCGATCTGTCTTCTTTTCATGTAGAAGGAGCGGCAAGGTTTGAATCGACGAGCCATGAGAACATAGTGTCTGGTGATGATAATAGCTTTGATTTGATAAGTCTGTCGGCCGGCGCTGACTATCATTTTAATGATGCTGTCCGCGTGGGCGGTACTTTGTTTCGAACAGAGCGAGCGCCAACGACAGTGGAGCTATTCGCTGATGGCCCACATTTGGCAACAGCCCAATTTGAAGTCGGTGATCCTAATTTGGGTAAAGAGACAGCGACAGGTGTCGAAGCCTCCCTACGTTATAGAAATGACAGAGCTTTCATAACGGCCAACGCGTTTTACACGGATTATGATGACTTTGTTTTCCTGTCTGGGACGGATGAAGAAGAAGATGGTTTGCAAGTATTCAATTTTATCGCTGAAGATGCCTCCTTCCAGGGGTTTGAGGTACAAGTGGGTAACCAAGTCGCGAAAGCCGGTGCCTTTAACGTCAGCGTAGACGGATTGGCTGAATATGTTCGCGCAGATACTGAATCGGGTGATCTTCCACGCATTCCTCCTTTGTCATTATTAGGCGGTATTGAAGCGGAAAGTGATCTGTTTAAATTCCGGGGAGAAGTTGATTATGCATCATCTCAAAACCGGATTTCTGAATTCGAATTACCGACTGAAAGCTATACTTTGGTGAACGGTTTCATCACCTGGAAATATCCAGCTGAGCAGGATGTAAGTTTGAAACTATCAGTTCTCAATCTCTTTAATTCGGAAGCACGTCAGCACGCTTCATTCGTCAAAGATTTGGTGCCACTGCCGGGACGCAACTTCCGTTTCTCAGTCACGTCGAGATTCTAATATTACCAAAAAGAATAGCACGGTCCGTAAGGACCGTGCTTCCATTCGTTGAATTAACAGTGTAAAGGGCGATCCATGCAGATTAAATCATATAAATTTGACGCAATGACAATCATGCTATCCGGGCTTTGTCTTATA
This sequence comes from uncultured Caulobacterales bacterium, assembly GCA_964587545.1. Lineage (GTDB taxonomy): Bacteria > Pseudomonadota > Alphaproteobacteria > Caulobacterales > Maricaulaceae > JACOMS01. Next base: position 735 of record CAZPLJ010000034.1, on the reverse strand, counting down.
CATTGTCTATTTTTACCGGTCTTGGTTAGTAGCTTACCGTTGTTTAGTGTGTTTGCCGAGGCAGAGTGGTTGCATCGCCTACTCGTTATCCTCGCTATACCGGTATCATTTTTGGCATTTCAAAAATCTAACGGATCGCAATATAATGTGAAACTACCAGCCATTGCAGCTTGTTTGGGCGTCGCTATCTTACTCAGCGCTGCCTTTGTTGAACCTCTGCATGATCATGAAAAAACATTGACCGCTATTGGCGCTCTAACGCTTGCGGCGGCACATATTTGGCGGTGGAATCTACACGCGTCATAACCTCTTTATAAAGGCTTGGGATGTCTTCTATAAAGAAACGAAAACACCCACGACTATTGCGCTACATGCAAAGCGTGCAGGGCGATCGTCCTTGGGGGACTTTTCTTGATGCGGGAACTGGCGTGCAGTCCATTCGCTGGGTGGCAGACCTTGATACAGAATACTGGACCGCGATTTCTGCCTCTCCATTTGATGCCCAGCGTGTGAGTGATGCAATCAAAGATAAACAACGACCCGTCGATCGAATAATTCAAGGTAACTGGGTGAATCCTGAATTGCTCAAAGGCGAAGTTTTTGACACTGTGATGGCCGATTATCTACTTGGCGCTGTCGATAGGTTTGCGCCATATTTTCAGCCTTATCTTTTTAAGCGATTAAGGCCGCTAACCGGCAAGAGGCTATATGTTAAAGGCCTGGAACCCTATGTCC
>CAZPLJ010000033.1:0-30754 GCA_964587545.1 uncultured Caulobacterales bacterium | reverse complement strand
CGTTTGCGTCGCCGCGCCGTTTCATCCATCGCATATTGCATACTGCCAGTGACTTTATCGGCATAGAGCACGACTTTGGCATCACTGTTACGCGCCGCGCGGCCAATGGTCTGAACCAGCGAGCGCCGTGAGCGCAGAAAGCCTTCCTTATCGGCATCAAGAATGCCCACAAAGGCACATTCGGGAATGTCCAGACCTTCGCGGAGCAGGTTAATCCCGATCAGCACATCAAAGGCGCCAAGGCGCAGATCGCGGATAATCTCGATACGTTCCAGCGTGTCGATATCGGAGTGCATATAGCGCACGCGTATGCCTTGATCATGCATATATTCTGTCAGATCTTCGGCCATTTTCTTGGTCAATGTTGTGACCAGCGAACGGTAGCCTTTATCCGTGGTTTTTCGCACCTCGTCGATGACATCATCGACTTGTGAGGCCCCGTCCAGAGACACGGGCCGCACTTCCACGGGCGGGTCTAGCAGACCTGTCGGGCGGATGACTTGTTCTGTGAACACGCCGCCGGTTCGCTCCAGCTCCCAGTCACCGGGCGTGGCGGAGACATGGATGGTTTGCGGGCGCATCGCCTCCCATTCCTCATGTTTAAGCGGGCGGTTATCAATACAGCTTGGCAGGCGGAAGCCATGCTCTTGCAGGGTAAATTTACGGTTATAGTCGCCCCGGCTCATGCCGCCAATTTGCGTGACTGAGACATGGCTTTCATCCATAAAGAGGAGTGCGTTTTCCGGTAAATATTCAAACAAGGTGGGGGGCGGCTCGCCGGGTTTGCGACCTGTGAGATAGCGCGAATAATTTTCGATACCTGTACAGAAGCCTTGGGCGGCGATCATTTCCAAATCAAATTCGGTGCGTTGGGCGATGCGTTGTGCCTCTAAAAGTTGCCCGTTTTTCTCAAATTCTTTCAGGCGGTTATTTAGCTCGGCCTTAATGCCTTTCATCGCCGCCTGCATGGTCGGTCGCGGGGTGACATAGTGACTGTTGGCATAGATACGAACGGCTTTGAGAGCACGTCCGCTTTTACCCGTAAGCGGGTCAAATTCGGTGATGCTGTCGACCTCATCGCCAAAGAAGTCGATCCGCCACGCCGTATCGTCATAGTGGGCGGGGAAGACTTCGATTGTGTCGCCGCGCACCCGAAACGTCCCGCGCGTGAAGGCGAGATCATTGCGCGTATATTGCAGCTCGACCAGCTGCATCATAAGGGTGCGTTGATTGACCTCTGTGCCCGTCTCTATGTCGATGGTCATGGCGGTATAGGTTTCCACCGAGCCGATACCGTAAATACAGGAGACCGAGGCGACAATGATACAGTCATCGCGCTCTAAGATGGCCCGCGTTGCGGCGTGGCGCATCCGGTCGATTTGCTCATTTACGCTACTGTCTTTTTCGATGAAGGTATCTGTGCGCGCGACATAGGCTTCGGGTTGGTAATAGTCATAATAGGAGACGAAATACTCAACCGCATTGTCGGGAAAGAAGCTTTTAAACTCGCCATATAACTGGGCCGCGAGCGTCTTATTGGGCGCCATGATCAGGGCAGGGCGCTGGGTGGCCTCTATGATCTTGGCCATGGTGAAGGTTTTACCCGAGCCCGTCACACCGAGCAGAACCTGATCGCGCTCTTTATCGCTTAGTCCTTCGACCAGCTCTTTGATCGCCTTGGGTTGATCGCCCTTAGGCTCAAACTCGCTGACGAGCTTAAAGGTGACGCCGCCTTCGACCTTTTCCGGACGCGCCGGGCGATGGGGCACCCATGATGCGGGCGCTTCACGGATTTCCATGTTAGAGCGTGGTGGCATGAGGTCAGATTAGCTAACCCGCCTCGATTTGCAACTTAATCTGTCGATTGAGATTTTAGTCGTAACCTAGGTGTAGACGACGAAGGATTGTTATTTTTCTGATCCGACGACGTTAAATCTAAAGTCGGGGCTATATAGTCATATTTCGGTTCTATCTCGCTCTTAACACGAGGTGTTGAAAATGGCTGAACTTCCTGGAAAGTTAGGACTTTAATTAGTCTTTCCCGCTTTTTTGGATTTTGCATATTTGAGTAAAATAACATACTCAGGAGAATGATAAAAACCCAGCGCATCGTTCGATCAACGCCAAACTCTGCATCATTACCCTTAGAAATACGGTCAAAAATAGATTCGGATTCATATTGGGATTCACGATATCCCGTATCTTCGGAATAGTCCGGTGAGTTCGGGATGAAATCGCGAATTTTTGTCGTGGGTCTTTGAATATCTTGTGGTCGAAACCCGGATTTAAAGCATGTTGGTTTGGCGCCCGTCGGGCTAGAGGAATATCCAAACGCATTGCCGCCAAAACGTGCCAAGCTTTGACCGCGTGTATCCATTCGTGTGCCTGTCCCGTAAACCATGCTGCCGGACAATCCGATCAGCTTATCCATGCGTGTTCTTATCGGAGGATGGCTAGCATTTTTACCGGTGGATGGTCCGTCAATCATCATGTTGGCGGCGATGCCTTTGACCTCGGCGATATGACTGCGTCCTGTGATTTTTGATAAGGCCGATACAAGGGCGGCCGGATTATGGGTTAATCTGACGGCTTCGGCGTCGGCAATATATTCGCGTGAGGAGGAGATCACATATCGGGTAGAGCTCGCCAGCAATGAAACAAACTGCAAAATACAGCTATAGAAAACGATCAATAGACCTAGGATGAGAACAATTGGCCAGATGAAAAATAATATGGGTATCAGAATGGGGGTGGGTATGGCATCCATTACGCCTTTCATGAAGGTCAGTTTCATGGGATTAAGGAAATTGATAAGTTGAATGGACCCGATTGCGGAATTAGCCACCGCCATCATATGCATATCGCCGTTTTTAATATGCGCGATTTCATGGGCGATGACTGCCTTTAGCTCTTCATCATCAAGCGCGTCCAAAAGGCCTTGAGTAACCACGATATGTGCCGAGTTTACAGAAAGCCCGCAGGCAAACGCATTGAGAAATGGACTGGAAATATATTCAAGCTTTGGAGTTGGAATACCTGCAATACCGGCCAATTCGGTCGTTATGCTATGGAGGCGAGGGCAAACTTGCCAATGTACGGGTTCAAACCCTATTGACAAACGTAGAAAAAATGTATGCCCGAGATAAAATAAACCAAATAGAAAGATGCTGACAAGAGTTACCATCAGTCCTGCCGTTTGAAAATAAGCGACAGGCCTATCAAATAGGGCCGGTATATGATCCCAAAGGGGAAGGGGTATCGATAGAATAGTCCCTATCGCAAGGTGCATGGATAGAAGAAATCCAAGGAACATGACCAAGGAGCGGGCATGGTTTTTCTGTATGTGTCCGAAAAATCCATTGACTCTAGACATGGTGGGCGCCGCTGATTGCGATGGAGATTAAAGGGCGAGGGAGACGGGTTCGTCCATAAAATAGCGATCTACTCCGAGATCGAAGTTCTCACGTCGAGACAAGCGCATCATGTTACCCATTATATTACCCGGGAATTGTCTGAGCGTGCGATTATGCTCCTCGACCGTGTTATTGTAAAACCGACGAGACGCGGTAATGCGGTTCTCAACATCTGTGAAGGCATTGCGTAGATGAACAAAATGTTTCTCAGCCTTTAACTCGGGCACGCGTTGCGCAATATTCATCAAGTTAGTTACGTTTTGACTTAAGACATTTTCTGCCTTTAGCCGAGATGACATGCTTGTGGACCGGATGGCCAGTTGATGCATTTCTAATACGGAATTAAAAATTTCGCGCTCATGGCCCACATAGTTTCTGACAGTTTGCAATATGCCGGGAATTAAAGAGTGACGATGCTTTAACAGGACATCAATGTCGGAAAATGATGTGGTGCAACGCTCGTCTAGAGCAATCAATCTGCTATGGGTGGAGTACATCAAAAAAATGCAAAACCCTAAAGCTGCCAATGGTATCAAGATTATGGTTGCTAACATGTTTGTCCCCTCATTCTTGGCTCTAACCTAATATGAAAGGCTAAAGTTTTAACCAACAGGCATGGTTAATATTGTTGCAATGAGGCATTTATACCATATTAAATTGTGTCGAATATAATCCCCTTTTTAGCTCATCAGGAGGGGTATAGATATGGCTGAAAGTATTTTTGCACGTGTCAAAAGAATTGTATCTGGTAACGTCGAAGATCTCGTAGACAAAATGGAAAAAGCGGGCGGTACTACCGTCATGAAAGAAGCTATCCGTGAAGTCGAAAGGTCAATGGATGAAGTCAAGCGCGAAAGAGACACAATGACAGTCAAGCGCCTGCAGATCGTCAGGCAGCAAAAATTGTTTCAAGAGCGCCTAGATCAGCTCACAGAAAAAGCGGAATATGCATTAAGTCAGGACCGTGAGGACCTCGCCGAGGTAGCACTTTCCAGACAAATTGATTTTGAAGCTCAGATAGAAAATTTAAATCAATCAGAGCAGGTGGTTTCAGAACAAGAGCGCGCTCTAGAAGAAGCTATGGCGGGGCTAGAGATGCGGTCTGAGCGCATGCGTGAAGAGCTAAATGCGTTTGAAACGGCTCGGGCTCAAACTGGCGTGGATATAGAAACAGGTGAGAGCGATAGCATACGAACAGAGCGTCGTATCGAGCGCGCCGAAGCGGCTTTTAATCGAGCTATGAGCGGGGCAGGCGGTAGCGTCGGTGTAACACCAGGTGCTGTGCAAGATTACAAAAGCCTCGCTGAATTAGATCAAATGCAACGCCAGGATAAAATTGCCGAGCGTTTATCTCAGCTTAAGAAAAAAGCGAGTTAAACGTCGCGTACATATAACGTCTTTAGCCAGCTTATTTGGGCTCGAGCCGTGTGAATATATCAGTAAATTAAAATTATACCGTTCGGCATTATGCCGAGCGGTAATCGTTTTTGATCGTTAAAACGACTTAGTTTTTTGCGGCCTTTTTTAAATCTCTATTAAGCATCTATGCTGGGAATATAGTAATCATATTGGCGTAGAAACCTATAATGAGTCGGGTTCCAGCATTCTTTCGCTGCATATGTGTTGCCATAGTGAGTTTAGCCTCACTGTGTGGACCGTTGGCTTATTCACAAGATATTAAAGCCGCCAAAAACATAACTCAAAGCGGGTCCTGGATCGAAGACGCCATCACGATGGTCAAATTTATCGAAGATAATCAGCTCATTATGCGCGATGACTCCTACGATAAATATGAAGAGCTCATTCAAAAGGCCCCCAGCCAAGAAAAAATGGATCGGCTACATCAATTGCTCGTGGATAGCATGTTTGTGCGCAGCCAAGACATCACGGATCGTTTCAAGCCCTATTATCTCGAAGAAATAGAAAAAACCACGTCTAGGGAACATCGGGACTCACTTCATGTGCTTGAAGTCGCGACCACAGGGCTAGAGGTTTGGTCATATCGAGAAACAATTGATGCATTAGAAGAAATCGCCTCAGATCCTGACACCCATCCTTACGCGGCTATTCGCGCGCTATCTATAGCCGGATTCCTCTATGGCTACTCTGAAAACCCGGACCGGGTTATTTCGACAATTCATTCGATAGAAAGACTATTGAGAGATCATGAACTCAATCCATTCATCGCAAAAGAGGTCAATGGATTAAAAGGATTTTCGGCACATTTAATGAATGACCCCGAAGAGATGGTTAAGCTTTCGATCGAAGCCCTTAATCTATCTTATAATACCAATGATTTGATTTTCGGAGATATACTCTCGAGTAATTTTACACATCTCGTCATGCAGTTTGGGGACGCGAAAGCGGCCGAGCGTATTGATGCTATTAATAGACGCATCGCACATATGACGGGTAAAGATACATCAATCTTTCGCGCTTATGTATTATGCATCGAATCCGCTGTACAGCATGTAAGAACGCCGCATGCGTTGATGTGCTCCGAACAAGCTGAAAAGTTTAAGGTCGAAAACACGCAATCTGATGTGAGATTTAACCTATATGGCATGATTGCCTTTGCGCGTGATGGGCAGATTGATAAATCCAATCTCTTGCTGTCGCGACTTAATGCCATCCAAAAAATCCAACCAAGCAACGAATATGATCTCAATATTGATTGGGCTCTTGCGGAATTGAACCAAGCCAAGGGGCAATACGCCAATGCCTTTTCCGACCTTAGATCTCATTTTCATACGAGACTCGTTGGTCAAAAATTAGAGTTAGGTGAAGTTTCGCGAGCAATGCGTCGACATAGTGAGGAAAAATCTGCCTTGCTTCAAGAACGAGCCGATAACCTTGCCAAGCAAGACGCACTGCATATCCGCGTCATATATCGACAAAAGCTCCTGATATTTGTTTCTATTTTACTGGTCGCCGCATTGCTCTATTTGGCGCATTATCAACGACAAAATAGTCAGAAGCTAAAAAGTGCTCGAGATGAAATGGCGAATGCCAATGAGACTATCAGGATCGAAGCGCGAACGGATCAGTTAACTAGGATTGGTAATCGACGCGCATTTTACGAATATTATGAACAAATCGCCGCAAAATATCCGCATAAAACCGTTACCTTCTCCATCATTGATTTGGATGGTTTCAAGGGCATCAATGATACTTACGGACATGAGACCGGAGATGAGCTAATCAAAGAAACGGCGGCGAGGTTACAAAAGGCATTTAAATCGCAGGGGCAAGTGTTTCGCTTGGGCGGCGATGAAATGGCGATCTTCTTCCTCGGTGAAGATGATAATAATGCCAGCGCTTTCAAAAAATGTGTCGCAGAGGGTTTACAGGGAGCCGTGTATACAGCTTCTGGAGGGTTTGATATTTACTGGTCTGTGGGCCTCATGCGTATGGATATCTCTGAATTTTCTCCGTCGGAATTTTTAAAGAGCGCTGATTATGCGCTTTACGAAGCTAAAAAAATTAAGGGAAATAGTTTCCATATATTCACATCGGAAGATTTGGAAATGATGCAGCGCGACCATGTGTTGCCAGAAGAAGTGTTTTGGAATTTAGAGAATGACGAGTTCCGTATGTTCGGGCAAATCGTCGTGGATATTCGCGGGGGTGAATTTATGCCGTTTGGTGTTGAAACCCTGTTGAGGGCGCAAACGCGGTCTGGCGATCCGATACCGCCTGAGCTATTCGTTAAGCATGCGGTGTCGTTCGGAAAAACCGAAGAATTAACACGTCTGACTTTTACAAAATCTATTGATCTAATTGAGTCATCTGGCCTAAATTGTCCACTATTATTCAACTTGTCGAGGGAGCAACTCCATTCGTTCCAATTCCCGAATAATATTCTAGAAATCATCAAAGCCAAAGACTTTCCGGCGGACCGGGTCATTCTCGAATTATCAGAACATACGCTCAAAAATGATCTCAAATCCGTAAAGTCAAAACTCAAAGATCTTCAACAAAAAGGTATTCGTATTGCCTTGGACGATTTTGGAACAGCCAATACAGGATTTTCGACCCTGTTTGATTTTGGGTTCGATATCATAAAAACGGATCGGGAATTACTCAGCATGGCCATGGAAACGCCGCGCACCCAAATGTTATTAGAAAATATAATCAAATTTGGTCACTCTATGGGCATGATATGCGTCGTAGAGGGTACCGAAACGCGTGAGGAAGTGGCTTTTGTTAAAAGACTTGGTGGAGATGTGATGCAAGGGTATTTATTTGGTATTCCAGAAGAGACTCCAAAATTCAGACCACATATCAAGTGGAATGAAACACGCGAGAATGGGCTCGTTGCGCGGCGCCGGGAAGCCTAACTTTCCATTTTATAATTGCGTTAGGTGCACTCAAAAATCACTTGAGAAGATTTTTGGGCGATGAGACAATAGTCTTTAAGATGAACCAAATAATTGAAAATCAGACCTTTCGCCAATTTGCTCTCCTAGTTGGATTGGTCGTTCTTTTTTACGCCACATGGGGGACGAAAATAGCCTATCCCTTCGAAGTCATTACGACCTTCTTACATGAGCTGTCACATGCCTTTGCTTTTGTCATGACAGGAGGTTCCGTCTTGGAGTTTAATGTTCATGCCAATACAAGCGGCACCGTGCCAGGCTATGGCGGCAGTCTTTTCTTTATTTTCTCATCGGGCTATGTCGGATCATGTCTGTTTGGTAGTCTAATTTTTTTGCTGGCGGCTCGTACGGATTGGGATCGCTGGATTTTAGCCTTTTTCGGCGTTGGTGTTTTGGCCCTGACAATTAATTTTTCGGGCAATAGTTTTTCTTTGTTTTTTAGCTTTGGGACAGCGGTAGTCGCCGTGCTTTTGGCGCGTTTTGCGCCGAATTATATTTGTGACTATCTGCTGCGTTTTATTGGCCTGTCCAGCATGCTTTACCCCGTGAATGATGTTTACCGGACTGTCATTCTAAATTCGCATTTGCGTACAGATGCTGTGATGCTTGCCGAGTCTGTAGGAGGAAGTTCCGTCATGTGGGGTGTGTTGTGGATGATTATATCCATTATCATTATCGGGCTGACATTGAGATTTAGTTTTCGACGTGAGAAAATAGAAAAGGGCGTGAGTGATAATTAGAAGCGCCGGTTGCTAGTAAAACTTTCTTCGATAATACCCCAACACCAATAACACCATGGATATAAAGAGTCCCACTGAAGACCAAAAAAAAGCTCGACTTTCTTCCTTGTCATCCTCATTGAATTTTTCTTTTAGCGCGGCTACGCGATCTTCATCGTTGAGTTTTTGAAGCTTATTCTCAGCCGGATTTACTTTAAACCCAAACGCCTGCGCCATATATATTAATTCGTCAGCTTTTTCAGGAAAAGCATCATTTTGATGCCAGCGAAATACGGCATATATATAACGTCCTATGCTGGGCGATATATGCATAGGGTTTTCACTAAATTTACCGGTTGTTCCACGTTTGCGTTGTTTTTTTCGGGCGTAACCATCCTGCATTTCTTTTTGCAAAGTGGCATACATAAAATCAGCGAAAGCTTTCGTTTCAGTATCGGGTTCCAGATCAGTTTTTTCCAAAACTTCTTTCCACGCAGCTTTGTTATTACGTGCGACTTCATCTTGCAGCAATGATTGCACAGCGTCATATCGTGATTGCATGTGATCCCCTCTAATACCACTAGAGTATAAATAATTATGAGGTTTCTTCAAGCCACCCCTTATATTCTGCAATTCGGCCTATCAACGGCGCGCTGAGTTTTACATCAAAATGGAAACGAGCATCTTGTTCAAATTCAAAGGTGTCGCCTTTGGGTAAGAGAAAATTCGGTAAAGGTACGCCAAAGGCAAACCAGCGGCGTGGTATGAAACGGAGCGTGTCGCCATCGTTTACGAGGGCCATAGCAATAGATAAAAATCCAAAGCGCTCCATCATGAGATATTGATTGCGGCCTTTGCCGGGGGTGAGTTTAGACAAGAATTTATTTCCGCCGAAATTCCTCTCCCAGACTTCCTTGTCACCGTCACAGGTCAACGTAAACTCGACAGGTTGTCGGCCTGATTTAATTTTTATACCCGCCATAAAGGCAGCTAGATGACCGAGCGGATTAGCCGGACCTTTGACTTGGGCATCTCCCGCCCAGACACCGCTCTGTCCTCTGTGGAGATGCTGCACAGTTTCTGGTAGGGTTCCAAAGGCATTGCCCAGAACTGTTTCAAAGGCGGATGCTCCGTTCGTGCCACTGCGAAATCCATGTGTGATATTATGTGGTTGGAAGACAGCGTTAAAATCATCCAAGCTTAATTCATGCGTCGCTGGCCTGGCGCCTGTGGTCGGTCGATCTCCGGCCATCCATTTACGAATAATCGCCTCACAAGCTTTGGCAGGAATGATCGGACCATCATCACCTTCGGCTATCAGGTGCCAGCTTTTGGTTATCTCTTTATTTTTAACTTCCACATACATGCCGCCGCGATGTTCTCCTCGGCTAAATGTCTTTAGAGCCCATTGCGAGATATTAGTCAGAGCGGTCGGAGCGGGCAGTCGTAGCTTCGCGCGTATATGCGCTATCACATTGAGAATTTTATGGAGCCACTCAGGCTTGATCCCTGCGCCGCCCCAGATGTTATCCACATGTGGATAAGTTTGGGGATAAAGTGTCAAATCAGGCAATTCAGCCAGTGAGAAATGGCGGTTTTTAAGCGGCGTCTTGCCGGGCGGGGCAATTGTAAAGCGGCGATACTCGGTTAGTCCTTTGGCGATACACCTATTTCCATTTCGACATAGTGCGATGGGGCCGCCCGCATAGGTCAGGGCTGCCTCAATGACGCTTTTACCCAAAGCCGCATGAGGTGTGGGTGCGATGCCAATACTGACATTTTTTATATCCATGTCTTTGGATAGTTCTTTTAATACCGCCCCAGACAGAGCGGGACAGGTCGACAATCCCGATAGCAGGGTTATCTCGGCCTGTTTTGCCGCCGCATCAAATTGCGAAATCCCGTCTACAAAATCGGCCGCGTCGGCAAGGTCAAGATAATGGACACTGTGTTTTACGCAGGCTTTCACAACACTATAAGGATCATCTCCATATGCCTGAAAGGGGCCGGAGGCGTCCACCACAATATCCGGTGTGTGTTCCGATAAAGCTATGTCAATGTCTTTGCGGTCAAATGCGAGAGCGTGATATCTAGCCCGGCCGGTTTGACTGTCACAAAATGACTTGGCTTTGGCCTCACGACGACCACAGATGAGAATATCTATATCGAGATCTGCAAGTAAGGTGGCAAGCCGCCCGCCAAATGCTCCATACCCGCCCAGAATGAGAAGTTTCATAAAGCTTTAGTGATCCTCAAACATCGCACTCTGATCGACCAATTGTCCAAACCAAGGATGAGCTAGGCCGAGTGTAAACTCAAACCAGCCGTCTCCATGATCATGATGACCGACTGTCAGGTTTCCGGGGGTGAGCCATTTGGGTATGTAGATGCGCTTACCAAATACTTCCCAGAAATAGCTGTTGCTTTTGAATAATAGAGCGTCGCTTTGGGTTTCAAGCTTCAAGGTCATGCCGATACCAAAGCCAATATATTCCTCGAGACCTGTGGGTCCTGCGAAACGCTTAGAGCTGTGAATGACCTGCGGAAATCCTGCCTTGCGGCCATATTGCCGTGTCCAAAATTGCCCGTCTCCATGGGCGTCTTCGGTAACCGTCACAACGGCGGCTTTATCATTATTATCGCGATCGAGCGGTATAGGGCTGCCAATGAGCCGTAACATTTGGGCGAAGATACGGCCCGCCCTGTTGAAACGGGTGTGATTGATATAGCCCCTATAGACGACGCTATCGCCCGCCTTGACCCGTTTGCTGAAACGTTTGCGGATTGTGATAGGTAGCGTGTTCCAGTCTTTCCCAGAGAGGAGCTTGCGAAACCTTATATCGCCGAGATCATTGTCATTTTCGGCGGGGGTGAAAATATGCCATTCCGTTTCAAATTTGAACTCTGGCATTTTCTAATCTCCTATTTCTCTTTCTTTCGACTGGTTAAATTTAAGAGACCGACGATTTTGTCGCCCATTTGAATGAGACGATGTAATGTACCCGTCGGGATGGCTTGCATTTGCGTGTACCATCGATCCATTGTGGCCGTGAATTCCTGCATGTCTTTCAAGCGTTGTCTTTGTTCCTTGCTCACTTGGCCATCATCTTGGGCTGCATTAAGGCAATAGGTGAGCGTTTCTAAGGCGGGGTCAATTTCTCTGGCTTTTCGGACTGCAGCCACTCGTTTCGCGATTTCCCAAACATCTGTTTCTGCGACGTAATGATCGCGCCTGTCACCGGGAATAGGGACACGTCTAATTGTTTTGATAGCCAGTAGCTCTTTCAGGGAATTAGACACATTAGAACGGGCCACGCCGAGTATTTTTGTGATTTGCTCGGCATTTAGAGGTTTTTCGTTCAAGTATAAAAGTGCATGAATCTGCGCGACTGTCCTGTTTACACCCCAGCTCGTTCCCATATCCCCCCAATGCAGGATGAAACGTTGTAGGGCTTCCGGAAGCGCGTCAATACTTTGCGTAATTTCTGTCATAACAGAAATATAAGAACTAAAAGAAACTTATCAAGTGAAAGAATGTCGCAACATAGAAATTAAACGTAATTTAATTGTGTCGGTCATTGCGATAACGTTGGATATATGCAACAGTGATGCATAATTGTAACAGGTGGTGCGTCGCTTGATGATAAAAAAGACTGTGACAGACAGACTTTCCAAGCCGAAATATGTAAAGGGGACACCACCCCCCGAGATATTTCGATCAGCGATTTTTGGTATGTTTTTTATCGCCGCGGCAGCGTTGACCGTATTGGGAGCCTTGTTCTCGGTCTCTGATACGCCCGACAGAACAGCCCAGGCTTATCCGATTTTATTATTTACTCTGGTTTTGATTTTAATTCTGGCATTCAACATTGGACTTCGTATTTGGAATGTCCTTTTTGCTCAAAATATTCGCAGAGCGGCGCCATTATTACATCGACGATTTGTCATGTTTTTTAGTTTTTCGGCGCTGGTTCCTGCGGTTTTGGTGGGGGCGTTTTCGACATCCCTTTTTACAAAAAACTATAATGACCTATTTGGCGACAATGTCCGTGATACTTTGGACGGGGCCTATAGCTTCCTCAATAAATATGTTGCAGACGAGTTGCGGGATCTGCGGTTTGATATGTTGAGCGCGGAACGCTACCTACAGATCAATCAACCTGCATTTGAAAACCGGATATCCTATACGGCTTACATCCAACAATTTACGCGATCACAAAATGTGGATGCGGTTTACGTGCTTAATCGTGAAGGCTTGGTGTTTGCTCGGGCTTTAGGGCCTAACTCGCCAGAATTACGATTACCGACGCCCTCCGCTTTTGACTATATTGATAATCGCGGAATTACAGGTGTCCAAACACAGGACGATATTGATTATTTAGTCGGTTTTACAAAATTGCGGGGTTATGAGGATACCTTCTTACTTGTCGGGAAATATTTGAAATCAAATGTTGGCGTTCTCTCCAGCCTATCCGGCATCCAAGACGCTAAAGGGTCTTTGGTTAAGTATCAGGATGACCAGGGTTATTTTCAAAAAATATTTTTTCTCACCTTACTCAATACAGCGCTTCTCATTTTATTAGTGGCAGCCTGGCTAGGCGTCGTGCTCGCCAATCGAGTTATTGAACCAATTGGTCGATTGGTCGAGGCGGCGGAACAAATCCGTGATGGTGATCTCACGGCTAGAGTTGCGGTGGATAATGACTGGGGAGAGATGTCGGATTTAGGCAGTGCGTTTAATCGAATGACTCAACAATTGGGATCTCAGCGGGAAGACCTGATCCAGGCACATAATCTGTCGGAACAGCGCCGGGAATTTTCAGAAGCCGTTTTGTCGGGTGTAACCGCCGGTGTAATTGGATTATCTCAAGATGGTCGTATTACGATGATGAATAAATCTGCCGAGCGCTTGACAGGATTTTCCGCCAAGAATGTTCTAGGATACCCGATTGACTTGATATTTCCGGAGTTTGGAAAAGCTTTTATAAGAGGTCGCGAAAATATTCAGGAAACATCTGAGCATCAAATAAATATGGAAATTGGTCAGGGGGTCCGAAATTTTGATCTCCGTGTATCGCCTTATCAAGGTGATGGTAAAGAAACGGGTTGGGTGCTGACTTTTGACGACATGACACGACTGGTTGCCGCCCAGAGACATTCGGCTTGGCGGGATGTCGCGAGACGTATTGCTCATGAAATTAAAAACCCGCTGACACCTATTCAACTCTCAGCGGAACGATTGCGCCGGAAATATTCAAAAAAGCTTGGTCAAGAATCGGAAATTTTTGAAAACTGCACAAATACGATTATTCGTCAGGTTAGCAGTCTCGAACAAATGGTCGATGAGTTTTCTGCTTTTGCCAGAACACCGGCGCCTGTTTTCGAGAAAACTGATATCCGCATATTGTTAGAGGCATCAATATTTGAACAAGGTGTCGCGTTTCCCGATATCAAATTTTCCTTGGACGGAGCGAATGAAGGAGAGATTTGGGTCTCTTCCGATACACGTCTGATCAATCAAGCTTTGACAAACATATATAAAAATGCGGCTATTTCTATCAATTCGCGTATTGAAGAATTCGGACATGAAGAGCCATTGCCGGCTATTCAGACAAAAATTTCGGTACGCAACAGGGAAGTTTCGATAATGATCTTAGATAATGGCGGAGGATGGCCATTTAAAGACAAGGATCGTTTGCTCGAACCCTATGTAACGACCCATGAAAGCGGTACTGGTTTAGGTCTAGCCATTGTCAAACGTATTATTGAAGATCATCAAGGGGACTTGCGTTTAAGCGAACGATCCGATGATCTTCATGGAGCTGTTGTGACCCTTCAACTGCCTAGTATAGATTTTGATCTACAAGAAAATAAAATAGAACCCACGAAAATCGAAGCTTTATGAAACAAGATATTCTTATAGTCGAAGATGAAGACGATATCCGGGAGTTAATAGCTGGTATATTGTCGGATGAGGGGTTTGAAACCCGTCAAGCGGCAACCAGTGATGCGGCGCTCAATGAAATAAAGGCGCGTCTGCCGTCACTCATTGTTTTGGATGTTTGGTTAAAGGGAAGTTCAATGGACGGTATCGAATTACTCGATGTGATTAAATCCGACCATGCAGCCCTCCCGGTAATTGTTATTAGTGGACATGGAACTGTCGAAACGGCGGTATCTGCTATTCGTAAGGGAGCTTACGATTATATCGTGAAACCATTTAAGGCCGAGAAGCTTATCGTGACCGCCACGCGTGCCCTGGAAAATGCGAGGCTACGTCGGGAAAATGAAGACTTAAAGGTCAGAGTACCTGCTGATGATAAGCTGATCGGTACTTCACCTTCCATTTCGCAATTAAGGTCGAAAATTAAACGTGTTGCTCCGACAAATACAAGAGTCATGATCACCGGGCCGTCCGGATCAGGCAAAGAACTCATAGCCCGTCTATTGCATAATCATTCAGATAGGTTTGGAGGTCCGTTTATGGCTGTCAACGCCGCCTCCATGGTGCCTGAGAGAGTAGATGCGGAGCTTTTTGGTGTCGCCGGGAATAACGGACAGGTCGCGACAACAGGATTGCTTGAGAGGGCTCATAATGGGACGCTTTATATAGATGAAATATTCGATATGCCGCTCGAAACTCAAGGGAAGTTATTGCGATTATTGATAGAGCAGAAATTCCAACGCATCGGCGGTGAGGAAAGTGTCCAAGTTGACGTTAGGGTGGTTACCTCAACCTCAAAAGATGTCGAAAAAGAAGTTGGGCTGGGACGATTCAGAGAAGATTTATTTCACCGTCTAAATGTTATGCCACTTGTTTCACTAGCATTGTCTAACCGGCGAGAGGATATCCCAGAGCTAGTCGAACATTTTATTGATAGACTATCGTCTTCGACAGGCCTTCCAGCCCGTAAAATAGGTGAAGATGCGATGGCGGCTTTGCAGTCACATGACTGGCCTGGAAATGTGAGGCAGCTAAGAAATAATGTTGAAAGGCTATTGATACTTGCCACGGGAGATCCATCTCAACCCATAACGCTTGAAAACTTACCGGCTGAAGTGTCGGTTGTGCGTTCAGTTGTTGGAGCCAACGAAAATGAGCGCATGATCACACTCCCTCTTAGAGATGCAAGAGAGCATTTTGAAAGAGAATATCTACAAGCGCAGATTGAACGATTTGGTGGTAACATATCAAAAACCGCTAGCTTTGTAGGAATGGAACGGTCGGCCCTTCATAGAAAATTAAAAACTCTTGGCATAACCGCCCAAAATCGCGTTAATTGAGGTTAGGGCATGGATATTGTTATTTGTGGGGCCGGACGTGTCGGCCAAGGAATTGCTGCCAGGCTAGCCAAAGAAAATAATACGGTTACCGTCGTAGACTTATCGCCTGAACTTATAAATCATATCACAACTGAGTTGGATGTTAAGGGTATTGTTGGGCACGGGGCTCATCCTGAAGTCATGAAATATGCAGGAATTGAATCTGCGGACATGATTATTGCGGTAACTTATTCTGATGAGGTCAATATGATTGCCTGTCAGATTGCCCATTCTTTGTTTGATGTCCCGACAAAAGTTGCTCGCGTACGTGCGCAAGCTTATCTCGATGACGAATGGAATGATCTATATTCCCGGGATAATATGCCAATTGATATTATCATTTCGCCTGAAATCGAAATTGGAAAAGCGATACTAAGGCGCATCAATACACCGGGTGCTTTTGATGTTGTGCCATTTGGTGATGGTCATGTAAAATTGATTGGTGTTCACATTGAGGAGAACTGCCCGATAATTAATATGCCGATCCGACAAATTCCGGACCTTTTTACGGACCTGCAAGCAGTTATCGTCGGCGTAAAAAGGGATCAACAGATTTTTGCTCCCAGCCCAGATGACCCGTTAAATGTCGGGGATGATGCCTATTTTATCGTCAAAGATCTTCATGCTAATCGATTATTAGAAATCATTGGTACGCAAACAGAAAAAGCGCGCCATATCGTGATCATCGGAGGGGGCAGTATTGGGGCCTATGTTGCAAAACAGCTAGAAGGAATTTCGGGCCTACGTTGTCGGATTATCGAACGTGATAAAGCTGTTGCCGAAACGGCTGCAGCGTCCCTAAAACGCACTGTTATTTTACATGGTGACGGTATGGATGCTGAAATTCAGGAAGAGGCGGGCGTGGCGCATGCCGAAGTTGTTATATGTTTATCTAATGACGATAAAACCAACATTCTTGCCGGCGTCCTTGCAAAAAAACTAGGTGCCAAACATGCGATAAGCCTCATTAATGAAGTTTCCATGCAAGATATTCGTAAAGAACTGGGTATTGATATGGTCATAGACCCGCGCGGTACAACTGTCTCATCCATACTTCGTCATGTGAGGCGAGGCCGTATAATGGATGTTTACACATTAGCAGATGGCAGTGCGGAAGTCTTAGAAGGTGAAGTTCTTGAAACATCACCCCTGTCAGGAAAGACCTTGTCAGAGTTGGATATTTCAAATGGTGTTGTGGTTGGGGCCATCATTCATCAAAATGAGATGGTAGCATCTATTGATGATTACGTGATAAAACCTGGCGACAGGATCGTTTTATTGGCAGAGCGAGAAAGCTTAAAACATGTAGAACAGCTTTTTCGCGTTAGCATGGATTACTTTTAGGCTGTGAGTGATGGCGATTAACCGTCTTATACTGTGGCTAGGCTACAGCCTGGTCCTGATAGCCATCTTATTATCAATATCGGCATTATGTGGTATCTTAATGTCGGAAATTTCCGATGCCATTCTGTTTGCAGCGATAGCGGTTGTTGTTGGGATGGTAGGGGTCATTTTTGCTGGAACCACTCGCCACAGTACAGCGCAAGAAAGTAATATTGATGCGTTGATGTTCTTATTGATTTTCTGGACATTTGTACCCTTGATTTTATCCTTGCCGTATTTTGCATTAGGGCAAACCAATAGCTTGATTTATGGATATTTTGAGGCTGTTTCTGCGTTAACAACAACGGGAGCCAGCACTCTTAATCCAGATGAAATTCCTAAAACTCTCCATATTTGGCGAAGCCTTTTACAATGGATGGGAGGGGTGATTGTCGCGACATTTGCAGTGGTGATTTTAGCGGCGCTTAATTTACGTGGAACAGGGGTTCATAGGTCTCAGTTTTTTACTCTCCGAAAAGGTGAGCTGTTTTCGCGTTTAACCACGATTGGTCGTATTATTGCTAGTGTCTATGCAGCCATTTCTTTAATGTGTTTTATCTGTCTGACGATATCTGGGACATCCGTTTTTGATGCATTTTGTTTGTCGTTAACCTCGATATCTACAGGAGGGCTAACGCCGCGTGGTGATTTAATAGCTTCATATACAAATTGGTTTGGAGTTGTCGCTCTATGTATTGCCTGTTTTTTGGGGACGTGTAACATTGCTGTTTTATGGGAAATTATTAGAGGGAAATCGTTTGGTAATATTAGACGCCTTATAACAAATGTTGAACATCGGGCTCTGTTAGCCTTAATCAGCATCCTCCTCTTAATTGGTCTCGCCTATTCGGGTTTTAGCCATATAACCACGTTAATCTCGGAAGCTGTTTTCTTTGCAACTGGCACCGGGTTTGATCATAATGTCATCGGCTTGGATACTGTGCCGTCGGTTGTTCTTATTGCCTTTGCATTGATCGGAGGATCCGCTTTATCAACAGCTGGCGGCCTTAAACTGATACGTTTCCTATTGCTTTTTCGCCATATAGAAACAGATTTAAACAGACTAACCCATCCGTCCCGCGTTATACCGGTGAGCTTTCGAGGCCAAATATTACCTGACCGAGAATTTTTGTCCGTCTGGATGTATTTCTTTGGATTCACTTTAGCTTTTGCGCTGGGTATAATTGCTCTGTCTACTAATGGCATGGATTTTGAGATGGCAGTCACAACGAGTGCCGCATCCTTATCGAATATGGGGCCACTCTTAGACTATACCTTGCCGGATTACTCCTACTCGTCGTTTACCGACACGCAGCTTTTTCTCTCCTCTATGCTTATGTTGATTGGTCGTGTCGAAGTTTTAGCCTTGATAGCTATATTTTCGCCCGCAGTTTGGCGTTCATAATACCTTCATATATTTTTTGCTTCTTGGTCAAACTAATAGCTTGCAACCAACGATGCTTGTCAGTTAGGTGTAGGCAATGGGCATAAAAATAAAGGAATAATCCATGTCGGGCGAAAAAAAACAAAACCTTCAAGATACATTTTTGAATTCAGTTAGAAAAACTAAGACACCTCTTACGATTTTTCTGGTAAACGGCGTAAAGCTCCAAGGCATCGTGACATGGTTTGATAACTTTTGCGTTTTGCTCAGACGTGATGGGCAGGTTCAACTTGTATATAAACATGCCATATCGACAATTATGCCTTCAGGACCTGTTCAGATGTTCGATCCTGAGAAGAATGACGAAGAAGAATAGGCTTTATACCCTTTAGGAAAAGGATAATTGTGTGATTGAGCGCGACTCTAAGCGCGATAAAGCTATAGTTTTGGGCGTTCGAGATAGGACAAGTTCCACCTCAGATGCATATAAGCTGGAGGAGGCCATAGGGCTGACCGCGGCTTTGGGCGCAGATATTATTTATTCGGAATCTGTTGCGGTGAGACAGGTCAACGTCGCTAACTATTTTGGCGGTGGTAAGATTGACGAGATAAAATCACAAATCACTCTAAACGATGCGAATATTGTTATCGTAAACACGGCTCTCTCACCTATTCAACAGCGCAACCTAGAACGCTCATGGAAAGCCAAAGTTATTGACCGCACGGGTCTCATTCTTGAAATTTTCGGCCTCCGAGCGGCCACCAAAGAAGGCCGTATACAAGTTGAAATGGCCCGGCTGACTTATGAGCGATCACGATTGGTTCGAACATGGACCCATTTGGAGCGCCAGCGAGGCGGGCAGGGCTTTCTAGCGGGTCCGGGTGAAACGCAAATTGAATCAGATAGACGTGTATTAAATGACAAGATAGCCAAGCTCCGTCGTGAGCTTGATGCTATTCGCAAGCGCCGGCATTTACAACGTAAAGCACGGCAGCGTGCTCCAGAACGCATTGTAGCCTTAGTTGGATACACTAACGCAGGTAAGTCGACCTTATTTAATATTCTCGCCCAAGCTGATGTATTTGCCCAAGACATGTTGTTTGCAACACTTGATACAACGCATCGGATACTGCCTTTACCTAATGGAAAACCTGCCGTTTTGTCCGACACGGTTGGATTTATCGCTGACCTTCCAACTGATTTAATCACGGCTTTCAGGGCCACATTAGAAGAAGTCAAAGAAGCGGATGTATTACTTCATGTGAGAGATATGTCTGATCCCCTCAGTGAGGATCACAAACAAAATGTGCTTGATGTATTGGATATGATTGAGGCTGGCCCTGAACATGATCAGGTCACGATTGAGGTTTGGAACAAAATTGATTTACTAAATTCCACCGATCGAGAGATATTATTTGAAAGTGCTAAAACGCTTTCATCAGAAGATGATATAGAGACTGTTTTTCCAATCAGTTGTATGAACCAGGATGGTATAGAGACACTAAGAGAGGGTATTGAAGCCGCCTTATCAGTAAAAGACGATATTGTTTCTGTATCTATTTCTCCGAAAGATTACGGTATTCGGGCTTGGCTTCATCAAAACGGGCAAGTCCTTGCGGAAGAGACCGAAGACAATGGGCTTTGTCACATGCAGGTTCAATTAAGTGACGCCGACGCTGGAAAGTTTAGATCGCGCTATCCTCAAGTCTTAAGTGCGAACAGCTAATTATTCTTAGCCTCTGTCCAAAACATTTCCATTTCTTCAAGGCTCAATGAGTCCATATCACGTTTAGTGGCCCGCGCTTTATTTTCAATATATTGAAAACGGGAGATAAATTTTTGATTTGTGCGACGAAGTGCTTTTTCGGGATCTATACCTGTTTTGCGGGCAAGATTGGTGACGGCAAATAAAAGGTCGCCCATTTCATCTTCTAACGCATCAGTATCGTTATCCTTCGCCGCGTCTGCAAACTCTTGTGCCTCTTCCGTGATTTTTTCTATGACACCGTCTAAATTTGGCCAGTCAAACCCAACCCTTGCGGCGCGTTTTTGTAATTTTTCGGCGCGCATTAAAGCGGGTAAAGCCAGGGCCACATCATCTAAAATGCTCTCGCCTTTGCCTTTTTGAGCTCTTTCGTGAGCTTTTTGTTCCTCCCAAGCGATGATTTGCTCAGCGGCGCTGCGATCATCGCCTTCACCGAATATATGAGGATGACGCCGCACCATTTTAGCCGTTAGCGCATCAGCGACTTCTTCAACATCAAACTCGCCCATTTCTTCGGCCATGCGGGAATGAAAAATAACTTGAAACATTAAATCACCAAGTTCTTCCTTAAGAGCTACCATGTCCTTTTGGTTGATTGCTTCACTCACTTCATAGGCTTCTTCGATTGTATAAGGCGCGATGGTTTCAAACGTTTGCTCACTATCCCACGGGCAGCCATTATCTTCAGAACGCAAACGTGCCATGAGAGCTTTCAGGCGATCTAAGGGGGTGTCGCCCAGAAAGCTAATATCCGGATCAGTCACGCGGTTTACTGCGGAGAGTGTAAATTACGAGAGACAGTAAGACCAAGGCGCTAATTCCGTAAGCCCCCCAAATAAAAGGCGCATATTGTCCAAAGTCTAACATCAGAGTGTCTCCACGCGAATATTGGCATGAGGCTTTTGATCTTGCCTGTTTTTTCGCTGCTTTAGAATGTCATTTCTAACGAGTGTCAGCGAAATCCAACCAAATAAAGCCGTATAGGCAATCATCATGGTGAATAACGGCCATAGCATTTCAGATGGTAAACCAGGCGCACCGATATTTGATATTGTGGCGGGCTGATGCAATGAATTCCACCATTCGACGGAAAATTTTATAATGGGTATATTTATAAAACCGACCAAGGCTAAAATGGCGGCCAGGCGGGACGCTTTTTTATAATCGTCGACGACCTGCCAGACAGCAATATAGGCGAGATAAATAAAAAGCAGAACGAGCACAGACGTCATGCGCCCATCCCATTGCCACCATGTGTTCCAGATCGGTTTTCCCCAAAGACTGCCTGTAACGAGAGCAAGAAAGGTAAAGGCTGCGCCGGGAATGGCAAAAGCTCTTGCGGCACTATCAGCCAAATTATGTCGCCAAACAAAGCTTACAAAACTGGCTGCGGCCAAACATGTATAGGCCATTAAGGCGCACCAAGCGGCGGGCACATGCACATACATTATACGGACTGTTTCCCCTTGTTGATAATCGGCAGGGGAATTAAATAATGCCAACCAAAGCCCGACACCAAGGCCCACTAAGGAAATAGCCCCAAAAATCGGCGTCGCATATCGCTCGAACTTTAAAAATCTTTGCGGATTAGCCAAGTAATTTATCATTATTCCAAATTCGCTTTTATGGCGGCCGCAGCAGCCGGTATTCCAACGGCAAGAGCTATAAGTCCTAAGCCAATAAGTGCTTGAAACTCTACCGCCCGCAATCCATTTTCAGCATAACTGTCCACGGCACCTAAGCCAAATATCACAACGGGTATAAGAAAAGGTAATGTGATGAGTATAATCATCATGCCACTTTGTTTATTCCCTGAGAGAATGGCGGCTGACATGACACCATAGGCCGTTATTGCAGGTGCGGCGAATAAAATGGAAAGGGCTGTTGCCGAAATAGTTTTTATATCCAGTCCGAACCAAAGACTGGCAAAAGGTATGATGAATAGGAGAGGGACCACATTGCACGAAAAAAATGTGATCGCTTTGGCTAATACGATCCCAAAACTCCCAATGCCTGATAGTATTAAGTGCTCAAGACTTCCGTCTTCAAAATCAGATTGAAATAGCTGGGGGAGAGACAATAACAGACTAAAAATACAGGCCAGCCAAATTAACTCCGGGCCTAACGACATTAGGCTCGGCGTGTTAGCGCCCAATGCGATAATGCTCACAAACAAAAATATCGCAAAAAACCCTAAGCTTGTTAGCCATTGTCCGGGACTACGCCAGACCATCAAAATATCTCGTCGGATTAAAGCATCCATCAGATATTCTCCAGCACAAGGCGTTGGGTCATTGGTCCGAAGCTATGGGCTTTTTCATGCGACGCGATCAAAGCCGCACCGCCCAGTGCAATATGTTCCGAGATAATATCATAGATAAGCTGTCGCCCGTTTTCGTCCATCGCAGCTGCCGGTTCGTCCAGTATCCAAACCGGTTTTTTGCTAATGAGTAAACGCGCTAGGACAAGACGTCGTTTTTGACCGGCTGAGAGATCAAAATTTAATATCGAAGATCGGTTGCTTAAACCTACCTTGTCTAGAATTTTGTCAATGTCAGGCTTTTCATCATATATATCAGCCCAATATTCCAAATCTTCTTTGGCTGTCATATTGGGTTTAAGTGGATTGCGGTGAGCCTGATAGACCATATTGTCTTCTGGCCTGCAATTTTCGTTATTGCGGAACCATTTTATTTCACCGACTTTTGGCTTAGACAATCCTAGTGTAATCCGTAGCAGGCTTGTTTTCCCGATCCCGTTATCGCCCTGAAGCCATATGACATGTCCGGAGGATAGCTTGAAAGACAGATTGGAGAATAATACTCTATCTCCGCGTTCGGCCGTTATGTCATTGACTGACAATAAGACGGTATTCCTCATATCGTTCATTTTCGATGACATGGATATGCCCTAAATTGAGGTTTTTTTCTCATAGGGACTTTGACTGGCAAAGAGAATCACGATTGCGATAGGGATTATTCAAATCTAGTATCAATTAATATGACTCCTAAGTATCAAAATAAAAGAATCGCGATTGTTATTATATGCGCTATTTTTCTCTTTTTGGGAATGTGGCTTTTATTGAATGCTTTAAACCGTAATACTCAGTTTTTTTATAATCCGTCTGAGATAACTATGCCGGGTTTTGAAGCTAAGTCAGATCAAATCCGCGTGGGTGGGTTGGTGTTAAACGGCAGCATTGTTAAGAATAATAAGCTTTCCACGTCTTTTAGAATTTCCGATTTTCCCGAAAATGATAATGACGCAGTTATAGACGACGTCTTTATTAAAGTAAGTTTTGAAGGCATTTTACCGGATTTATTCCGGGAAGGGCAAGGCGTTGTGGTAACAGGACAATTGGTGTCTGAAACTGAATTAGTCGCAAGCGAAATTCTGGCTAAACATGATGAGAACTATCAGCCTAAGAAAAATTAGGACTTGAACTTATTCGGGTTTAGATTTGGATTTTCTAGACTTATAAATAATGTAAAACACAGCACCTAAACCAATTATAATAGGAACGACGAATCTGACTTGTTCACCAAAAACTTCGCCTAACACGTGAAAACTTGAAAAAATAATGGCCACATAAGCAATAGCTGTGATGGCAATATAAATACAATATTTGACGTAAGATATACCAAAGAAACCACAAGCGACTAATGTTGGGACGCGAGTCAAAGGAACAAATCGAGCTGTTAGTAAGGTGGAAAAAGCGAATGTTTGGACTTTATCTTTGAGGTCCAAAACCTGCTTTTTATTGGCTAATTCCGATCCTTTTTTGTTTTTGAGAGCCGCCCAGCCAATCCAATATTTCCAGATGTCACTTAGAAACAGACCTATTGTCACGGATATGAAAAGCCATGCGGTTTTCCCGGTGCCTGTCGCGGACAAGGTCGCTGCCGTAAGTACAGCAGCATCTTCTTGGACAAAGGGTCCTAAGAAAACCGCGAGATACTGATATTCTTCTAAAAATTTGAGGAAAAATTCCATGGCCTGAGTCGTTATTTCTTCGAAGCAGTAGAATACCTCGTTGATAAATCAAGTTTAGGATAGAAATTTCGATAAAAATGCCACGTTCTGTTATTGCGTAGCGGTCATGACCATGACATAAGGCGCTCCGATTTTACCTTGGAATTGTCGCTATATAATCACTTAGTAACGCGTGATTTCAGACTAACATTTTGGAAGATAAAGATGCAGATAGAAGAATTAAAGGCTGAGGGGCTAAGCAAAACTTTTTCTGTGAAAGTGCCCAAAGCGGAACTCGAAGAAAAGCTAGATGCTAAAATAAAGGAAATGCAACCTCAGGTGAGCCTGAAAGGATTTCGCCCGGGCAAAGTTCCGGTCAGTCACATTCGTAAGATGTTTGGACAATCTATCATGAAGGATGTGGTTGAGGATGTGGTGAATGAAACCACTCAAAAGGCCATCAATGACAATAACATTCGTATGGCAGGTCAGCCCAAAGTCGATTTGCGCGCCAATGGGGAAGAAGTTACAAAAGGCGACGCGGATTTGGAATATCAACTCACCGTTGAAACAATACCTGAGTTTGAACCTGCTGATCCAGAAAAATTGAAATTCAAGCGTCTGACCTCAGAGGTTGATGATGCGATCGTTACCGAAAGATTGGGTGATTTAGCCAAAGGACAGAAAACTTACAAAAAGAAAGCTAAAACGGCTAAAGCTAAAAAAGATGACGCGGTTCTGATTAATTTTGTAGGTAGAATTGATGGTGAAGCGTTTGAGGGCGGGTCTCTTGAAGAGCATCAGCTCGTTCTTGGTTCCGGCACATTTATTCCCGGATTTGAAGATCAGTTAATTGGCACGAAAGCTGGTGATAAAGTCGACGTTACAGTGACATTCCCGGAAAATTACGCGTCTCAAGATCTGGCTGGCAAGGAAGCCGTCTTTGAAACGGAAGTAATAGAAGTGCAAGGCGCAAAAGATGCAGAAATCGATGATGATTTTGCCTCGAAATTTGGAATGGAAAGTGTTGATAAGCTCAAGGAAACGCTCAAAGAGCAGCTTGAAAACGAGCATAATGTTCAATCACGCATGAAGCTTAAACGTGCCATTCTTGATGAGCTGGATAAAAAGCATAAGTTTGAATTGCCAGCTGGCATGGTTGAAGCCGAGTTCACTAATATTTGGCAACAGGTTCAAGCTGAAAAAGACGCCGGAAATTTGGACGAAGAAGACGCTAAGAAATCCGACAAACAGCTGGAAAAAGATTATCGCAAAATCGCCGAACGGCGCGTGAGATTGGGGCTTGTCCTAGCAGAGATGGGGCAGAACGCCGATATTCAGATTTCGAATGAGGAGCTTCAACAAGCCATGATTGCGGAAGCCCGTCAATATCCGGGACAAGAACAGCAAGTGATCGAGTTCTACCAAAAGAATGCACAGGCTGTGGCGCAGTTGCGAGCGCCTATCTATGAAGAAAAAGTCGTGGATTTGATTATTGAGAAGGCTAAAGTGACAGATGAAAAAGTTAGTCGCGATAAATTATTTGAAGAAGATGAGATGATTTAGACGTCTTAGATGCTTATTCTTTCGAAGCTCGGCTTTTAGTCGGGCTTTTTTATTGGTGTATGAAGTTTGAATTGCACAATTTATAAACATTTCGTCTCTATTGACTCTTGAAACTTTCTAGAGACTATCAATATCTAGTTTGAAATAGTTCTTTAACACTTTACGTAACATTGTGACGCTATCTTGAAACACGAGTAGTAGATTAAATTGAGGATAACCCGATGAGAGACCCGAGAGATATAATAACCGATTTTATATACGCCCCAACCGTATTTGAATCTTCCTCAGAGAGATTGGCGGGTTATGATGTTTATTCTCGCCTGCTAAAAGACCGGATTGTATTCCTTTCTGGCGTTGTCCGGGATGAGATGGCAATGTCAATTTGCGCGCAGCTTCTATTCCTTGAAGCCGAAAACCCAAAGAAGGAAATCTCTCTTTATATAAACTCTCCAGGCGGGGCGGTGACGTCTGGGATGGCGATTTATGACACAATGCAATACATCTCCTGCCCAATCGCGACCGTATGTATGGGGCAGGCTGCGTCTATGGGGTCATTGTTATTGGCCGCCGGTTCAAAGGATATGCGTATCGCTCTTCCTAATGCTCGGATCATGGTACATCAGCCCTCAGGTGGTTTCCGGGGGCAAGCGTCCGACATTGAACGTCATGCAAAAGACATTTTAGCCATGAAAAAGCGTCTTAATGAGGTTTATGTTAAACATACGGGTCAAAAATACGCTATGATCGAGAAAACGCTTGATCGTGATCATTTCATGACCGCTGAAGAAGCCAAAGACTTCGGAATTGTGGATCATGTTTACAAGAGCCGCGGCCAAGAATCCTAGAATTCCTAATAAAGTTGATCAGCAGAGCAGAATAAAAATCTTGCTCTAAAGTAGAAGGTAAGGCATTTGTAAGAAATGTATAGTAAGGCTACTTATTATCGGGCTATAGGCATTACTTTTGTATAGCTATTGTGTGAATTAGAAAGATAATGGAATATGAGTAAATCGGGCGATTCAAAAAACACTCTTTACTGTTCATTCTGCGGTAAAAGCCAGCATGAAGTCCGTAAACTTATCGCAGGTCCAACTGTGTTTATCTGTGATGAGTGTGTCGAATTATGCATGGACATCATTAAGGAAGAGGGCAAAGGCTCTGTTGCAAAAGCACAAGAGGGCGTGCCTACGCCTCAAGAGATTTGTAAAATTCTGGATGATTATGTCATTGGCCAAGAATTTGCTAAACGTGTGTTGTCTGTTGCGGTTCACAATCATTATAAAAGATTAAATCACGCGGCGACTGACCCTGAGGTCGAACTAGCAAAGTCAAACATTCTTCTTATTGGCCCGACCGGTTGTGGTAAAACTTTGCTTGCTCAAACGCTAGCACGTATTCTGGATGTGCCATTTACAATGGCGGACGCGACCACACTGACCGAGGCAGGTTATGTTGGCGAAGATGTCGAAAATATCATTTTAAAGCTATTACAAGCTGCTGACTACAACGTAGAGCGGGCGCAACGTGGAATCGTCTATATTGATGAGGTTGATAAAATTAGCCGTAAATCAGACAATCCGTCCATCACCCGCGATGTATCTGGCGAAGGCGTGCAACAGGCTTTGCTAAAGATTATGGAAGGGACAGTCGCGTCTGTACCACCTCAAGGTGGACGAAAGCATCCACAGCAAGAATTTCTTCAGGTCGATACGACAAATATTCTGTTTGTTGTAGGAGGCGCCTTTGCCGGTCTGGATAAAGTTATTTCTAATCGCGGTACAGGGTCGACAATTGGTTTTGGGGCTCAGATCAAAAATATTGATGAGCGCCGTGTAGGTGAAATACTCATGGGTGTAGAGCCTGATGATCTCTTGAAGTTTGGTTTAATCCCAGAATTTGTCGGTCGTTTACCTGTTATAGCGACGCTAAGCGATCTAGACGAAAGTGCACTTGTTCAAATTTTAACAGCACCTAAAAATGCTCTGGTAAAACAATATCAAACGCTCTTTGGAATGGAAAATACGCGCCTGAGTTTCTCCGATGACGCGCTTTCAGCTATCGCCAAGCGCGCCATAGCCCGTAAAACAGGTGCTCGGGGTCTACGGTCGATTATGGAAGGTATTTTATTGGATACTATGTATAATCTTCCGACCTATGAAGGTGTAGAAGAGGTCGTTATTAACGGTGAGGTTGTTAACGGACAGGCGCAGCCGCTTTTAATCTATGCAGATAGAAAAAAGACTAAAGAAAAAGCGTCTTAGTAAGGCATAAAAAGTTGAGGTAGACGTACTTTTTGCGTGGGCAAGGGTTGAAATCGCCTCATAGACGTCCCACTTAGAACTAATGTTTGATGCGTGCTTGTCGCGCATAATTAAGGACGTTGTATGTCAAGTAAAGTCACATTACCCGTATTGCCGTTGCGTGATATTGTGGTCTTTCCCCATATGGTTGTTCCATTATTCGTTGGACGTGAAAAATCTATCAAGGCCTTGGAAGAGGTCATGCGATCAGAAAAGCGTATTTTTCTCTTAACGCAAAAAAACGCAGACATTGATGTGCCTCAAATTGAAGATATCCATCATCAAGGATGTATCGCAAAAATAATGCAGCTGCTAAAGTTACCGGATGGGACTGTTCGTGTGCTTGTTGAAGGCGATCAACGCGCAACTGTCGTCAAATTTAAAGAAAATGCTGATTATTTCGAGGCCGAAGCCAAGATAACAAAGGATATTATAACTGAAACGGACAAAGTGACAGCTTTAAAGAATAGTGTTCTGGACCAATTTGATGGCTACGCAAAACTAAACAAGAAAATTACTGAAGAGGTTGTGACCTCAGTTAGCGAAACGTCAGATCCTGCCAAATTAACAGACCTGGCGGCCGTCCATATAAATTCGAAGATTTCTGAAAAACAAACGCTTTTAGCTGAATCGGACGTTGCTAAGCGACTACAAAAAATCCTCGACCTTATTGACGGCGAGATGAGTGTTCTCAAAGTTGAAAAGAAAATCCGTGGCCGTGTTAAACGCCAAATGGAAAAAACTCAGAGAGAATATTATCTGAATGAGCAAATGAAGGCTATTCAGAATGAGTTAGGGACTGACACGCCAGACGAAATTTCTGAGCTTCAAAAGAAAATCGACGAGACGAAGTTCTCAAAGGAAGCTCGTGAAAAGGCTGAAAAAGAGTTGAAGAAGCTCAAGCAGATGAGCCCAATGTCAGCTGAAGCCAATGTATCACGTAATTATATCGATTGGATGTTGTCCGTCCCTTGGGGTAAGAAAAAACGTGTTCGTAAAAACCTTCAGGAAGCCCAGGATATACTGGACACAGATCATTATGGACTGGAAAAAGTCAAAGACCGTATAGTCGAGCATTTAGCTGTTCAGACACGAACCAAAAAGATCAAAGGCCCTATATTATGTCTAGTCGGTCCGCCGGGTGTGGGTAAAACGTCTTTGGGTAAATCGATCGCACGGGCTACCGGACGCGAATTTGTCAGAGTATCCCTTGGTGGCGTTAGAGATGAGAGTGAAATTCGAGGTCATCGCCGCACATATATAGGTTCTATGCCAGGACGTATTATTCAATCTATGAAAAAGGCCAAATATAGCAATCCGCTATTTTTGCTTGATGAGATTGATAAAATGGGATCTGATTTCAGAGGAGATCCTTCAGCCGCCCTTTTAGAAGTGCTTGATCCTGAGCAAAACAATACCTTTAACGATCATTATCTAGATGTTGATTTTGATTTATCTGATGTGATGTTCATTACAACGGCAAACTCATTGGATATGTCTCAGCCTTTGCTGGATCGCATGGAAATAATTCGAATTCCGGGCTATACGGAAGATGAAAAGGTGGAAATTGCCGTACGTCACCTCATCCCGGAAATGATGACTGATCACGGTCTTAAAAAGACAGAACTTAAAATAAAGGAAGAGGCGCTCCGGGACATAATACGTTATTATACGCGCGAGGCCGGTGTTCGTAGTTTGAAGCGCGAAATCGCAAAACTCTCCCGCAAGGCTATTAAATTTATTGTCGCTGGTGAGAAAAAATCTATTACGGTCACGTCTAAAAATCTTGATGAATATCTTGGCGTGAAACAATTCCGCTTTGGTGAAACAGACAAAGAAGATCAGGTGGGAATTGTGACGGGATTAGCTTGGACCGCGGCGGGCGGCGATATTCTCACAATTGAAGCCGTATCCATGAGCGGTAAAGGCAAGATGACTGTTACAGGTAACCTCAAGGATGTCATGAAAGAGTCTATCTCCGCGGCGAACAGCTATGTTCAGGCGAGAGCACCCGAATTAGGTATCAATCCCAGAGCGTTTCAAAGTACGGATATCCATGTCCATGTTCCAGAGGGAGCAACGCCTAAGGATGGCCCGTCAGCAGGTGTTGGTATGATAACGGCGATGGTGTCCGTTCTCACTGATATTCCTATCCGCAAAGATATAGCCATGACGGGGGAGATAACCTTACGTGGTCGGGTTCTGCCTATTGGTGGCTTAAAAGAGAAGCTTCTGGCGGCTCTACGAGGCGGTGTGAAAACCGTATTGATTCCGATGGATAACGCTAAAGACTTGGCAGATATTCCAGAAAATGTGAAATCCGCTTTGGAAATTATTCCTGTTTCGACTGTCGATGAGGTTCTCAAGTCGGCGCTGACCCGCAAGCCGAAAAAGCTGAAATGGACGGCGAGTGACGCAGCGGCATTGACCGGAATAATTTTAGGAGAAAAGGTTGACGTGGAGCCTCGTTCCGCGCATTAAGGCGCTCCTTTTAAAGGGCGGTTAGCTCAGCTGGTAGAGCATCTCGTTTACACCGAGAGGGTCAGCGG
>CAZPLJ010000032.1:10470-30904 GCA_964587545.1 uncultured Caulobacterales bacterium | reverse complement strand
AAAAATTGTTTATTATTCAGTCTTTCTGCTGACATCGAACAACAGGAATTATAAGTCTATCAAATAGAACGCCTATTTTAAAAGATTGAACCGCTGCAAAAACGCAGCCTCAGCTTCTCTTACGGCTTTGGGTTCGATATTTATGTCCAGCCCTTTGGGCGGAGGTATGAAAAACTTATCCGCTTCAACCGGATCAAAACCCGCAATTTGAGTGGCTTCAAACCAGGCGCAATAGACATCGGCCAGTTTGATTTTTTTCTTTAAACGCGGCGGCATTTCGGCAGGTAATCCAAAGCGTAAATGGATGGCTTCCTCTAGGCGATGTTCAAACGCTTTATAGTCAATACCAAGCGCGGCCTTAAACGGGCTTATCATATCGCCGATGACATATTCGGCCGCGTCATGCAGGAGACAGATGAGGCGGTCTTCGCGGGTCGCCTTAGGATCAAGGCGGGTGAAAATGTCTTCGACGACAACACTATGCTCGGCGACGCTAAAGGCATGATCGCCTGAGGTTTGGCCGTTCCAGCGCGCGACGCGGGCAAGGCCCCGCGCGATATCTTCGATTTCAACATCAAAGGGCGACGGATCCAGCAGGTCCAACCGACGCCCCGACAACATACGTTGCCAAGCCCGTTTGGGAGCAGATTTGGGTTTTGGCGTCATTAAATATCTTCCCTTGCCAGCATGACGTCAATCATAACGGCAATATCGGGATCAAATTTTTTCCAGCGAAATTCTCGCGCGCGACCATTGCGTGGATAAACCTTATAGCCATTGAGCATAAATTCAATTTCGCCAATGCTTTTCCAACCTTTGCGGAAATTACTCTCGCCCTGAACCGCAAAAGCTTTGTTGGTGATAAATAGCTCGGCGTCTTTGAGCTTTTGATAGCCATGCACGCTTTCACCGCGAACAGGTCTATAGTCGAGGGGGTCAGACCCCAAAACAGGCAAGTGAATCGTCCCGCGTTCATCTGATTGAAACTCTATTTCCAATTTTTTGCGGGCTTTAGTGAGGCGACGGTTCATCCACCATTGACGGATAAATCGGATCATATCAGGCTCCGTTATGGGCTAGGATATTGACCATTTTGCCAAAGGGATCACGCACGAAAAAGCGTTTTATGCCCCAGGGTTCAATAGCGGGGCCATATTCGATCTTAATGCCGGCGGCTTTGACTTTGGCCAGCACGTCGTCGTAATTGTCCACCTCAATGGATAAATCCGTTAATGGCGCGCCCGAACCCGCATGTTGAGCGAATAATATCTGTACAGGCATTTGGGTTTTTGCGGCGTAGCTCCGGACCCAACCCTGATCCATCACAAGCTCAAGGCCCAAAATATCGCCGTAAAAGCCTTGCGCCGCAGCCGGGTCATCAGCGTGAATGGTGGGATAGAGACGTGTGACCATTAAGCGGCTTTGCGCACAAAAATCGCGCCCGCGCTATAGCCCGCCCCAAAAGAGCAAATCAGACCGATATCGCCTTTGTCAAAATCAGCGCTATGTTTGTGAAAGGCAATGATGGAACCGGCGCTGGAAGTATTGGCATATTCGTCGAGCACTACGGGGGCTTGTTTGATATCGACATCTTTGCCCAAAACTTTTTTCGCGATGAGCACATTCATATTAAGATTGGCCTGATGGAGCCACATACGCTTGAGATCATGCGGATCAAGCCCGTTGGCCGCGCATTCTTGCGTGATCATTTTCGCGACCATGGGCACGACTTCTTTAAAGACGCTGCGGCCATTTTGCTTAAATAATTTATCGGTGAGGCCCTTTTTGCCCCGCTCGCCTGTCATGCCGTCATCTTCTGGGGCGGTGTGATTGAGAAAGCCGAAATTATTGCGAATATTATTGGAAAACTGCGTGACCAATTTTGAACCAATAATCTCCCAATGGTCTGGGGGCGCAATATCGTCGGTTTCCACTAATATAGCGGTTGCGACATCTCCGAATATAAAATGGGCGTCCCGGTCTTTGAAATTAAGATGCGCGGTGCAAATCTCTGGATTAACAACAAGCACGGATTTGGCCTGCCCCCCGGCAATCAGGCCGCGGGCCGTTTCAAGGCCGAAGGTCGCGCTGGAACAGGCGACATTCATATCAAAAGCGAAGCCGGACGTGCCTAATAAGTCCTGCACTTCAACGGCCACCGCAGGATAGCCGCGCTGAAGGTTGGAACACGCCACAATAACGGCCCCAACATCCTCAGCCTTGCGTCCTGCTATGTCTAAGGCTTGCCTTGCGGCATTGACGGCAATCTCGGCTAAAATAGAGGGCTCATCATCGGGACGGGCGGGAATGCGCGGTGCCATAATATTTGGATCCAAAATCGAATCTTTGGAAATCACAAAGCGTGATTTTATCCCTGAGGCTTTTTCAATGAAAGGGGCGTTTGAATATTCAAGCGGGAGTTTTTCACCCGCTTCTATGTCGGCAGCGTTCTCACTATTCCATTTGTCAACATAGGCGTTGAAGCTCTCGACCAGTTCTTCATTGCTGATGGATTTATCCGGCGTCCATAGACCTGTTGAGCTGATAACGGCTTTCATCACATCCCCAAAATTATTCTCTGGGCTTTTATAGCGTGAATAAAAGGAAGCGCGAGTCTTTAGTTTCCCGTACAATGCGGGAGATTGCGAGTTTCTATCTCATAACATAGTTGTTGTTTGCGTTGTTCCGCAGCACGCTCTTTATCAAGACTTAAAGTCGAACAGGCCGGTAAAAAGCGCCAGGTAACGATAGCTAAGAGTCTCTTAGTGGTCGCTCTAATCGGTTCTGCAATTGCGATCATATTGCCCGTAACGGTGGCTATCACGACATTCTTTTTCGTGCGTTTCCTCCCAGGCCGCTTCACCCACGCTCTTAATAAAATTCCAACTATCTTGTTTTGTAATGTGAGAACAGCCGGAGAGAGTGGTTGCCAAGATTGCTAATAGGGTAAGTTTTTTAATGCGCATATAACCTATAGACAGGCATCATAGCTATGGCACGTGACAATGTGGTCATTAATCATGCCAACCGCTTGCATGAAGGCATAGAGGATCACGGGTCCGACAAATTTAAACCCGCGCTTTTTTAGGTCTTTAGACATTGCCTCTGACTCGGGTGATTTAACGGGTGCGTCCGAGCTTTTCTCCCATCTATTGACGATTGGGTTGCCGCCGACAAAGCTCCAGAGATGCTCACTAAAATCAATCCCCTCTTCGTCGCGCATTTTGAGATAAATTTTTGCATTATGGATGGCGGCCCCCACTTTTAATTTAGACCGAATAATCCCCTTATCATTTAGCAGCGCTTCGACTTTCACATCGTCATAATAGGCAATGATATCCGGATCAAAATTGTCATAAACTTTGAGCATATGCTCGCGTTTGCGTAATATGGTAATCCACGCGAGCCCTGCTTGTTGACCGTCCTGTATAAGCTTGGAGAAAAGCGATTTGCTATCGTAATTAGGCCGTCCCCATTCCGTATCATGGTAATGGGTATAAAGGGGATCATCAGGCGGCACCCATCCGCAGCGCGGCAGATCGGGGATTTCTCCGGGGGCGTAGCTCATAAAAACTTTTCCATCCCGATATTGGCGCGCGCATAAACCGGATGCGGACCTTCATGGTTCACGGTCCAACCATTTCGGGCATAAAGCCTGAGCGCGGCAGCATTTTTCGTATTCGAGAGCAAAAACAAACGAGACAGACCTAATGTTTCTTTGGCGTAAGCTTCAATGGCCGTCATTAATTCCTGCCCGATACCCCGTCCTTGAAATTTGGGATCTACCGCCATTTTTGTGAGCTCATATTCCCCGTCATCATGTTTCTTTAGCGCGCAGGCTCCCGCCACCTCGCCGTCAATATGGGCGGAGAAAACGTGATTGCCGTTCTGGGTGTAGATCTCTGGATGAGCGACCATTTTTTTATCCGATTCTTCGAGATAATGCAGATCTTCTATCCACGCCGCATTGAGAGCAGCAAAACGCGGTAAGGCCCATTCCTCATTGCGGCGGATATCAAGTTTGAGCTCGTTAGACATTTTCCCAATCCAAAATGACTTTACCGGCTTTGCCCGTTTCCATCAAATCAAACGCCTCCTGAAAATCACCCGCTGAAAAATGATGTGTAATCATGGGCATCATATTGAGGCCGCTATCCAGCAATGCCAGCATTTTATACCATGTATCATACATTTGTCGTCCATAGATGCCTTTTATCGTCAAAGCTTTGCCGACAATTTTTCCAAAATCAGCCGGAAAGGGTTTTTCTGGGATGCCCAGCATCGCAATATTCCCACCCATAATCATCGTATCAAGCATCTGATTAAAGGCAGGCTCAGCGCCGCTCATTTCCAACCCGACGTCAAAACCCTCATTCATGCCTATTTCTGCCATCACATCAGTGAGCTTTTCTTCCGTAACATTGACCATGCGCGTATCGGGCGCGACAGATTTTGCAAAATGAAGCCGCCAGCCATTTATGTCGGTTAAGACCACGCGCCGGGCCCCCGCCTCATTTGCGACGGCGGCCGCCATAATACCAATTGGGCCTGCGCCCGTTATCAATACATCTTCGCCAACCAGATCAAAGGCCAAAGCCGTATGCACGGCGTTCCCCAATGGGTCGAGAATGGCTGCGAGTTCGAGAGGGAAATCATCTGAGAGCGGAATAGCGTTAAATTCAGGAATGATTAGATATTCAGCAAAAGCGCCAGGTAAATTAACGCCAATGCTTTTTGTGTCCGGATCAAGATGAAAGCGTCCAGATCTGGCATTTCGAGATCGGTTGCCAACAATATGGCCTTCGCCCGTCACTTTCTGGCCAAGCTTGACCCGTTTTACTCCGGGTCCGACGGCGGCGACATGGCCCGCATATTCATGTCCGACAATGAGAGGAACGGGAACATTATTTTCCGCCCAATCATCCCATTTATAAATATGCATATCCGTGCCGCAAATGGCTGTTCGGGCAACACGTATCAGCACCTCTCCGGCCTCGGGTGTGGGGATGGCCACATCCTGCATCCATAAACCCTTTTGAGCTTTGGCTTTAACCAGTGCCTTCATGGTTTGGGTCATTAGATAACCCCTAACTGTTTGCCAACCTTGGTAAAGGCAGCAACGGCCTTATCGATATGCTCAAATGTATGAGCCGCGCTCATTTGCGTGCGAATGCGGGCTTGTCCCTGTGGTACAACGGGAAAGAAAAATCCGATCACATAGATGCCTTCCTCAAGGAGCTGATCCGCCATGTCTTGTGCGAGCTGCGCTTCACCCAACATCACGGCTATAATGGCATGCTCTCCGGGCAAAAGTTTAAACCCGGCCTTAGACATGCCCTCCCGAAAACGGGTGGCATTGGCAAATAATCGCGTCCTTAAATCATCACCGTCTTTTGTAATTTCAAGCGCCTTCAAGCTGGCACCCACCAGCGACGGAGCCAAGGAGTTTGAAAAAAGATAAGGCCGTGATCGTTGACGCAGCATATCTATAATGGGCTGTTTAGCGCAGATAAATCCGCCCATCGCCCCGCCTAAGGCCTTGCCTAGCGTGCCTGTTAATATATCAATTCGACCCTCGACGCCCCGATAGGCAGCAGAGCCTCGTCCCCCGTCGCCTAAAAATCCTGTCGCGTGGCAATCATCCACCATGACGACGGCTCCAAATTTATCCGCTAAATCACAAATTTGATCCAGCTTGGCGATATAGCCATCCATAGAAAAAACGCCGTCTGTGGCTATCATTATATGACGAGCCCCAGCCGCTTTGGCTTCCGTTAATTTGGCCTCTAAATCAGCCATATCCGAATTGGCGTAACGATAGCGTTTAGCCTTACATAAGCGTATACCATCGATGATAGAGGCGTGATTAAGGGCATCGGAAATGATGGCATCTTCCGGGCCTAATAGCGGCTCAAACACACCGCCATTGGCGTCAAAACAGGCGGCATATAAAATAGAATCCTCATATCCGAGCCACGAAGCCAATGACTTTTCTAACTCTCTATGTTGTGACTGGGTTCCGCAGATAAAGCGAACAGATGCCATGCCAAAACCAAAATCATCCAGCGCTTGACTAGCCGCTTTTATAAGCTCGGGATGATCCGCTAGTCCCAAATAATTATTGGCACATAAATTAATGACGTCACGGTCATGCCCGTTTTGCAACACGCTGATATCGGCAGATTGCCGGCCGGTAATTATACGCTCACGTTTATACAGGCCTTGCGCGTCAATGCTTTTTAGTTCGGACTTTAAAAGGGAATAGAAATTCTGTTTCATATTTATTCCAAAAGCGAGATCTCTGTTCCTTCGACCATAGGTACTTCATCAGTCGCTGCCAAGCGGTCAAGCCGGATCAACGTCATACCTTGCCCGACGTGGCTATGCAGAACCTGCCCCACTACGCGCGCGCCGGCTTTAATGTCCGTGCTGGACAGAGTTCCATCATATGAAAAACCGCGCATGCGTTTGCGGACTTCGGTTTTACGTTTCATGCGGGAGACAACTTCTTGGCCGACAAAGCAGCCCTTTTTGAAATCCACGCCATTGAGAAGGTCCATATTGGCATCTGCCGGAAACATATCTTGGGTGCCAAAATCAAATTCACTATCCGGAACGCCGAGCGATAGGCGATGGGCGTTATAATCCCCCTCAGTTGGGAGATCGTCTGCGGTCAGCAATCTTTTCCCCAATTCCTCATGGCGTGGATCGACGAATCCCTCCTCTCCCTGCCCGTCCCAAAGCGCATAC
The DNA here is from genome assembly GCA_964587545.1 of uncultured Caulobacterales bacterium. Lineage (GTDB taxonomy): Bacteria > Pseudomonadota > Alphaproteobacteria > Caulobacterales > Maricaulaceae > JACOMS01. The sequence continues at coordinate 24,154 of CAZPLJ010000032.1, read as the reverse complement.
ACATTTAAATCGGATTCCGTAATTTCTATCGGTGCGCGAAGCTTATACATCTTCAATCGTTTTATCAGATTATCTTTAAATTTTGTCGGGGTGTCTATGAGCCAATCATCGGCGTCTTTGACAACAAAAAAATCGGCAATGATTTTTCCTTGCGGCGTTAAGAGCGCGGCAAAATTGATATCAGCGTTTAGGCTATTGGTGATAAGGCCGTTCAGCCAATCATATAGACCTTCACCTGAGAGGCGGATAACAGAGCGGTTTAGTTTAGCAATTGGCATGGACCCATATTCTATGGAGCTGATAAGTTTTCAAGGTCAGAAGTTACTTCTCACCCCTAATTTTATTATACGCGGCTAGGGTTAGACCTTCAGCCGTCTTGATTTTGGCATTCCCATCAAATTGGATAATACCCCATGCTTCACAGACATTGGTACAATTGCCCCCGCTGTAAAGGCTGATCAATATTTTGTTGTCAGGAAGGCATTTATCTGCGGACCAGTTATAAACCCGATCATCTGCAATTCGGGAGTAATTTTCAAAATGATTTTCAATATTAGTGACGACATGTTTTTTCGTCGAGGGGGATGTAAAAAATGTTGTCGATATATAATGCTCACCGGGGAGATAAGATTTTCTCATCTGCGGTTCGGATGAGCGTTTATATCGTGGTAATTCGTAATGTCGAATACGAACCCGCTCACCTATTTGGGGATCAAATGCACCCATCGTAAAATATGTAGAATAACTCTCAAGGGTAAAATTATCACATACAAGATGATCAGAAAATGTTTCCAACTCATAAATGTGATCATTTATGGGAATATAGCTTAGAGTTTGCTTTGGGTTTTGCGCTGGAAGTTCGGTGTCAGTTTGCGCGAAAATTGCCTTCGGTTTACCTAAGAGCGATGTCCCAACTACCAGCAATATTAGCGTTAAATATGCAGGCCCACCAATCAATGCTATCTCCGGTCGCGGGCATTACGACGGCTATCATCCCGCAATACAAAAAGCCTTGGGTTTACATTTTGGTTATACTTCAAATCAGACAGGAGCACCCGTGTCTGACCGCCAAAGCTATCGGCGATCGTCCAGGCTTTCAGATTGAGGCTGGCAGCGTCAAATACCATAGTGATGGCACCGTCCATTTCTCCGGAGCCGTCTTGAGCCGTCACGGCAACATCTGTTGCGTTTTTGATTAGGCCTATGACTTCGGTATCGCGCTCAAGTTTGACATCTTCTTTCAAGAAAAAGTTTAGCGGCGTGCTGGCCAGAGGAATACGGTCTGAGGTTTCCAAGGCTTTATCCACCTGAGTGAGTGTCACACCGTCGGAGACAATCAATAAGGGATTAGGCGCATCATATTCAAAGCGCATCTTACCGGGGCGCTTAATATGAACCTGACCAGTGGAGACAGACCCATCTGCGCCATATTGTGTGAAACGACCAGAAAAACTGCCTGTGCGATTAAGCGCGCTATCAATACGTGCCAGATCCGCGGGCACATTGGCGGGATCTGTGAAGGGTGATTGCACAGTTTGCGGCTGAACCGGATTGTATTGCGGCTGAATTTGCGCGATAGCGGCTGAGCCTAATAGCAACAGAGACGCGCCTGTCATACCGATATATTTTGTCCATTTCGCCATGTGAGACTCCTTATACGTGATCTCAATATGCTTTTTCTTAGCAAATAGCAGGTAAATCAGGCCTGAATATGGCGCTCATTTAAATTACAAATTAGACAGAGTGGTTAACAAAACTACGTTAGATAATCCGCAATTCGGGACGGGCACCATAGTGGCTAATCACTTCAGCCGCGCATTGCGAACCCAAATAGCCAGCATCTTCCCAACTTAGTCCTTGCGCATATCCCGCTAAAACACCGGCGGCATATTGATCGCCTGCACCCGTCGTATCGACGAGTTTGTTAACTGGGCACACAGGAATTTCATATGTCTGCCCACCGGAAAAAATAACCGAGCCTTTTTCAGAGCGGGTCACGCAGGCCGTTTGGGCATGGGATTTAATGTGAGATGCCGCTTTTTTAAAATCATCGGTTTCATAAAGCGATAAAAGTTCCGCCTCATTAGCAAAGACAATATCAACATGATTTTTAATAAGGTCTTTGAAACTATCCCGGTGGCGGTCCACGCAGAAGCTATCCGATAATGTGAGCGCCACGTCGCGACCCGCGCCTTTAGCAATTTCCGAGGCTTTCACGAAGGCGGCTTTGGCTTCGTCTTTGTCAAAGAGATAGCCTTCCAGATAGGTCACGTTTGAGTTTTTAATTAGATCGGCGACCAGATCCTTTTTATTAAACATCACAGACGCGCCCAAAAAGGTGCTCATAGAGCGCTCTCCATCTGGGGTGACCGCGACGAGGCAGCGCGCGGTTGCGTCGCCGCCTTTTAATGGCGGTGTGGCGTAATGCACGCCAGCTTCACGAAAACCTTTCGCCATTCGTTGCCCCAACTTATCATTGGCCACTTTTCCAATATAGGCGGCACGCACGCCGAGATTAGCAATGCCGACCAATGTGTTGGCCGCCGAACCCCCAGCAATTTCGCGCAAATCACCGCTTCTGCTGGTAAATTCTTTGGTGAGATCTAAAGCCCGCTTTTGATCAATTAAGGTCATCCCACCCTTGGCAATGTCCAGATTTTTAAGGTCAGCCTCAGAGATAGGCGCGATAACGTCCATAATAGCGTTTCCGATACCCAATACGTCAAATTGTGCGCTCATGGCTTTTCCTTCATTCTCATCTTGAAGGCCGGCGTCTAACCTATTATGGGGCAGCTTTCAATGAAGGATATATCATGAAAAAAGTTGCAATTCTCGCCTCTGACAATCTTATCCCCGGGTTGGCCGACCAACGCGAGGATGCCTTTGAACGTGATGAGCAAATGGGTAAGCTCGTCCCAACATTTAAAAATCATGACATGCAGCTCGATCTGATTAGGTGGCGTGAGGCCAATGAAAAGGCCCCTGACTATGACGTCTTTTTACCTTTACTGGTTTGGGATTATTTTGATGGTAACGAAGCCGCCTTTATGGCGGAAATGGCTAAGGCGTCCGAGAAAACAAATATTATAAACCCGTTTGAAGTCTTAAAATGGAATGCCAACAAATCCTATCTGGATGAATTAGAGCGTGCAGGCGCACCGGTCATAGAGACCGTTAAACTTGACCGGGTGGCAGAGACTGGGATCACAAAGGCCTTTAAAGAGCTTCGCACCGACAAAATTGTGATCAAGCCACAAATTGGCGGCGGAGCCTGGCGGCAAGTCTTATATGAAAAAGGCACTACCTTTCCGGCTAAAGATGAACTTCCACCCGAAGGCGCCATGGTGCAGGCTTTTCTGCCCAGTGTTTTAGATGAGGGGGAATATAGTTTTGTCTATTTTGGCGGACAATATTCTCACGGGGTTCAGAAAAACGCTAAATCCGGCGACTACCGGATTCAGTCTCTTTATGGCGGAACGGAACAAGCTTATACCGCCACGGCGGAAGAACGAGAAACTGCAAGACAGGTATTAGATTGCCTGGATTATACACCGCTTTATGCGCGGGTTGATCTCATCCGTGGTCAGGACGGTATGTTAAAACTTATCGAGCTTGAAATGTTGGAACCCTATTTATATCTGGCCCATGCTGAAGGCGAAGGGGCAGACAATAAAGGGGCGCAGATGTTGGCCAAAGCCTTGTTGAAACGGCTCGCTTAATCCACCGCTTTCGTCTTATCCTTAAACTTACAAATGTGAGAAATCGCGCAGTTAAAGCATTTGGGCGTACGCGCCACACACGTATAGCGCCCATGTAATATAAGCCAGTGATGGGCGTGAAGGCCATATTCTTCGGGCGTGACGCGCAGCAGATTAAGCTCTACCTCGAGCGGGTCTTTCCCCGGCGCCATACCCGTGCGGTTGGAAACCCGAAAGATATGCGTGTCGACCGCCATGGTAGGCTGACCAAAGGCCTCATTTAGGACCACATTGGCGGTTTTTCGCCCTACACCCGGAAGCTTGATGAGATCATCCCGATTATCCGGAACCACCGATCCGAAATCATCGATCAGCATCTGGGAAAGATTAATCACATTTTTCGCCTTATTGCGAAATAGACCAATAGTTTTGATATAGTCCCGGACTTTATCTTCACCTAGCGCCACCATTTTTTCGGGCGTATCGGCGGCTTCGAAGAGAGCTTTGGTCGCTTTATTAACGCCTACATCCGTGGCTTGGGCGGATAAAGCGACAGCCACAACTAGCGTATAAGGGTTGGAATAATTAAGCTCCGTGCGCGGGGCAGGATCAAGCTTGTAAAGCTCAGCATAAATATCCGCTATTTGCACGCGGGTGAGCTTGGGACGTGGGAGTTTTTTAGTTTTTTTTCGAACGGCCATCAGCGCTGTTGCGATATTCGAGATATCATTTGATCAAACATCATCTCAGCGAGTTCCTTGACACGCTCGGCAATGAGGTCTCCACCATCATTAAAGGCTGTGCCCGCATGACCACATCCTGTTTGTGTGGCCACGAGATCAGCTCCCAACCGCATAAGCAAAAATTGCAACTCTCGCATCACCATAACGCCAGACAAGGCGCCCGGCACACAGGACGCCACTCCATATACTTTATTTGAAATATGACCCGTTTCCACAGTGGTCGTCCAATCTATAGCATTTTTTAAAACCGGAGGCAGTCCGCCATTATATTCAGGCGTCACGATAACCACGCCAGCATAGGTCTTAATATCCTCGATCAATGTTTTAACGCCGGGAGGCGTCTCGAGATCTCCATGAAAGATAGGCAAGTCATATGCACCAAGATCGATGTCTTCAGCGATCAAGCCTTTTTGGCGGGCAATTGTCTGTAAAGCCTGAGATAGTTTTTGATTGATTGAGCCCTTGCGTAGCGACCCGCATATAAATCCAATTTTTGGAGACGACTTTGACATATGTGCCTATTTTGTAATTATAATGTGGCTTGAAGTTTTTTCTCGGTGACGTCAATATACTAATATGCTGGATTTTGGGAATTATAGCTTTCTTTGGGCATTAGCAGCCGGCTGTCTAATTGCGGTTATTTACGGGATGCGCGCGGTCCATGGCTATCGTCAAGTCTCCCAAGATGCCCGGACAGATTATGACTTCAAACACAGTGAAGGCATGCTAAACTCAGGAGCAAGCCGAGAGGAATATATCCGCGCCTACAAACGCGCTCATGCCCCGCGCTCCCTTGTTTATATAGCATTGGGACTCATTACTATTACCTTTTTAACGGGTCCAGCTATCAGGCTCTTGCATTTTTTGCTCGAAAAATTCTGGATTTTAACAGGTCGGGATATTGTCTTTGAACCCGGATTTCTGGTGTGGAAATTTTTAATCTTTTTTGGTCTGATCGGTATATGGGCCAGCATTGTCTATGTCTTTGCTCGGCATTTTCACCGTGACGCCCCTTTAAGTTTGGAGCATGAGCTTGCCCGAGAATTAGCGCGTAAATAATAATCGAGCTGATTATCACTAGATCTCAGCCTCCGACTTTTGTTGTAAAGACCCAAATTAGTGTGTGATTTCCGTAGTCCGACTATTGTGATTTAGCAAAAACTTGCTAGAAAGCAAACAGGGGTAAAACCCTGCCAACGAATAGAAGCCGGATATATGCGCCCCATAGACCGGCTTCTATTCAACTAGGAAACTTTGTCCTAGATTGTGTATACAAAATCCGCGATATCCCGTCTTGTCAGAAAAATAAAAATATATTTGTCCTTTTCATCAATGGCATTTGTCATATAAGAGGCGAAAGTATTGTCTTTTTTGACAAAATGGGGTGGTGAATAATTTTTATGACAAATTTTCAGATGACAATGTCGCCTGATTATTTACTGGCGCAAGTCGATATTCTAAAAGCTTTGGGATTTAGTGAAAAACAGTTTTGGAACGCGTTCGAATTTGATAAAAAACGTCTTTCAAACAAGCATTTACGTATTCCTATAGATGCGATTGTCCCAGTTTTTAAGGAAGCCGAAAACGCACTAAACGATCCCTTTATTGGGTTGCGTTTAGGGTTTCAATTTCGTATCGGGCAATTTTCGCAGACGGGGGCAATTTATAGCTATTGCGAAAATCTTCCCCAAGTTATTAAAATGAACCAGCGCTACCAAAAATTAGCCATCGATGTCGCGCAAATAGACTATAATATTCACGCCACCCCCCCCAATTCTGAACAGCATTTAATGCAGTTTATGACATATTACGAAGATCACGAATATTACCGTCATATCACGGATTTGGTTATGGGTGCCTATGGGACAACATATCGATGGCTAGGTTGGGGAATTGGAGGCGATATAAAGGCTGTCCATTTGCCCTATCCCGCACCCTCTAACACGGACATGCATAAACAGCTCTTTCAGGCGGATCTTCATTTTGATGCGCCGGTAGCGGCGATAGAGTTCCCGGCTAAAATGATGGTACAGCAACTCACCACCCATGATCCCGAAAAACTCGCTCGGGCTATAGCTCAGCTTGATAGGGTCATAGGATCGTCATCGGCGGTTAAAAGTCTGAAAGATGCTGTAGGTCAGGCCATGCGCCGGGCACTCGATACAGGTACGATATCCTCCACCATTATTGCTGATCGGCTTGAAATGACCCCCCAAGAATTTCGAAGTGAAATGCTAAAAACAAAATTGAGCTATCGCAACATTCTGGAAGAGGTTCGCAAAGATCTATTTCTGGAGCAATATCACGCGGGGGAAAGCTTTGCCCAGATATCGCAAAATCTTGCTTATAATGATCAAGCCGCCTTTACGCGCGCCTTTAAGCGCTGGTATGGGCTGTCGCCAGGACAATGGGTAGATAAAGAGATTTAAACATGAGGCTGACCCGAAGGTTACTATGACTCATATGCTCTCAAACATCTTTGGAATTTATATGTTTTGTGCGGGCGCGGGTATGTTGCTCAATAAACATATGGCCCGCGCGATTATTGAAGAGTTTGAAAATAGCCCGGCTCTGACATATTTTGGGGGGGCTATTATCCACATAGCGGGGCTTTTCTTGATAATTCATCATAATATCTGGACCGGATGGCCAGAGATTTTGATTACATTATTTGGCTGGGGTGCCGCCATTGAAGGCGCCATATTGCTGATATACCCTAAAGCGCTTTGGAAATTGTCCTATATGTTAATGCCATCAGAAAAAATTATCCCCGTTTTTGCGATTGGTATCTTCTTATTAGGTGGCAGCCTTATTTGGGCTTAAATGCCTCGATCAACGACCCATTTATTCTGATGGAAAAACAAGATCATGTCTTTGAGTTGTTAATCTTTTATTCGCTTTGTTCCTCAAGAAAGTAACCGGAGTTAGGAAGATCGTTATGGAATCGGGTTGGCTAATTATCGCAGCATTGCTTGTTTTTTTAATGCAGCCTGGCTTCTTGCTGCTTGAAGCGGGGTCCGTTCGCACCAAAAACTCCATCAATGTAGCTCAGAAAAATATTTCTGACATGCTGATTTGTATTGCCTGCTACGCTCTCGTGGGTTTTGGCATTATGTTTGGGGATTCCATTGGCGGCTTTATCGGAAAAGGCGGTGTAAAATCGGCGCTTGAAGAAAATGGCGGTTGGCCAGAACAGCTTATTTTTAATCTCGCTTTTTGCGCCGTTGTCGCGACAATTGTCTCCGGGGCTGTTGCCGAACGCATGAAACTTTGGGCTTATTTTATCTGCACTGTGGCCATTGCTCTATTTATTTACCCGCTTTTTGGTCACTGGAGCTGGGGCAATATGATTATTCCAACAAATCAGGCCTTTTTAGCCGATATGGGATTTGTTGATCACGCGGGAGGTATCGCCATTCATGGGCTCGGAGGGATGTTGGCCCTAATGGCCGTAATTTTTCTCGGTGCCCGTCAAGGACGTTTAGATGAAAATAGAAACGTCCTGCCGATTTCTGGGTATAGTCCGGTATTGGCTCAGACAGGTGCCCTTATATTATTTGTAACTTGGATTCCGTTTAATACGGGTGCGATGGAAATTGGTTCCCAAGCCTTTTCCAACGTCGCTCTGGGGACTGTTTTAGCGGGTGCCGCAGGTGGCATCGCCGGCAAGATGGTCGGCTATTTTCTTTATAACCGTACCTTTGAACCCTCAGCTAGCTTTAATGGTATATTAGGCGGCTTGGTTGCGGTTACGAGCGGTATTGCTTTTTTAGGACCTTATGGCGCTTTTCTCGTTGGTTTAGTCGGGGGTGCCGTTGCTATCGGGGGTAATCATTTCTTGCTATATGTAATAAAGTTGGATGATCCAGTCGGTGTTGTGGGAGTACACGGTTTAGCCGCCATTGCTGGCAGCTTAGTTTTTCCTTATTTTGCTAATACCGCGCTCCCTGCCGGGAATGTCATGTCGCAAGTGGGCGTTCAAGCCATTGGCTGTGCCGTATGTGTGGCGTGGGCCGGCCTTACCGGAACGGTAATGTTTGGTGGTTTGAAAATGCTGGGACAATTACGTGTGACAGCGGCACAAGAACATCTTGGTCTTGATGTTGGCGAGCATATGCCACATCTTAATGGTGAGGATTTAGAGCGCGCCTATGAAGCCTCATTAAAGGCTCAAGAAAACCTTCCCACTCATGCTAGAAAAGCCCGAAGCTCCATCGTAGGTTCCGAGATAGGTTTAGCCTTATCCTCCATGTCAGAGGAGAATAAACGTCTGTCTCAAGAAGCTATTATTCGCAACAAAATGTTCTCAGAAGCCGTTAATAGTATGTCCGAAGGCGTCCTGATTTACGACAAAGATGAAACCATACGAGAAGTAAATGGGGCCATGCAAAAGAATTTGGAGCTGGTAAATGTCAATTGCACAGTGGGCATGACAAGGATGGAGCTCATAGGAGAAATGGTCAATAGTGGCGCATTTCCTGTCTTACCTGACAAGACGATCGAAGAATCAACGAAATTTTATCTCGAGACGACAGCCCTGAATAATGACCGAGAAGAATCATTATCCATGGCTGATAATAAATTTATCCTGAGATACCAGTCCGTCCCCTCTGGCGGACAGATAATAACTATGTCTGACGTTACTGAATTACAAGGCGCTCTTGAAAAAGCCCAGCGGGCGGAAAAAACAAAGTCAGAATTCTTAGCCAATATGAGCCATGAAATTCGCACGCCTATGAACGGAATTTTGGGAATGGCAGAATTACTCGGTAGATCTGACTTGGATGATAGACAATCTAATTTCCTTGAAGCCATTACAAGTTCTGGCCAAGCTTTGATGCGGATCCTGAATGATATATTGGACTTTTCAAAGATTGAAGCGGGTAAGGTCGTGCTAAACCCGATCCCTTTCTTATTAAGGGAAAGCGTAGAAGATGTCACAACCATGCTGTCCAGTGGCGCCGCTGAAAAAAATATCGATTTATTCGTTCGAATGCAGCCTGACTTGCCCTCGACATATGTCGGTGACGTTGGACGCATTCGACAAGTTCTGACAAACCTTGTCGGCAATGCTTTGAAATTTACGCATAAAGGTCACATATTAGTCGATATTTCCGGCAAGCAAAATAATGATGTCTATGATTTAACGATCCAAGTTCAAGATACCGGCATTGGTATAGCCGAAGATCAAATCGAACATGTCTTTGGTAAATTCCAACAGGTCGACGGAACCACGACACGCGAATATGAAGGCACCGGATTAGGTTTGTCGATTAGCTCCAATTTGATTAGGCTTATGGGGGGCACAATTCAGGTCGAGAGTGTTCTCGGCGAAGGAAGTAATTTCATCATTAATTTGTCGATGCCCAGACATGAAGACATGAAGCCTGCCCGCAAGGTACCGGTGAAAATTATAGGAAGTAATGTTCTCATCGTCGATGATAATAAGATCAACCGCAACATATTGATGGAACAAGTCAAGCATTGGAAATGCCGCGGGCTGGCCGTCGAAAGCGCTCAAAAAGCTTTGCAGGTCATAAATAATGCAAAAATTAAAGGCGTTAAAATTGATCTCATTATCTCAGACTTCAATATGCCTAACATGAATGGCGAGCAATTATTCTACAAGTTGCAGGCCCAACACCCAGAAATTCCGGTTCTCATGCTAAGCTCGGTTAACGAGGACGCTATCGCACGACGTTTACTGGAAAAAGGCTTGTCCGCTATGCTCACCAAGCCGCCAAAATCCTCCCAGCTATTTGATACAATCAGTCAATGTATTTCCGAATCTCAAAAGGCTACGAAAGACGCCCAAGCCATAAACCCCGCGGAAAACACTTTAAATAAAGACTTGCCCAGACCTCGCCGCGAAAAAGATCGCGGCATTGAAAGGCGGCACGCACCTAGGGCTGAAAACCAAGCGGGGCGTCATCTGGATGTCTTAATTGCGGAGGATAATCCCACCAATCAGATGTACATAAAATATATCATGGAAGAATTAGGGGTGAGTTTCAAAATTGTACCTAACGGCCGCATAGCCGTTGACTATTGGCGAAGTCATAATCCTAGCGTCATCTTAATGGATGTTTCGATGCCCGAAATGAACGGCTATGAAGCCACCCGCCGAATAAGAGAAGACGAAGAAAAATACTCAAAAGCGCGCACGCCTATTATTGCTGTGACAGCCCATACATTGGAAGGCGATGAAAAACGCTGCCTTGAAGCCGGCATGGATGATTTCTTATCCAAACCGGTGTCAATAGAGAGCTTACAGACAAAAATTCAAGAACTTAAAAACGAAAACCCAGACGTCGAAAAACTAGCGTAAGCCATAAGTATATATCAAAATTCATCATAAAGGCTATTATCTGTCCAAATTTAATACCTATGGTGTGACATAGGTCACTACGATTCCTTAAATCAACATTTAGTTTGAAATTCTAGTAACATTGATTTAAGCTTAAAAAAAAATATCGTGGGGCGCATTCCATGGAATATATGATTGAAAACTGGCTTGATTTTGCCAATCAGGTCGAAACAGGTGTGGCTCAAATTGAACAAGGCTATTCTGATAGTTACCTCAATGAGATACTTAATCTTATTGCCAATATCCGGTCAGAGTCAGCAAACCTTACACATATGCTGGATGGTGAAAAAGAAGCCTGTTTTTTACGCATTAACAAGATGGGAACTGAGCTTAAGAGCGTTGCCTGTTTTGTAGGCGCTTAGTCATCACTTGCAATTCCTCTTTTTGTTACGCAAAAGGCGGAGATTATGCCGAACACACGAGAAACATTGTTTGAATATCTAGACACGCTAGGTATTTCCCACTCAACGGTCGACCATGACCCCATTTTCACCGTTGAAGAAGGGCGCGAGATTAAGGCCTCAATGCCGGGTGGACATACGAAAAATCTCTTTCTTAAAGACAAGCAGGGTCGTCTCTTTCTCGTCTGCGCGCTGGGCGAGACACCCATTAAAGTCAACCGATTGCATCCCGTTTTAGAGTGTAAACGCCTTTCTTTTGGCAAGCCCGACTTGATGGAACAACATTTGGGTGTAACGCCCGGATCGGTGACATTATTTTCCGTGATAAATGATCAGGACGGCGCCGTGACACTCGTGATTGATCAAGCCTTGATGGATCATGACATTGTCAATTTTCATCCCTTATTAAATGACGCGACCACCGCTATATCCAGCGATGACATGATTGTGTTTGCCAAGGCCACAAATCATGAGCCTATCATTCTAGATTTTTCGACCCTTGTATGACATAAAATACATCCCATCTTGAGGGTCGAGGTATAGATTATGGATTTAGGTGTAGATACAGTCATTGACGGCTCAGATCAGACCTTCATGGAAGACGTGATTGAAGAGAGCAATAACAAGCCTGTCATTGTCGATTTCTGGGCACCATGGTGCGGGCCCTGTAAGCAGCTCATGCCCATGTTAGAGCGCGCCGTTAGCAAAGAAAATGGCAAGGTCAAGCTCGTTAAGATTAATATAGACGACAATCCCGGTGTCGCTGGACAGCTGGGTGTCCGCTCAATACCGGCCGTGTTTGCCTTTAAAGACGGACAACCCGTTGATGGCTTCCAAGGTGGACTTCCTGAAAGTGAGCTCAACAAATTTATCGGACGTCTCACGGGCGATAGCGACGGCGGGGCGGAGGCCGAAGAGCTTGTCGCGCGCGCCAGAGATAGTCTAGCGGCGGGTGATCCGGGCGGCGCCGCGCAAGATTTTGCCAGAGCTCTGCAGCTTAATCCCGAAAACCCCAGTGCGCTCGCCGGTCTCGCCCGCGTCTATATTGAAAGCGGTAACACGGCTGGTGCGGCAGACCTTATTTCAACTGCGCCCGCCTCTATTAAAGACCATCCTGAAATCGAGGCCGTGAAAGCGGGTTTGACATTAACTGAAGATGCGCCCGAACCCGACGCCACAGCTGAGCTGCTCGCCAAGGTGGAGGCCAGCCCCGACGATCTGGATGCGCGCCTCGAGCTTGCTAGAGCCTTGGCGGCCACAGGAAAAAATGCATTAGCCATTGATCACCTTCTATATTCCGTGGGGAAAAACCGCGCCTATCAAGACGAGGCCGCGCGGATGTTCCTCTTAACAATTTTCCAAGCCGAAGGCGATGAGAGCGAAGTCACGAAGGACGGCCGCCGTCGATTGTCGTCTATATTATTTTCATAAATGAGAGTGCATGAGCAGCCATTACAAATCACTGGCCCGGCGTACCAACCCTAAAAGCGTAGCGCTTTTCCCGCTTAACGGGGCCGTGCTCCTGCCAGGCTGTGAGCTGCCGCTCAATATTTTTGAACCAAGATATCTCAATATGATTGATGATGCGCTCAAAGGGGACCGTTTGATCGGCATGGTGCAAAATGGCGACGAAGGTCTTGAGGGCATCGGCGGCCTGGGCCGGATTATTCAATTCTCGGAAACCGATGACGGGCGCTATCTGATTGTTTTAAAAGGCCTGAAAAGATTTAAAATTGTCACAGAGCTCACCGTAGCTACGCCCTATCGTCAGGCAGAAATTAGTTTTGACGGATATGAGATTGATGCCGACAGTCACACCGCCGGAGATTCCCCTGAAGCCTTAAGCGGCCATAAGAAAGGGGACCGCGCGGCCTTAACAGTGGCGATGAAAAGCTTTGCCAAAGCCTTACGGGTTGAGGTGGATTGGGACAGCTTAAAAGAAATACCGCTGCCGCGCCTGATTGACCAAGCCGCCATGATCAGCCCCTTTACGGCCGAGGACAAACAAAGCCTGCTTGAGGCCTTGGATGTTGAAGAAAGACGCCGGCTTTTAATCGGCTTGATGCATTTATATTCAAGCCAACAAGGTGATAAGGATCGACCTATCCAATGAGCGATGACAAAGACTCTCAAAATATTGAGCCAAAAAAAATTGATCCGATGCTGCTGAATGCGCTTGTCTGCCCCAAGACCCGCGGCAAGCTTAGCTATGACCGTGAGGCGGATGAGCTTATCTCGAAAAAAGCCAAGCTAGCCTACCCGATCCGCGAAGGTGTACCTATATTGCTTATTGAGGAAGCGCGTCCGCTTTAGAAATGAAATTTGTTCCAGATAAAATTTATAATAAATGGCGCAAACATTTTGGAAATTATGAAATTGAAGACCCTCGGCCTGCAGCAAAGAAATCCCCATATACCCTTTATCTACCGCCTCAAGATCATCTCACGGCCATAGAGGTTGGCGATCAGGTTAAGA
>CAZPLJ010000032.1:0-10370 GCA_964587545.1 uncultured Caulobacterales bacterium | reverse complement strand
TATCTACCGCCTCAAGATCATCTCACGGCCATAGAGGTTGGCGATCAGGTTAAGAACATATTTTTTGGAAAATCTAAGCACCTCAAAAAACAAGCAATATTGGGATCGTTGCTTCGTAGATGATTGCGTTCTTTATGATGGAATTGATGTTCAATATATTTACCGTGAAGAACCGGACATGACGCGAGAGAGCGATAAATATCCGGATAGTGGTTGGCGCATTCGAGGGAATGTGGATCAAATGACGGATGAGCAATATGAAAACGGAACAGCATCTTATATCGCCCTTGGGAAAGTTCTAAATGAAGATGATAGTTGGTTGCACCTAATTGAATCTTCCGTAGGGACTGCCTACTTAAAGAACAAAGAAACTGGGGTTTTTGAGGCCACAGAATTTACCGGAGACTAATTATGACCACCATTATTTCCGTGCGAAAAAACAAAAAAGTCGTGATTGTCGGCGACGGTCAGGCGAGTGCAGGCAACACAGTGATGAAATCAGGCGTGCGCAAAGTCAGAACGCTGGCCGGCGGAAAGGTCATTTGCGGCTTTGCTGGCGCAACCGCTGATGCCTTTGCCCTCATGGAACGCTTAGAAACCAAACTTGAGCAATATCCCACACAGCTCGCGCGGGCCTGTGTCGAGCTTGCCAAAGATTGGCGGACAGATAAATATTTACGACAGCTCCAAGCCATGATGATTGTCGCCGATAAAGACCAGACTTATGTCCTCACCGGTAATGGGGATGTCGTCGAGCCCGATGTCGAGCCGAGCGGCAGCCATATTACCGCCATTGGCTCGGGCGGTAATTTCGCGCTCTCTGCCGCCCTTGCTATGGACGCGCATGAAAAAGATGCTGAAACCCTTGCGCGTAAAGCCATAGAAATCGCCGGACGCATTGATGTTTATACCAACACTAACCTCACAGTTGAGGTATTAAAAACGGACTAACCTTTCGAACGAAGATAGTCTGTGAACCCACTGTTTTTAATACAAATGGCTTAATATATTTGGCGCTAGACTTGCAACCTGAACTATTTTGTGGTTCGCTATATTTATATTTGGGGCGCTAGAATGATACGGATATTCATCCATTTTATTATATTTTGCGGGTTGGCAATCTTCTCTTCTTCTATGGCGCATGCCTCATCTGATTTATTGGGGTTTGATTATGCGCAAAAAAATGAGCAAATAGATCTAGCTAAAGCTGGAGATGCGGAAGCTTTCTATCAACTTGGCCTTCGTCATTACCAAGGCGGAAATTCGTCTAAAAATATTAAGGTCGCTGAACGTTTCTTTTTTTATAGTGCCCAAAAAAATCATGCCGGTGCCAAATATTATTTCAAGAAAATACAGGCCTCTCAGCCTAAAGCCCAGAAAGTAAACGCGTCGAGCCCAACGAACACCAAGATCATTCATAAATCAAAATCCATGCAAAAATCAAAGTCGGCTGCCTTAACAAATAAAATAGCAAAAAACACGTCAAAGCCTCGTCCTGAATATAAGCTGTTTTCTGATCCAAACTCCCCCGAGGTGAAAGTCTTGACAGCCAATGCCGTAAATTCAACACCAATCAAGCCCGCCAATGTTAAAACGCTCGGTTTATCCACTCAGATAAATAAAGACATTACATTAGCCTCAAAACATAATGAGATAGGCAGCCCTGCCCCAACTATTCATTTAAATGCTCTAAAAACAGACATCCCGACACGTGGTAGGGTACCAGTTTATGTTAAGACTACCATATCATTGCTCTTGATTGCGCTTACAGGTTTGCTGGCTTTTTCATATTTTATGACCGGAAAGCTTAAGTTTGGTTTTGTTCCGGACGACTTCAGTGATTCCTATTATCTTTATTTCAACCCCGATGTTAAAGACGCCGGAATGAACCCTCGCAAACATTATATACGCCACGGCCAATTTGAAGGTCGACGTTACAAGTAAAAGCTGTTCTAGCTGTAATCATGAAGCAATCAAATTTATCACCTTTTAGGCATCCAGAAATATCGGTAAACTGAAGAGGTAATTCTTCACATCTGAATTCCTCCAATGGGTAAGAAGCGAGGGATATATTTCCTCTCTAAGAAAATTTGATCACCCCTTGTTTCATTTTGCGTTACAACATAAAATCCTGCTGGGGCGTATTATGAAAAAATTTGTATCTGGGATTTTTATTTTTGTTGCGGCCATAATACTGCGCCAATTCCTACCCTCACTTTTAGACCTGTTTTCTTGGCAGTTTTCAGACTCGGATAAACAGATTTTGGATAAAGTCCTAGACGTTATTGTGTGGGTTGCCGGAACGTTGTTGGTTTGTCTAATGGTTCGGATTTTAGTTTGGGGCACCATTGTCAAAAACACCACCAATAGAAACACGCCAGAACTTATTAAACAATTACTTGATTGTTTAATCATCCTAATTTCGGTCATTATTGCATCTAAAGTATTATTTGGACAGAATGTTTTGGCCGCTGTGACCGCTTTAAGCGCACTCGGCATTGTTATTTCATTTGGCATCAAAGACCTGATCCAGGACTTAATGACAGGACTAGCCGTCAATCTTGAAGTGTCTTTTTCTTTGGGCGATTGGGTCAGCGTACAGGATGGCCAGGTCGGTCGTATTTTTGGCCAGGTCGTGCAGATAAATTGGCGGACCACCCATATTATGGATGATGCTAAACGATATTATATCGTCCCCAATCGGGAAATTGGTAATTCTACGATCACCGTATTTTCCAACCCGACATCTTTGACGCGAGACGAAGTTAAGGTCGAAGTCGATTACAATATACCCGTCAATGATGCCAAACAGATATTGATGACGGCTGTGATGTCAGTATTAGATGAATATGGCTTCAGCGAGCGTCCGCAGCCTGAAATATTAGTATCAAGATTCCCGGCAAATGGTATCGAATATACGATACGGTTTTGGATTTATGCATGGGAGCAGATAACGCCGTCTATTGCTCAGGATATCATATTTACATCTGTTATGCGGCAACTGCGTGTTAATGCGCTTAGCCCATCATTTACAAAACTTGAATATTTTGATGTTGACCCTCCGGATTTACTCAAACCCCCAGAGTTGGCCTCCAATAGCCCGCAGTTTATTTCAAATATAGGCTTCTTTGAACCTATGACGTCAGAAGAAGTCGATCTCATTGCAGAAAGCGGAAAAATCAGAAACTGGAGTTGTGGTCAGGAAATTTTAAAACAGGGGGATGAAGGTCAATCCATGTTTGTAATGCTTGGTGGCTTAGTAAAGGTCTATATTTCGACAAAAAATGAACAAGAAACTTACGTCGGAAAAATTTTACCCGGAGAAGTTTTCGGAGAAATGTCTTTACTGGCGGGCGAACCTCGTACCGCGACAGTGAAAGCCGTTACCACCGTTACGACACTAGAAATCACCCAAGATATTGTTGAAAAACTATTGTCCAATCGACCCGTATTGGGAGAAAAACTATCTGAGATCGTGGCTTTAAGACAGCAGAAGTCAGCTGATGCTGTCGCGCAAAACGGTCAGGCTCAAACTTTGACGCTAAAAAAATCAATTTACGGAAAAATGCGCAAGCTTTTCAAGCTGCCATGATATAGTGTGGACGTTATGAATCTGCTGACCCGTTTAAAAACGTGCTGATTGCGCAAATTACAGACTTGCATTTGGGGTTTGGCGGCCCTGACGGGCCTGATCACAATACCTCTCGTTTTAAGGAGGTTATCGCTCACCTCCAAGAATTGTCGGTAAAGCCCGACCTTTTACTGCTGACGGGCGATCTCGTAGAAACGGGTCAAAATTGGGCGTATGCCCGAGTAAAGCAAATGTGTGACCCTCTTAATATTCCTACGTTTTTTACCATGGGAAATCATGATGATCGATCTGCATTTGAAGCTGTATTCAATACCGGGCTAATGAAAGATGGGTTTTTAAACTACACCATAGACAAGTATGATCTACGCATCATCGTCCTTGATACCCTAGAGCCCGGACGTCATGGCGCCGGTTTTTGTGAAACCCGAGCAAGTTGGCTCTCCGAGCGATTAGCAGAGCAATCGGAGAGGCCAACTCTGATTGTCATGCATCACCCGCCGATCGATACGGGTATTGGTTGGCTCACGGCGTCTCCAGACGATGAATGGGTAAAGCGGTTTGGAAAGATCATATCGGGTTATGAGAACATCGTGCGAATATTGGCAGGGCATATTCACCGCAACATTTTTCAACGTTTTCAAGATACAATTGTAACAGTCTCACACGCGGTTGCGCCAAGAGTGTCTTTGGACCTGGCCCCAATTGATCCCCATGTTCCGGATAATCGGATCTTATTATCTGACGCCATAGGCGGATATACATTGCATCACTGGAACTGCGACGTCTTGACGACACATCCGGTACAATTACCTACGGGCGATCCGATCGTGAAATTTGACGATGCTCATAAATGGGTTGTCAGACATACAATGGATATGACTGAGTAATTATTTAGCAGATGCCTCAAAAACACCGTCCCATTCGGTTGGGGGCGGATCATTTTTATATCCATCTACGCGCTTGATCATCATGTCGTAATAATTCCCTAGTCCAAGGGTTGCACTTTTGGCCATTTGTTCTTTTGCAATAGACTTTGCTCTATCCCAGCTTTGGTCTCGATAGGCAGACAAAAATGTATCATGTTGGTAACGAAACTCTATGAAAGACATTTGCTTTGCGAGCGCTTCATCTCCGATAACGGCAAATATGGTTTCGGGTGTCACACGGCCTACAACCTTGACGACGTCAATTTCTAATATGGCGAAATCTTTCAGGCTGTCAGCCGTAGTGTTTCCGATTAGGTTTGAAATTCCATAGGGTTTCGTCAGCCCTTCAATACGAGACGCCAAGTTAGCCGCATCGCCAATCATGGAATAAGAAAATCGCTGTTCTGATCCCAAATTCCCCACACAACACATACCGGTGTTCAGGCCAATACCGACCCTAACCTCTCCAGGCCATATAAATTCATTTTCGTCAGGATATTCCCTATTTAGCATGTTCAGCGTGTCTTGCATTTCCAAAATCGCGCGGGCCGAATTTTCAACATGTTTGGGGTCGTCAAGTGGTGCATTCCAGAAGGCGACAATGGCGTCACCAATATATTTGTCGATTGTTGCATGATGTTTTTGTAAAATATTCGTCATGGGCGTGAGAAATTTATTGAGAAATGTTGTAATTTCTTGTGGGTTCATTTTTTCAGACAGACTAGAAAAACCCCGCACATCCAAAAATAAAATTGTCAATTCTCTGTCTTGTCCACCTAATGTCAACCGGTCAGGGTTGTCGCTAACCTGCCGAACCATCGTAGGTGACAAATACATGGAAAATGCGTTTCTTATCCGTGAACGTTCGGTTTCCGTGAGATAAAAGGACGATAAGGCGACGCCAAGATAGGTCCCAATAGTCGCCAATATCGGATAAGCGGGGTCGATAACATATTTATAGCGGGTAAAGGCGAACATCGCCGCGAGATAGGTAATGTTCAAAATAATTAGAAATAAGATTACGCCGCGCGCGGCAGATAGCCTTGGGACGAGCAATGAAATAAAAAGTCCACAAATTAAGAGGCTCATTATTTCGAGCAATGACGCCCAATATGGACGACGAAGATAAGATTGATCAATGACTTGTTCAGAAATCTGCGCATGAACCAATACTCCAGCAATGTTTTTTTCTATGGGTGTAACCCGTAAGTCCTTTAACCCGACGGCACTGGTTCCCAGAAAAACAATATGTCCAGAAATTCGCTCTAGCCAATCTTGGTCTTTGGGGTCATCGGATAAAATTTTCCAAGCTGGAATATATCTGTTTGGTGAGGGGTGAGAATAATATACGATTATATCACCGTTAGCTGTTGTAGGAATTTCGAAAGCGCCAACCTTAACAGCCGCCATTTCTGGTGCCGTATCAGATATTTCATCCAATTCGCCGGACGCGTCCGCACTTTTGATAACAAAATTCTGTGCGCCTTGTGCAATGCGCAACGCTTCTAGTGATAAAGACGGAAATACACGTTCATTTATTCTCCCAAATAAAGGGGCCTGCCTAATGACTCCGTCAATATCAGGAACTATTGTGGCGTGACCTAATCCACTTGCTGAGGTTTCAAGTGTTTGGATCGGGTGAACCGTACCGAGAAAATTGGAAATATGAGGCGATGCGTCAGACCCGGATATTGCGTAAGCATGTTGGGTAAATGGCAATGAAGGTGTCGGCTCGGTGATCAAAAACATGCCCGCTACCACTTGCGATCTCTGAAAGCTTTCCGCAAATATTTCATCGTGGCTTTTCAACGCGGAAATATTGTTAAACTCTCCCTTCGAATTTGGGTTAGCCTTGAGAACCGACAACATATTTTCTGGCGATGTGCGATCTGGTTCAGAGAACACGATATCATAAGCGATAACTGCGGCACCGGCAATGTTTAGCTGATCATTTAATTTTGCTAATGTCGTACGGGGCCAAGGCCATTGTCCAATTCTTCTTATACTTTCTTCATCAATATCAACAATACGGACCGGACTATCGGGATTATAAGCCCTAGGAAATTGACGTTGCAGAATATCGGAGCTTAGATGGCTGAGCCGTTTTAAGACGGTGGGTTGGGCTAAATAGGTAACCAGAAAGAGAGATGTGATGATGAGCCCAACCAGGCTTGGAATAATCCATTTAAGCCGGTTAGCAGACAGAAAAAATTTCAAGATCTATTCCCGATATCAAACGTTACATCAAAAACCATTTTGGCTTGGCCAGTCAGTATCATCAATGGATTCAAGTGGTGTAAAGAGGGTCCCATGTTCGTCTTCTACTGGGTTTGGTGTAAACCAGCCCTCATCGATGGTAAATGGACGGAAATTTCCGGACCGGCTTGGCTTGGTACGCAGGCGTCGATTGAAATAATTATATAAATCGTCAGTAACCGTAAAAATATTTGACGGTTCATCATTTGCGTTTGACACTAACACGCCAGTTCCGGCTTGCGTGAGCACGACGTCACGGCCACCCGAGCTAACAACGACCTCCCCTTTGCGGTTTTGTGTTGCATGATTATTACCGGGGCCGCGCAAAATAACCAATGTAGCACCTGCATGATCAAGCTGAACCCCAGGCACTAAAAGATTTTCATGTTTTGAGCATAGAAAGGCCTCAGGGCCAACGAGAACCTCGACCATTGTTCCACGAATTCCCATTGTCGCAGTTGGAGTCTCAACGACAATTTCATCTGGATTGGTTTTGGACACATTCCCAGATGTGAAACGAAACATGCCCTTCTTGACTTTAGCCGACAGGGAATTTGTGTCTTTGTTGGGGTCATAAACAAATTTATCTATGATCATATCGCATTGGGGTCCGACGGTGAATGTGCTTTTATCTTTGAGCAGGACTTGTAGGCTGGATCCCACATGTGAGTTGACATTATCGCCTAAGAAAACCGGTTCTTTTATCACCGCTTGGCGGGATGTGTCTTCGTCAGTACTTTTTATTTTTACCGTTCCTTTTACAGCCGAATTTCGGCCGACCTCTATCTTGTCCTCCGCCAGTGTGGATACGGGCAAGGCCATTAAAGCTCCGAAAATTATGGAATAGATGAGTTTCTGCATGTCATATCCATCCATATTAAAATCCTGCTGATAGTCGAACGTCTACGCCAAAATTTTCAAACGCATTGGCCTGTATATTAGAATTGCGGCGCGTAAGGTTTGCCCCAGCCTCTATTGAGGCGGATTTTAGAGATCCGTGATTTATGTCTAAATATTTTCCAACGGCGAGCCGGCCGTTAAAACGGGTTTCTTCACGATCAAAACTTTCCGTTAGGCTTCCGCTATAGTCCAGTTTTCGAATCTTTCCTCGGGCCTTCAAATAAAAGTTTTTATCAGCTTTATGGTCGTAGGCTAAGGCCAGCGAAGGGCCTTGATAGGCGAAAGCCCGCTCTGTTGCGCTTTTATCCTCAAAGGCGACCGCTAAACGTATTTTATTACGTTGATCAATTTTGTGTAAAATGCCTGCCTGAAAGGTTAGCTTATATCCGTCGCGTTCATCTTCGAGCGACGCATTCTCGATAACATCATAATCCTGTTTATAGGCTGATAAACTGAAATTCGTATAGGTCTTGGGGCTAATCTTACGACTTAGCGTAAGTCTTGGGCCGATTTGTTTTAAATAGGTTTCGCCGCTAATATTGATTTTGCGTGCATCAATATCGATTGCGGCAACACTGCGGGATTTGTCTATCGTGAGGCCTGTTGAGGCGTCAAAAACATCATAATCCACATCGGAAAACGTCTGATGCCGTCTTATTTGCCCGCCAAACTCACTTCTAATGGTCACATTCTCTGAGACGGGCTGGAAGGTTCGGACGCGACCACTTATGACGGCGGAGACATCGCCTTCATCGCGAAACCCAAAACTTTCATCTGTGAGCGCATTCCCAGCATTGTCATCTCCTCGAAAATGCAGAGATAGCTGGCCTTGTACTTTGTCTCTGGATCGAAAAGATGCCCCTTGGTCAAGATCGGCGGATACGCGCGCTGAAACATCGGGCGTTATTGGTTGTGGCGGTATTAGGAAGGCCGTTTTATAGTTTTCCAGTTTGGCAAGCTGTTCCGTATTCAACTGCTTATCCTCCAAGAGGGATAATTCCCTTAAAGCTGCTTGCTGATCATCCAGCCGGTATAAAACCGCCGCATATAACAGTCGAGCGGAATGCCAGTTAGGGTTAGCGTAAAGCATGCGTTCAAGGGCAGAGCCCGCATCCAGCATTTCGCCTTTAAGGATTTGTTGTTTGGCATATTCCAGATTTAATTCGTGATTATCTGGTTGTTCATAAACCTGCTTTGCCGAGATTTGCGCATAGGCGGGTAGTCCTTGAAGGGACCATAGTCCCAACATTGCGTAAGCAAACAGCTTTATTAAACACACAAATTTCATACACGCGCCCTGTGGCCCAAAAATTACGCTGTATGGCAAGGTTAACGTCTTGCTTTACTGTAACAACACTGGGGTGAGTTCTGATCATCGGCCCTGAATTTTTCTAAGGCCTTAATCCCCTGGAAATTACTACAGGCGTAAATTAAGTTCCGCATCATCCATATGGATGACGAATGCGTTTTTATTTGCAAAAAAACTCAATTTTTACAAGTAATTTCTTTTTATTAAAGAGGGTGTAGGATCTCATTCGCGCATAAGAGGAATTGCGACTATTGTTATATAGAAGTCAAAATGCTCACCCTTGGGTAAGATTTCAACTCCGTTATATTTCTCAGACATGAACACAGCGTCCGGATTTTTAATTCATTTTGCTTGACTACGAATTTTTGAAAAATGTTTAGGATAGGCAATCAACACCTGATCTGCAACTTTTTTTCCAAGCTCAAGACCTGCTTGATTAGAAAATTCAAAATGTATCCCGCCATAAATCCGACTACGACCTGCCTCATCAGCCGCTGCATCAAAGGACGAAAAACATCTCTCCAATCCCAGTAATTCCTCGGATGATACACAAAAGCACCTATCTCCCAAAAAGGTCGATAATATAGTGGCGGCTGCCCCGCTAAAGGTCGAGTGTCCAGAGACATATTCCGGGTGAAACGGCGGCGCGAGCATTGGTTCCCAATCAATATGTTCAGGATATTGTGCCGAGATTGCGGTCGTTGGCCGCCAGTATTTATAATAATATTTGCTATCCCAAGCCGCGATACCTGCATCGTAAAGCGCAATATTGAGAGCGGTTAAGATTTGAATCCGCTCAAACTCGGGTAAATGTTGTGTTTCTTGAAGGGCTATTAAATTCCATCGTCCCGGCGGTGTCACAGTCCCCAAGCCATCTGCCCAAAAGGCCGCCGCAACGGATAGGTCAGCGTCGCGATACTCGCCATATTTCTCGCCTAGTTGAAATACTTCTTCAATATCGGCTTCAAATGTCCCATCAGTCTTATTCGGTGGAGCGGGCGGTCTAAAATCTGACGGTTTTGCAAAACTTACTGGCACCCGTTGGCCCCAATCCGGTGATACGATTGGATATCCGTTGGGCTTCCATAAATTATCAGACGACGGCAATTCCACCGGCGTGTCTTTGATCTCTAAATTCGAAGATTTTAACGTAATCTGAGGTCGATCATAGTCATCCGCGTGGGCGTTATAAACATCGATCCAATAGTTAAGATAAATTTCGGAGGCTTCGGGCGCATGTATCAGTGAAGATCTAACTTTTTCCGTTGTTTTTGAAAAATCGGAGTTGAACGACGCAGCATGCGCTAGCTGCAAACTGCAGATCGACCCTATGACTACGCCCCAAATAAATCTCACAAGACACCCCATTCACATTCATACGCAATGT
>CAZPLJ010000031.1:0-31556 GCA_964587545.1 uncultured Caulobacterales bacterium | reverse complement strand
CTTTCATAATGATCTCATTGGAACAGATAATGTCTCCCGTATCAAGGACATCTCCCTCCGTGAGGCTTTCAACGATGAGCCCGGCTTCGCGCGCAATAACAATGCCTGCCGCGATATCCCAGGTCGCAAGACCGCGTTCCCAAAACCCGTCATAGCGTCCCGCCGCCGTCCAAGCGAGATCAAGCGCAGCCGATCCGAGACGTCTGACGCCGCTACTTGTCCCCATAATTTGATGTAACTCACGCAAGAATTTCGCGTGGCCTTTACGGCCTAAAAAAGGAATGCCCGTTGCGAAAAGACAATTGGCAAAATCATCCCGACGCGAGGGGCTTAATTTACGGTCGGCGCCGCCGAGCCGGCCATCATTTAAATAGGCGCCCCGGCCCTTTTCAGCAAAAAACATCTCGTCTGTTACCGGATTATAGACCAACCCCGCGACCAGTCCCTGCTCTTCTTCAGTGTTACGCTCAAGCGCAATGGATATCGCAAAATGTGGAATGCCGTGCAGGAAGTTTGTTGTTCCGTCCAGCGGATCAATAATGAAGCGGTGTGTTTTGTCTGTGCCTTCAATGCTGCCGCCCTCTTCGAGCAAAAACCCATAACCCGGGCGGGCCATGGAGAGCTCCTCAACCAAGACTTCCTCGGATTTAATATCTGCTTTTGACACAAAATCCGCTGGGCCTTTGCGCGAGATCTGAAGATGCTCAGTTTCGCCAAAGTCCCGCAAAAGCTTGCGCGACGCCTTGCGAGCAGCGGCCTGCATCACGGCCATTATAGGAGACGGTCCGATCATGTCTTACCACGTTGCGTAAAATATAAAACAGGGGTGAGGATGGTCGCAAAGACCACGCCGCGCTTCATGGCTTCATGCATACTAAAGGGAATATTTTTAATCATTGAATCGGCAAAAGCCGTCGTCAACCCAACAGCAAACACCAAAAACAGCCATGTAAAGACCCATCGCATTTTACCCTCAGGCATTAATCCGCTCTTTTGATATATGAGCCATCTTCTGTGTTGATGATCAGTTTTTCCCCGACACCAACAAATGGCGGTACGGCCGTACGAACACCATTGGTCAAGATAGCAGGTTTAAAACTATTGGCGGCTGTTTGACCTTTGACAACGGGCTCAGTCTCAGCGACTTCGAGTATGACCTGATCCGGTAGAGAGACGGAGATAGGTTTCTCTTCGTAAAATTCCAGCTGCACTTCCATACCGTCTGTCAGGTAAGCTGCGCGATCACCGATAAAGTCGGTCGCGAGATTAATCTGCTCATAATTTTCCGCATTCATGAAAACCAGCATATCCCCGTCGGCATAGAGATAGGTATGGGCTTTTTGATCAAGACGCACGCGCTCAACGGTTTCGGCGGCGCGGAAGCGTTCATTAAGCTTACGTCCATCAAGAAGGTTTTTAAGCTCAACCTGATTAAAGGCCCCGCCTTTACCGGGCTTTACCGCATTACATTTCACCGCGACCCAGAGCGTGTCTTGGTGTTTAATAATGTTGCCGGGTTTAATCTCGTTCCCGTTCATTTTCATGGGATATCTCCATTATTTGGCGGGTCTCTATCAGGGGGGGTCTAATGCGGCAAGCAATTTACAGCCATTAGAGCGAGTGCTATTATAAATATATGCTCTTATCCCGTCGTAATATGATGCTTGCCGCGAGCGCCTCCCTCATAGCCGGGCCCGCATTCGGCGAAACGCCCGCCGTTAAGATGACCCTTAAGTCGAGCTTGCCTAAGGTGGGCATGGGGACTTGGCTGACATTTGATGTCAGTCCCCAAGATCCTGAATGGGACATACGCCGAGACGTTTTGAAAGTCTTTTTTGAGCATGGCGGAGGCTTGATTGACAGCTCGCCCATGTATGGCCGAGCAGAAGCCGCCGTCGGGTCGCTGATGGAAGATATGCCGAGCGACCAGCTCATAAGTGCCACAAAAATATGGACGCCCTTTGATGATGCCGGTCACAAACAACTCGCAAACTCGCATGATCTCTGGAAACAATCCGTGCTCGATGTAGTGTGCGTGCATAACCTCTTAAACTGGGACTCCCACCTCAAAACCTTGAGAGCCGCCAAAGAGGCGGGACATGTTCGCCATATTGGCCTGACAACCTCGCATGGGAGACGTCATGATAAACTTATCGAGCTGATGAAAACTGAGCCGATGGATGTTATTCAGCTATCTTACAATATATTGGACCGGGCTGCGGAAGAGCGTATTTTACCGCTCGCCGCGGATAAGGATATGACTGTGATTATCAACCGTCCTTTTCGTACCAGTGGCCTGTTCAACATAGTCGCCCGACATGATGTCCCGGAATTCGCTACAGAATTCGGCATCAAAAATTGGGCGGAGTATTTTTTGAAATATATAATCTCACATCCGGCAGTGACGTGTGTGATACCCGCTACCCGAAATCCAGATCATATGGGTGAAAACATGGCAGCGACGAATGGCGCTATGCCTGATACCAAGATGCGCCAGCGCATGGCGGCGCATGTCAGTCAATTATATTGATTAAACTATTATGCGTACTGCTTCTCAGGCGTTTCTTTGCCTAGAAATTCCGCATATAAACCCCACGCATAGGTACACATATGTGTGCCAGCGAGCTTACTTTTAAGATATGAAGACAGCTTAGATTGTTCATCTGTGAAGGGTAAGCTAAATCCGAACCGAGCGGCAGCTGTTTCTATTGTGGATGTCGCTTGATCAGTGTCTTTGACGAAATCCCATTCGCGCTGACTTTCTAATTCTGCCCGAATTTTATCAATGACTGCGAAACCGCTTGTTTGAAACAGATAAGGGTAGTTCACCTAAACATCCACTCTTACTGCGCCCCAAAATGATAACCCCAATTCTTTATATTAGCATCCGTCAATCAATGAAAGTAAAAACTTTATTGAAATCAAAAGTTTGAGGAAAAAATATAAAAAAAAGGCGGTTTTTATTCAAAACCGCCTAAGCTTTTCCAGCATTGATCCAGAGAGGGTTATGATCAGCGTGGGTAACTTCACAATTATATAGTTTATCAACTTTAGTTTGCCGTAAATGAAATCCAAAAATATCTTAAAGTCTGTTAGCATTTTGGTTTCTCAATGTTTGACAAGTCCCAATTAGCTCTGTAAAGGCCTCCCAGATTTTCCGCGCATTCTAAAATGCGCTCTGACCTGTGCGATCCTCCACTAATTTATAGGGAGATGATGCAGGCGGGGTCCTCCGGTCAACGAGTTTCGTTCACCGGAGCTTTCGGGCTTGTGCGGGTATGGAGTTTTGATGTTTGAAGCCTTAGGCGATAAACTTGGTAACGTATTTGACGGTCTAACCGGGCGAGGGTCCCTCTCGGAAAAAGACGTGAATTCGGCTATGCGCGAAATTCGCGTCGCCCTACTTGAAGCCGATGTCGCTCTACCCGTCGTTAAGGCGTTCATCGAAAAAATCAAAGTTGAGGCAGTTGGCGAGAAAGTCATCAAGTCCATCAAGCCTGGCCAACAAATTGTCAAAATTGTCCATGACGGACTTATCGACATGCTTGGCGGTACGCTTGACGAGGAGGACGAAGACGAAAAACGTCTGGCAGCCAAAGCCAATGCATTAAATTTATCGGTAAAGCCCCCAGCCGCCATTTTGATGGCAGGCCTTCAGGGCTCTGGTAAAACAACGACAACTGGAAAACTTGCGCTTTATTTGCGTAAACATCTCAAAAAGAAAGTCCTTCTTGCCTCGCTTGATACGCGCCGTCCCGCCGCGATGGAACAACTTGGCATTCTCGCCGAGCAAGCTGAGGTTGATTTCCTGCCTATTATAAAAGGTCAATCCGCACGTAAAATCGCCAAACGCGCCATGAAAGAAGGGAAGCTTGGCGGCTATGATGTGGTCTTTTTAGACACGGCTGGCCGAACCACCATTGATGAAGAATTGATGAGTGAGGTTGAGGATATCGCAAAGACGACAAATCCGGTCGAAACTCTGCTAATCGCCGATGCTCTCACCGGACAAGACGCCGTTGAGACGGCCAAACGTTTCCACGCTCAACTTCCTCTAACCGGACTTGTCCTGACACGCATTGACGGGGATGGTCGCGGTGGTGCCGCATTATCAATGCGCGCAGTCACAGGTCTGCCAATTAAGTTTCTCGGAACAGGTGAAAAACTTGACGGTCTTGAAGCCTTTGATGCGCACCGTCTCGCGGGACGTATATTGGGCCAAGGCGACGTTGTTTCATTGGTTGAGAAGGCCTCCGAGGTTATCGATGCCAAAGAGGCTGAGAAACTCGCCAAGAAAATGGAGAAGGGTAAGTTTGACCTGGAAGACCTTGGCAAACAACTTGGCCAGATGCAGAAAATGGGCGGCCTTGGCGGCTTAATGAAAATGATGCCCGGCATGGGCAAAATCAAAAAGCAGATGGATGCCGTAGGTGGCATGGATGATAACCTGCTTAAGCAACAGCAAGCCATTATTCTCTCCATGACGCCGAGCGAGCGCAAAAACCCTGCCCTGCTTAAAGCGTCTCGCAAAAAACGTATCGCAGCCGGGTCCGGCATGAGCGTTCAAGAGGTCAATAAGCTTCTGAAAATGCACCGGCAAATGTCTGACATGATGAAGAAGATGAATAAAAAGGGCATGGCCGGTATGATGGCGCAAATGATGGGCGGCGGCGGCATGCCTGGAATGCCGGGCGGTATGAGCGGAAAAGGGATGCCCTCTCCCGGAGATATTGACCCTGCCATGCTTGAAGATTTGAAAAAACAGATGGGTAAAATGCCAGGTGGCATGCCCAATATGCCCAAGGGATTACCCGGCCTAGGAGGCAGTAAGCTTCCTGGTTTAGGTGGCCTACCCGGCCTCGGCGGCAAAAAGAAAAAATGAAATGTCATAGGAAAAGGAATAAATAATGGCACTGAAATTGAGACTAGCGCGTCACGGCGCTAAAAAACGCCCATACTACCGGATCGTGGTCGCTGATAGCCGCGCGCCGCGCGACGGTCGCTTCATTGAGCGTGTGGGTTCTTACAATCCAATGCTTCCCAAGGATAGTGAAGACCGAGTCAAGCTGGATATTGAAAAATGTCAAGAATGGCTAGGCAAAGGCGCTCGCCCAACAGACCGTGTTGCCCGCTTCCTAGGCGCAGCCGGCCTATGGGAATGGAAGCCCGGCAATAACCCCAATAAAGGTAAGCCCGGCGCTAAAGCCATGCAACTAATCGAAGAGCGCAAAGAAAAAGAAGAAGCCCGTAAGGCGGCTGAAGCTGAGGCTGCTGAAGCGGCCAAAGCAGCTAAAGAGGCGGCAAAAGCGGCCGAAGCCGAAGCAGCTGCTGCCCCTGCGCCAGAAGCACCGGCGGAAGACGCACCTGTTGAAGACGCTCCGGCGGAGGAAGCTGCGCCTGCGACTGAAGACGCCCCAGCTGAAGACACTCCAGCCGAAGCTGAGGGTGATAAAAAATATACCAAAACTGATCTAACCAAAATGCTTGAAGTTGACGTTGTTAAAATCGCCAATGACATGGGCATTGAAGCAACAGTGGACGACCTTAAAGCCGATACAGTCCAAAAAATATTGGACAAGCAGGGCTAACAGATTTTTAAATAAATAATTTGAGCCGCTTTTATAGCGGCTTATTTTTTGCTTTCAGCCGTTTCTAAGCTCGCAAAATCGTCTGTGAATTCATATTTGAGGCCATCTGCATCTACCGGCGGATCAGGCAATTGAGACGTATATTCGAGACGCTCTTCAGGATCCAGCCGCGACTTTGACGGTTCAACCATCCATTCCGTGATTGTGTCGCCCGACTTATCAAAGATTGAAAGCTTTATCATGGGGACATGCTGAGCCTCATTAGATCGATTGATAACGGCTCCATTGACCACCAATACAGGTTTTCCCTCAAGCATTAAATTCCGTGTCGCAGGGCTTTCAAAATCCAGGCCTGATTTTTTTACATTTATACCGAAAGCCTGATAAATTGACGCCGTGGCAGGAAATCGATCGACTATCGTTTGGCGCATAGTGAAAACTAATATAGCTGCAAATAATAATATCCCAAGGGTTACCACCCAAATCATAGATACACTTGCAAGACGTCGGTTTCGGCGCTCCCGGTCGACTTTATCTCGGAATTCTACATGCGCGCCTTTAGCAGGGTCTGACCTGTAACCGTCCGTCTCATGAAAATCATGCTCCGCTTTTTCATAATCATTGCTCGGAGTATCGTCCGGCAGAGCTTCAATGACATCGATTTTATTTTCATGAAGGGCCATAACCTCGGGATCTGACGATACAAACCACGTGTTATTACAGTTTGAACATCGCACATTTCTTCCCTTCGGACCAATTGAGTCATCTGCAACGTTATATCGCGTCGAACAATCAGGGCATGTAATAATCATTAGGCTTTCCGATTCGTCATTTTTTGGTAGAGTGCCGAATCTAAACATTATGTCCAGTCCGCTAATACATTCTCTGCAGCAAGTTCCGACCGTAACGCTCGAGCGCGTTAGCTTGCGATATGGGCAGGGTGAAGAAATTTTAAAAGATATCAATCTCTCCTTATCTCGCGGTTCGTTTAGCTTCCTTACCGGGGTCTCAGGCGCCGGTAAGTCGAGCCTGCTCAAAATTCTGAGCCTGAGTATGCCCCCAACCAAAGGATTGGTGTCTCTATTTGGCGACCGCACCGAAATGATAGATCGGCCAACACGACAATTGATGAAGCGACGCATTGGATTTGTGTCTCAAAATTTTAATCTGATTAATCATCTCAATGTTTTTGAAAATGTCGCCTTAGCTTTAAAAGTTGGCACTAAACCTCCCGAAAATTATGCCCAGGATGTCGTTGAACTATTACGGTGGGTCGGTTTAGGTGATCGAATATCACACTCCCCTCAAACACTGTCAGGCGGAGAAAAACAACGCGTGGCCATTGCCAGAGCCGTCATAGCAAAGCCTGATTTATTGCTGGCCGATGAGCCCACAGGCAATGTTGATCCAGCCATGGCAAAACGCTTGCTGAGGTTGTTTTTAGAAATGAACCGCACGGGCACGACGGTGCTCATCGCCACGCATGACATCAATTTAACACGTGAAATTGATGCCAGCAATTTTCATCTTGAACAGGGGGAATTGCATCCAAGATGAGTGAGATAAACATCCCAGAGGAACAATCATTATTACCCAGCAACCATGCGGAAGAACGGCCTCTATTTGTCATATTAGCAGTCATGGCTTTTTTAAGCGCCCTAACCTTATTGACTGTTCTGACGGGTTTTCAAATTAACCAGGCATGGCAATCCCAATTAGAGCAAACGGCGACACTGGAAATCTACCCTGAGAATGCCCACTCGATCTCGGAGTTAAATGAAAAGGTATTGAGCCTAATGAAACACGCCGCCCCCGCCGCTAAACTTACCATCGTTACGAAAGAAGAAAGTGAAACTTTGCTAAAACCATGGTTGGGAAGTATCGATCTTCCAGACGATTTGCCTCTGCCTCTTTTATACCGCGTAACTCATAATGGCGATGCGATAAATTCCGAAGATGTTAATGCGGCCCTAGCCCAATCGGGTATAGATGGCAGAATTGATACGCACAAACGTTGGAATGGACGTATTCAAACCGGTTGGTTTTGGCTGCGGACAGGCATGGTAGGCGTGCTGGGTCTTATTTTGGGGGCCACGATCATCATTACACATTTTGCAACGCGTTCTGTCTTACATATCAGAAAACCGATCATGGATGTTTTAAGTCACGTGGGCGCTAAAGATAGTTTTGTGATACGCCTATTTGCAGAGCGATTTTTCTGGATTGGTCTTAAAGCCTCTATTGTGGGCATTCTTCTCGCAGTCCTATTAAGCTGTCTGTTTGTTTTAATCTTGACCGATATTCGCTTTTTTACTGAAGATATTATTTGGCTCATGATCCTCATATTGGTATTTGCCCTTATGACCGGGTTTACAGCAGGCATAACCACGCATCATCATCTTAAGCAGGATGATTTCAAGGCATGAGCGACAGCATTTCTCGGGGCGCTAAAATAAAAGGATGGCGCAGGTTTTTCTTATATTTGACGGGTTTGTTACTCGCCCTTCTAATCATCGGGTTTTTCGTTTTTGTTGGTCAGGTCAGCAAGCCGAAACTCCCTTCACCGATCCCTCAGGCCGATGGCATTGTTGTATGGACAGGAAAAGGTGGAGGCCGACTGGAAGCTGGGGCCAAGTTGCTAAAAAACGGGCATGGCGAGCGTCTACTGATTTCCGGCGTCAACAAAAGCAATGATAGAGATGCCGTTCTTAACCTACTCGATTTGCCAAAAACACTGTCAGACTGCTGCATTGATTTGGACTATGCAGCCGAGGATACGGCCGGTAACGCGCGCGAGACGGCGGTGTGGTCTGAGGCTCTCGGGTATGAGCATATTATTCTCGTAACCTCAGCCTATCATATGCCACGCGCCGAAACGGAAATCGCTGCCGAACGTGGACGAATTCGGATCACGCCTTATCCGGTGTTAGCTGCCGACACACCGGTTTGGTGGCGTAGCCCGGAACAGGCGAAGCGACTTATTTTTGAATATGGAAAATTGCTTCTGACATATGTCCGCCATCCCAACAATAAAAGTCAGCGCGGAGCGCCCATCCTTCCGGATATACCCCAGAACACAAGTCCTTAGCTATCATCTCTGCCAAAATTAGGCGCAGAACTATCTTGCCCCGCATCAACAATACGACGACGAATGTCGCGCGTGCGTTCGAAATTTTCGAGCAACGTATCACCATCATCCCAGCGAATAGCGCGTTTAAGCGCGCTTAAATCTTCAATGAATCGATCCACCACCTCAAGGACGCTATCCTTGTTTTGTAAAAATACATCCCGCCACATGGTCGGATCAGAGGCCGCAATACGGGTAAAATCACGAAAACCACCCGCGCTAAATTTTACAACTTCATTACGGGTAACGGTTTCCATATCCACCGCTGTGCCAACAAGCGTATAGGCAATCAAGTGAGGCACATGAGATGTCGTGGCCAGCACGATATCATGCCTCTCCGGGCTCATCATCGCGACATCACTGCCAAAAGCTTCCCACATAGTTTGGACTTTAATAGCTGACTCGCTGTTCTCGTCTTTGGGTGTTAAAATCACCCAACGGTCTTCAAAGAGTTCGGCAAAGCCTGCAGACGGCCCGTTAAATTCAGTACCCGCAATGGGATGACCGGGAACGAAATCGATATCATCACGCAAATGAGGTGTTATGGCTTTGATCACATCTCCCTTGAGAGAGCCAACATCTGATAAAATAGCGCCCGCTTTCATCGCTGGAATAAGTTTTTTTGCCGTCTCACCCATAACGCCGGGGGGCGTAGCCAACATAACCAGATCCGCATCCCCCGCATATTTTGCCAACTCTGTCGTTGCGGTGTCAGCGAAACCTAATTGGTCAATTTCCTGACATACATCTTTTGTTAAATCGGCAACTGCCACATGTTCGCAGACAGAATAGGTTTTAAGCGCTCGAGCAATGGAGGACCCAATCAGGCCTCCTCCAACAATAAGGACATTGTCAAAAATCTTACTCACTGAACCACTCTTTTTACACTGTTGCTTCGGGTTACACTGTTGCTTCGGGCAAAGGCGGGCTGATCACACCGATGATTTTGGCATTTGAATCAATGTCTACAAGACGCTCAAAACTCTCGCTATCAACAAAACCGTTCACACTGATCAGCGTGTTTTCACCAGCTTGTGCCCGGACAATACCGTCAAATCCGGCTTGAGATAGAGCCGTTACATCCTTGAGCGCAATCAAGGTAACATCCGCGCCAGACGGTAATATGTCCGCCGTTGCCACGGCGACAGCCCGAGGCCAACTATCGTTCCCTACGCGAGGAAGTCCCGCTAATATATGCATATCCGGCGCTGCCCCGTCCTTGCATAAAGATCCCCACCAACTGTTAAACTCACTTGGGGCTGGCAATATGGCAACCCCTTCTTCTTCAGAATAAGCTGCCGCTAAAGCCGAACTAGCTGTCGGATATGTCTTGGCAGGTATAGCCGCCCCGAAACGGTCACGCACAAGTGTCCAGACTTCCAGCGCATCACCTTCCAATGCAATATGTAATTTCATCGGCCCTTGTAAGGCTAAGCTTGCACTCATCAGTTCCGCCCAAATACGCGACACAAGTTGCGCCGAGCTTTCGCCGCTTTCGGCCAATGTGCGAATGAGACTATCTTCACGAGAGGGTCGCCAAACACGGGCCCCGCTTTTGGCCCGTCTTACCGCACCTGCGAGTTCCAAACGCTCTGACATAAGTGACAAAATCGTACGGTCCACCCTGTCGATCTCAACGCGGATATCTTCTATTTTTTCCGGAAGCTTTTTCATTGTCGTGATGCCGTATTTCCCGTTGCCGTTTTTCCTATGGGCGCTGTACCAAATACCGGACGGCTAACCTTTTGGGTTTTAAGTCCGGACGGTTCCGCATATAGGCGCTTTATGGCTTCGACAAGGATTAGTCCTGATAATCCTGGCCAAACGGTTTCACCAAAGCGCTCAAAAATTTTCAGCCATGTTGGCGTTGTAAAGAGTTTGATAGGGGGCGCATAAAGCGCACCTGACCAAAAAACCGGCTCATACCCAACTTGGCGCAGCAATCCTTTGAGCTGATTACGGGAAAAAGGACGTCCCGATCCAAAAGGGCTTTTATCGGAGCGCGCCCAAAGGCCGGCGCGATTAGGAGCTATAATAATGACCCGGCCTTCCGGCTTGGTGATGCGCCAGAGTTCTGACAATAGATCTTCGATCATCCCGCTTTCCTCAAGACCGTGGGCCACAACTATGTGGTCAAATTGTGCGTCATCAAAGGGTAATAAATCTTCTTCTACCAAGCAGCTTATAATACCGCGCTGGGATTTTTGTGCGATCGCCCCCTGGTCGCCGGGCATAGCTAAAATTAAGCGTTTGCACTGAGAGCTATAAGTTTCAACAAAGGGAAAGCCATAACCAAAGGCAAGAACCTCTTTGCCCGATAAATCCGGCCAGACCGTCTCGAGCCGGCGCATAGCCATGTTACGCGCCGCCAGCCCAAGGCGGGTTGCGTAAAATTTTTCTAAATTAATGACGTTTTGACGCAAAAGCTCTTTCCTTTATACTATACCTAACCTCTCATAGCTTATTTGAAAATGGATTTTCGCTTATGGCCTCTTCTCTTAAAATTCATATGTTTCCGTGTCTGAATGATAATTACGGCTTTTTGGTTCATAGTCCGGACACAGGCGAAACAGCCGCCATCGATAGTCCCGAGGCCGCCAAAATATTGGCAGCCTGTAAGGAGAAAGGCTGGGAGCTCACTCATATCTGGAACACACATCATCATTTCGACCATGTGGGCGGAAACCTGGAGCTGCAAAAATCACATGGCGTTGAGATAATCGGCCCCGGTCATGACGTAAAACGCATTCCCGGTCTGACAAAAGGCGTCCACGGAGGAGAGAGTTTTACCTTTGGCGGCCATGAGGTCCATGTGTTTGAAACACCCGGCCACACCACCAGCCATATTATCTATCATATCCCGTCAGCCCAAACTGCCTTTGTAGGTGACACCATATTTGTTTTGGGCTGCGGGCGTCTGTTTGAAGGCACGCCCGCCCAGATGTATGATAGCTTAAAAGCCATTTGCGCTCTACCCGCAGAGACGAAGCTTTATTGCGCCCATGAATATACCTTATCGAACGCCCGTTTTGCCATCACGGTTGAGCCGGACAACCAAGACCTCATTGACTATATTGCACATGCGAAATCCTTAAGGGAGCAAAACACACCCACCGTGCCAACAACGGTTGC
This sequence comes from uncultured Caulobacterales bacterium, assembly GCA_964587545.1. Classification (GTDB taxonomy): domain Bacteria; phylum Pseudomonadota; class Alphaproteobacteria; order Caulobacterales; family Maricaulaceae; genus JACOMS01. The sequence goes on along the minus strand of CAZPLJ010000031.1, from coordinate 19,709 downwards.
GATGGAATTAAAAAACAATCCTTTTGTCCGGGCGAGAAGTGCGAAGCGGCTTGGTGAAATCCGCGCGGCAAAAGACAATTTTTAATTTCCTCAACGCTTGCGCCCCGTCCTTTGGCTCCCTAAATGAGGCCCAATGACAGACGCACACACATGGCCTGACAACGTCAATGATATGGTAGAGGACTTCACCTTTCTGGATGATTGGGAAGACCGTTATATGCATGTCATTGATATGGGAAAAGCGCTGCCCCCATTAAGTGCGAATGAAAAGAGCGACGTAAATAAAGTCAAAGGCTGTGTCTCTCAGGTGTGGCTCATCACTGAGAAAAAAGACGGCAAACTATCTTTCCGGGGTGATAGTGATGCCCATATTGTCAAAGGTCTGGTCGCCATTGTGCTTCAAATTTATTCAGGACGAACACCTACGGAAATCCAAACCCTTGATGCCGAGCCGATATTGATGGAGCTGGGACTAGCTGAGCATCTCTCGCCGCAACGCTCCAATGGATTGCGCGCCATGATATTGCGTATCAAGCAAGAAGCCGGAGCCTAATCTCTCCTGCTAGAGCCCCGCTTCCGTTCCGTAAAATTTCACTAAACGATCAAGCGCCAGTTTTAATATATTAGCCCCCGCCCCTTTTGCCCAGTTTTCACGTTGCTCAAGTTGAATGAGTGACCAATCCTCACAACAAATCGTGACCGCTGCACGTTCAAGCCCCGGCCCCAAACAAGAAATGGCTTCATTGACGCGACGCCGTCGATCCATGCGACTAATCATAGCGTCTTCCGCCCTATTGCCACTGCCTCCCGGTACAAAGTCATAATTTTGCGTGGCGACATGCCCCAGACCCGCCAGCGCATAATCCTTAGCAAATTGCTGTCCCGCCTCGACTTGGGCTTTGCTCAGGTAAGACGCCCCGCTAGGTAGACGCATGCGGGCGACTTGCTCCAATGTGGTCAGCCGGTGATTGGTTTTTCGCATCACTCTATCCGGATTATAAATTTCTCGATCCTCGCGACCTCGTCTCTGATCGGTTAGGCGTTTCGGCTTATTTTGATAGAGGTGGATAACGTTGCCTGAAACTTGAATGCTGGGACCGTCACGTTCCAGCACCCGGTCATTTATCAAACGATGTAGCGTATCATGCTCTATCCAGCAGATGGGTTTACGCCGAATATTACCTCGCGGATAGGCCGCATAGGTGCCGGTAAAGCCCGCCGTCGGTATAGTGGCCTGATGCGCGATGAGCCGCTTGACTAGTTTTTCGTCTTCATATTTCATGTGCGTTACCGACAATCCGCCGGAATAGGCGCCTGACGCAAAAAGTCTTCCAGCACGCTTATGCGCCTGTCAAAGACCGGGTCTTCGCGACAGACTTCAACCGTCTCGCAGGCATGACGCACCGTTGTGCTATGGCGTTTAAACACGCGACCCACCCGGCTCATATTATCCGTGAATATAGACTGGAACAGGTAGATCGCTATTTGTCGTGCCATCGCCGTTTGCGGAGACCCACGGCGGCGATCCATTATTAAGTCATTCGCATTAACACCAAACTCCAACGCAACTGTGTGATTGATAAGCGCGGCTCGATTAGTGTCATATTGTGAGTAATCCTTTTGCGGCATATGTTCCTCTTTTGTTCTTTTTTGAGGTATAGCACAGAATTATACACTTAGGAATATTTTCTCATAGCTTTAGATCTAAATATTTGTAAAAAATGGCTGCCTAGGCTGCAACTGCTTGATTAAGCATACATTTTCATAATCGGTTCGAGTGTCTTTTTCGCCTCTGTCAATTTAATGAGCTGATCATAACCTAGGATTAAGTCTACATCTTCACCATTACTGGATAAAGGAAGGCGAATCCAAAACTGTGCGAGATGAGATCCAAACGGCGTTCCGGTACGCGTCACACCAACGGTCGGTCTACGTTTTTTCACAACTTGGGTTAAAACTCTATCCCAATATTCACAGCGATCCCCCATAGGAAGCTCATCAATATAGCGACCTTGAATTTCGTCTTCATATAAATCCCAAAACCCTGTGCCAGCAAGACGACATTGATAGCGCGGCTTAGCATTTTTGTTGCAGATGGCTGTCAGGCTCATCATGGGTAGATGCTCTTGCACTTCACTGGGGTCAATATCTTCACGAGACGGCAAGCGCCCTTCTACGCAAAGGGAGTGCCAATAATCATACAGAGCTTGCTGTAACGGCAATATGATTTGATGCCGTAATGTCTGTGTCGCTGACATGAAATCCCCTAATAAACCCGAATCAACTAGTGGGTTGTGTCGGACTCCGTGACAAGGCGTTAACGTGGTTTTAATAGTCGTTAACAGCTAATTAACGTGTTTTTTTGTTTCGGAACCGATTCAATCCCGGTTTCGACCCAGGCCACTCTTTTTGGCAAGCTTAGAGCGTTCCCGCGCATAGGCAGGTGCAACCATGGGATAATCAGCGGGTAAATCCCATTTTTCGCGGTAATCTTCCGGGCTCATCCCATATTTGGCTTTGAGATGCCGTTTTAGTGACTTGTAGGGCTGTCCATCTTCGAGAGAATAAATCAGCTCGTCCGTCACCGAGTCTTCCACCGCAATAGCCGGAATAGGCTTGGGTGCGTTTTTTAGCGCGCGCTTGGGATCCGATAACTCCTGTAAACGGTTAAAAACAGACTCGATCAGTTCGGGCAGGTCTTCGGCGGGGACATCATTACGGCTTACATAAGCCGTAACAATATCGGTCGAGCGCTCAAGAAGCTTTTCGAGCTTGTCCTTATCCGGGGTCATAGACCTGTGAGATAAATCATCCCTAGCATCAATACAAGCATACCGCCTGTGAGAAGCACAGCCAAACCGCTCGGGGCAGAGGCGCTCATGTCACCCGCAGGCGAAAAGAGCTGATAAAGACGCTTAGATGTCCTATCCCAAAGATGATCACGCAATACGGCGATATTGGCATCGAGGCGGTTCCACATGGCTCCGATCCATTTGACAATACCTTTGCCGAGCCGGCGATAGGTCCAATCAAAATCAAGAATTTCAGCCCGACGTTCGTCCGGATATATTTTGAAGCGCTTAAGCATCGCGAACGCAAACATAGCCGCAAATAACAGTTGGAGCTGAGTGACGATATGGTTGCCCGTATAGGGCTTATAATCCACGTCATAAGGTAGAAGCGCATAGAGGAATTGGTAGCCCCCTAATGGAAAGGCAAAGAAAATACAGGCAAGGGACGCAAGCCCCATAGCAACCAACATATTCCACGGGGCTTCTTCAACGCGCTTACCGCTATCATGAGAGAAGAAGGTAAAGTAAGGGACTTTGATCCCCGAATGTTCCATCACACCTGCTGAGGCAAATAATAAAATAGCGAAGATGAAATAATTATGCTCATACAAAACGGCAGAGATAATCATGGATTTGGTCACAAAGGCGGCTAGCAGCGGGAAGGCCGCAATCGAGCCCGCGCCAATCAGGCAAAAGATCGTCGTGTAAGGCATCGAGCGGAAGAGACCGCCTAGCTCGCTCGCCTTGGCTGTACCGACCCTATAAAGAACCGCGCCAATCGACATAAATAGAAGCGCTTTAAAAATGATATGAACGACAACCTGTCCGACCACACCGTTAAGCGCAAGCTGCGTCCCGATACCAATACCACAGACCATATAGCCAAGCTGGTTATTCAGCGAATAGGCAAGAACGCGACGTAAGTCATTTTCAATAACCGCAAAAAAGACCGGGAATAAGGTCATCGCCGCGCCAATATAAATAAGTGCCTCTTCTCCGACGAAGCAGCGATATAGGGCATAAATAGCGAGCTTGGTCGTGAAAGCCGATAAGATAACCGTGCCGGTGATACTGGCTTTGGGATAAGAATCCTGCATCCAGTTATGTAGGAATGGAAAGCCGCATTTAATCCCCATTGAGATTAAGAGCAATAAACCACCCGGGCTCTCAAGGCCGACATGGCCTATGGTGAAGTCACCGCCATTCGAGTGGCCGTAAATCACCGCGCCCGCGAGGAGAAGAACACCTGATAATACATGAATAGCCAGATAGCGTACACCGGCCGGGAAAGATCTCTCCCCGCCTTTCCAGATTAAAAAGACGGACGAGACTGCGGCTAGCTCCCAAAAGACAAAGAGTGACAAGAAATCGCCGACAAAAACCCCCGCCACCGCCGCGCCCATATAAATGAGTGCGGAGCTGTCGGTGATACGGCATTTTTCATGAAGGGCATAAATCGCGTTTAAAATACCCGCAAAACAAAAGACATAGCCCCAAATCATAGACACGCGATCTATTTGATTGGTGATCAACTCTTGAGAGCCAACCCTGACTGAGTGGAGCACTTGTGGATCAGGTCCGACAAATCCCGCAAAGGCGTTAAAAATCAAAAAGCCTGAAACGATGGGTGCAAAAAATACGAGCGCCTTACGGACCGGACTAACGGGTAGTAGCGCGCAGATGATGCCCGCTAGTATAAGGATAAAACCGGGATTAATCATGAGGAGATCAGTCATCATCGCCCCCTTCCCCGTAATAATCTTCATCGCGCGACAAGAGCTTAAATAATGGGTCAGCGCAGAGCACGAGAATTGCATAAGCCCCGCCGCCGATTAAAGCCCAGCTGGCAAAAAAGTCCCACGGTGCTTTATGCTTTTCGTAAAAGGGAAACACCAATCCCAAAACGGATGTGATCACCAAGCCAATGACAATAAGCCAGACAAAATTATCGATGAATTTTTGATTGCCCAAAAACATCAACTTTTTTGAAAGTGGATGGATCTTGTCATTTTCGGGATCAATATCGTGATCATGCGCCATGATTATAATCCTCCGGGCAAAATGGGTTCAAGAAAATCGGCCATGGGCCCAGCAAAGAAAAACAAAACAAGCGTGCCAAGCGCCGTAATGACCGGCGGTATGATCACCCATTTATGTTTCCATCTGATTTCGGCAATATGCGCATCGTCCTCAATGTCGGCCGGAGGACGCATAAATCCACGGATCGCAATAGGCACAAGATAAACAACGTTTAGCACCGATGATATGATGAGTGCAGCGAGCAATATAGCCTTCCCGCTATCAAGCGCGCCCATCATTAAATAAAATTTCGGCCAACTGCCCCCTAAAGGCGGAGCGCCTATAATCGACAAAGCGCCAACCAAGAAAGCGCCAAATACCCACGGCATAGTGCGACCTAGGCCGTCAAGTTTAGAAATTTCGGCTCTGTGTGCGATAGTATAAATCGCGCCTGCGCACATAAATAAGGTGATCTTGCCCCAGGCATGCATGATGATCTGTAAGGCGCCGCCCATAATCGCGACAGGCGCCGCCAGCATCGCCCCTAAGGTGACATAAGATAATTGGGACACGGTTGAATAGGCCAAACGGGCTTTGAGATTATCTTGTCTGAGCGCAATCACAGATGCGAGCACGATTGATATGGCCGCAATCCATGACAGGGTCGTACTCATCGGGGTCGCCGCCGTGAGCGCCGGACCAAATGTGAAGGTCACAACCTTTAACATTGAAAACACGCCGGCCTTAACGACAGCCACGGCATGCAAAAGCGCGGAAACTGGTGTGGGCGCAACCATGGCATTCGGTAGCCAGGGGTGAACCGGCATAAGTGCGGCCTTGCCGATACCAAAAGCAAAAAGGAATAATAAAATAGATGTCGCCACAAGGCTTGTATCTTCTGGGAAAATACCGCCTACGCGAAAATCCGTCGTTCCGGCAATGACATGCGTTCCCAAAATGGCCGGCAATAAAAAGGCGAGCGACGTGCCCATCAAAATAAGACCATAAATCATCCCGCCTTTTTTAGCTTTAGCATCCCCCTTATGGGTCACCAGCGGGAAGGTTGAGAGGGTTAGAACTTCGTAGAAGATAAATAAGGTAATCAGGTTACCGGCTGCAGCAATTCCCATCACGCCAGCAATAGCAACGGCGACAAATGCGAAGAACCGGGTTTGGTTCTTTTCTTTATTGCCTCTCATATAGCCAAGAGTGAAAAGCGAGTTGATAATCCAGAGTGAGCTGGCGATCGCCATAAAGGTTGCGCCCAGTGGCTCAAGGCTGAACTTAAGTTCAAAATTACCCGCAAATGTTCCGAATAATATTTCCGGTCTGGCACCATGCGATACCCAAACCAAAAGATGCGCGACATTAATTGTCAGTAAAATGGCGGCGATAAGCGAAACAGCTTCTCGAATATTTGGACGCGATCTAAAAAGCGGAATCAGTAATGCCGCGATCGTTGGAATAATTAAGGTCAGCAGCAGGGAGTTCTCAGCTGTGAAACTCATAGCCCGCCTCCGGTCATCAACACCTTGGCCGCGCCGTCAGCCGCCTGCACCATCCATTCCGAATTCACGCCAATGACAATAGATAGGATAACTAAAGTCCACATGGGTATCAGCATCATAAGCGGCGCTTCATGACGCTGAACCACTTCGCCTTTATACTCAGGCGGGTCTTGGAAATAGGCCACCAGTAAAATTCTTCCGATATAGAAAATCGCCAGCACAGATGTCACAACGATGACGCCGGCTGCCCACCACCATCCATTTTCGGCCGCCGCGCGCACGAGATTTAACTTTGAGACAAAGCCAGCCGTGAAAGGCACGCCGATCAAGGATAGTCCACCAAGCGTGAACGCGCTCATGGTCCAGGGCATCATTTTTGACAGACCTCTAAAATCTTCAACGCGGGTAATCCCGAAACGGTACCAGAACGCGCCGAGCGCGAGGAATAATGCCCCTTTAATAATGGCATGATTAAGCAAGTGCAGATATCCGGCAGACAATCCTGCCGCCGTCGCAATCCCGACACCCAGCAACATATAGCCGACTTGAGCAATAGACGAATATGCCAAAGTCTGACGGGCATCTGTTTGGAAAATGGCCTGCAACGACGCGATCAACATACCTGTCACAGCGAGAGCCGTAATGGCATAGGTGATAATTGTCGCAACATAATCAAAGGAGATATCAAAAACGGTAAAGGCAAATCTCAACATGAGATATAGCGCGGCCTTGGTCGCCGTCGAGGCAAGGAATACGGTCACATAGCTTGGCGCATGCGCATAAGCCCCCGGTAGCCATAAATGCATTGGGAACATGGCCAACTTAAGGCCGAGCCCAATAACAATAAATCCAAAGCCAACCCCGGCAACGCGGGAGCCGCCATCGAGATCTCTTAATATCTGCCCGATATCTTGCATATTAAGCGTGCCGGTTTCCATGTAGAGAAAACCCAGACCGATCACGAAAAAGGTCGCGCCGATAGAGCCAAGGATTAGGTAATTATAACTCGCGGCTAAAGCTCGCCTATCGCGGCTCGCGCCCATCGCGACGAGAACATAGGTCGAAATGGATGAAACTTCGAGGAAGACGAAAACGTTAAACGCATCGCCCGTCGTCACCATGCCTAATAGTCCGGCCATCCCTAACATAAATGCGGCGTAAAAAGGTGCGCGTTTTTTGGGTTCAACCTCTGCAGCCACACTCGGCAGGCCATATAGCGTACAGAGCACAGCCATGGCTCCGATCAGCAATAAAACGGGCGCGTTTAAGCCATCAATAAAATAGGAAATACCGTGCGGCGGATCCCATCCACCCATACGGTAAAGTATTGTATCGCCACCAAAAATCGTCAAGACAAGGCCAAAGGCGGCTACAGTACAGATAAGCGCAACAATCAGTGTGACAAGCCACGCGACTTTTTCGCTGGGAATAATAGCCGTGATCGCGCCCATGATTAGAGGCAATACAACCAGCAAGGCCGCCCCATGCGTAATCAACCAGTCAGGAAAAAGACTTAATAAATCCATCAGGCATCAGTCCCTTCAAGATTATATTTATAATCCAGCCGGTTAATCTCATCTTCTTCGATGCTGCTGTAAACTTCCCGAATACGCACGACCAAGGCCAAGCCAATCGCCAAGGTGGCAACCCCGACCACAATGGCGGTTAGGATTAAAACATGTGGAAGCGGATTAGAGTATAAAACATCAGAGGCGTGATGGGCGCTATCACCCACTTTCACCTCGCCCGCAGCCGCAACTAAATTTGCGCTTGCATTCAAAGCATGATCATCTCCGTGATGATCATCGACTAAAATTGGTGGCTGACCACCTGACACTTTGCCAATGGATATATAAAGTAAGAAAACCGAGGTCTGGAATACAGATAGACCAACAAGCTTTTTAATCAAATTGCGTGAGGAGAAGACAACATAAAGCCCAATCATCATCAAAATGATCACAACGGAATAGTGATAATTTTCAAAAATCACACCCATTACCAATCCTCATCAGAAAGATCAGCCTGACGAGAGCCAAAGGCGTAAAAAATCGCCAGCATCACACTTGCGACAGCCAGTAGCACCCCAAGCTCAACCGCAATAATGCCGTAATGCTGACCGTGAGCCGCATCATGGGCTAATACGGAATAATTTAAAAACTCGGCGCCTAAAATCCACGAAACCACACCCGTTCCTCCATACAAAAGAACACCGAGGGTCATTCCGATACGCACCCATGACGGCGGAATTGCTTTCTTGGCTTCGGCCAAACCAAAGATTAGCGCATATAATATGACGGAGGCAGCTAAGATTACGCCGGCCTGAAATCCGCCACCGGGTCCAAAATCACCGTGAAATTGCACATAAAACGCAAACATCGCAATCAAGGGGATAAGAAGTTTGGAAACAACACGGAGGATGACATGAGGCGTCATGACGTGTCTCCTTTTTTAGGCGTGGTTTTCTTCTTTGTTGTTTTTTTGGTTGTCGTCTTTTTCTTCGCGGTTGTTTTGGGTGTCACTTTTTTCTTCGTCGCTTTTTTGTTGGGATTAACAGGCGTATCTTCAGGCAGTGCCCGACGACGCGCCGCTGGCGCCGCATCAACACCCAGCTGGATACCATTGGGTTGAGCGCGCCATTTACCCGCGTTACCGTTAAGTCCCAATAATAAAAGCACACCTAGACCTGCTGCAAAGACAACAACAGCTTCACCAAAGGTATCAAATCCGCGGTAACTGGCGAGAACGGCCGTCACCACATTGGGGATATGAATTTCCTCAGCTGTCCGGTCGAGATAATCCGTGCCCACATAACTATTGGCTGGCGAGTGGGGGTCACCAAATGACGGCATATCACCGAGCGCGTAAAACATAGCAAGCCCGGCAAGAACCACCACAATAAGCGGGCCGAGCTGCTGTGATACGGGTACAGCTTTTGATTCACGGTCCGCCAAGAGCATAGCCGCCAACATTAAAACGGTAGAGACCCCTGCCCCGACTGCCGCCTCGGTAAAGGCTACGTCAACGGCGTCCAGCGATACAAACCATGCGGCACACACAAGACTATAAACGCCTTGCAGCATCACAATCGCAAAAAGTGATCTCAGCCTCACAATTGAAAAAGCGATCACGACCAACATAGCCATGAGGCCAATATCAAGAATAATGGTTGGCGCTGTAAACGTGGCGGCTTGAAGGGTCATCTATCCTCCCTGCCAACATCTTTTTGGCCAATATCCGCCGGATGCGGCGCCCGAAACTTGCCCAGCAAAGGCTTTAATCCCGCTTGATGAGCCGCACCAGCCACAGCATGGGTCGCCGTTGGGCTTGTGACAAATAAGATGAAGCCAACAAGCAGTAATTTCAAGATCATCTGAATCCCATCTGCCTGGATCATTAAGCCCAAAATGATCAGTTCAGCGCCTAATGTATCCGTCATACCCGCAGCATGAAGGCGCGTGAAAAAATCCGGCAAACGCAGCACACCGATGGTGCCGCCTAAAACAAAGAATAGTCCTGTGAAAATCGAGGCAAAAGACGCAACATAACGCAATGTCTGACCGATGTGGGCTAAATCAAAGCCGCCACCTGCAGTCGCTTTGGTTTCGGCTGCCGCCATAATAAGATGGATCATCATTCGTCGACTTCCATCTCTTTATTGATATGCGCGGTTTGCAGCGAGACATCCAAAGACCGATAACTGAAAAACTTCAAAACCGCGATGGTCGCAATGAAATTCATTAAGGCGTAAAGCAAAGCGATATCTACACCGTCCGGGCGATCAATTACAAAACAAAATACACAGAGGAATAAAACCGTTTTTGTGCCGAAACTATTGGCTGCCAAAAGCCTGTCATATAATGTCGGCCCAAGCAATAATCTTCCCAGCATTAGCGCCATGCTAATGAGGACAAAAAAAGCCGCCGCGAGATTGAGATAGGCGACTGTCACGAGGAAACGCCTTCTTCTGTTATTTTTGGCAACTCTATTTCACCCACTGACCAACCGGATTGTCTTTCCATTTCAATAAAGTCTTCCGGGTTTGACATATCCGCAAGCAGTGCATGAACCAAAATTTCATTTTCGCTCATTTCAACGCTCACCGTTCCGGGTGTGAGGGTAATGGAATTGGCAAACATGGTGCGTCCCATATCACTGGTTCGCTGACTAGGAATTTTGACCATCGTAGGCGAAATCTCAAGATCAGGACTTAAAACTGCTTTTACAACGGCCACATTAGCTTTCACAATCTCACGGGATAACCAGAAAAAATATGTCAAAGTCTTGGGAATAAAGAGATAAGGGACTGTTTCCTCATCCAAGATTTTCATTCTGGCGCACAAAATCAAGACAAGGACGATCGAGATAAGACCAAAGATCAAAATCAACGGAATGGTATAGAAAGATAGGACCCACCAATAGAGGGCCAATATCAAAGCCAATACGAGACCAAATCTCACCAATTTCCTCTCCCTGAGTGAGTCTATTCCCTCACAGTTGGGCGAGTTTTAGCGTGCTATGTCAAACGAGCAAGTAAAATCGAAAGCTAACGCTGAAAATGTCGCTGTAATCGCGCTTATATACGCTTATGACCAAAGACCAGAGCCGCTGTTACAGCCGCCGACCCGAAGGTCTCTTCACGCGGAATAAGTCCGTCTTTGATCATGCGTAGGACTTCAGGATTAAGGGCTGATGTCAGTGACCAATTCCAATAGCGCAAAACGGTCTGCGCTTTATCCGTTGAAATTTGATCATATACCGAAATGACTTTGGCCAATGATTCATGGGGACTTCCGTCTTCATTCATAGTTGGACGACGCAAGGCTTTCCAGACTTTCGTGATATGCTGTCGTTTTAATCCCGGAGCCTTGCATAAAATAGCAATGCCTTCCCCGCCTGGGTCGGTTAAAATCTGCGCACCGGTCGCAGGTTTAATACCCGCCATATAGGAAATTTCCTGTGTTAGCTCTTTTGTGAGCCCCGTCTCTTCGGCCGCATCTATAGCTTGTTCCAAATTTTCGTAAGGACTTTTCGCTATGGCTGCGCGATTTCTTTGTCGGCGCTCAATGAATTGCAAGGCTTTTCGCGCTGACGCGTTTGACCAACCGTCCGCCGCAGCACGAGGATATAAGTCACTTGTTGATTGCTGAAGCACGGAGCGCGTGACAGCAAACCGTTTTAATAGTTTTATACGTTGTTCATGACCCGCCCACCAAAACATGGTGAGGCCATGGGACGGACGTAGCTCGTCCCGGGAAATAAGGAGCTGAACATAAGTTTCATTATTGCGCGACATGGTAAGAATGCGTTGCAGGGCCGTCTCGGAAAAATGCGCGCCTTTATTCTTAAGAAGAGTCTCAACAACAGGTTCTTCCAAAAATTCGACCAATACATCCACAAGTGCATCCGAGACATGGCGTCGTTTTGCCATAATCTCACGATGGGCTCCCGACACTTTCCGCGCAATCTGTATTAAGTCTGAGTCTGTAAGACTTTTTGTTTTTTCAAGAACGTGCTGAGAAACCCGAATGTCATCCTTGGCAAGGATCATCAAAATTGTGCGCGGCGCCTCATTCAGCATGGTCAAGCGCTTGGCAATCGTCTCTTTTAAGTCAATATCTGCTCCGCGCAGCATTTCGACCAAGACATCACCGGCCATATAGCGTTCTTGCGGCGCAAGCTGGCTTTCAGGGATACAGATAACGTCTGCCAAGCGTTTCGCCAGAGAGGTCACTACGTCCATCTCTTTTACGGGTTGCGCTACCTGCGTTTCCGTTAAATTTAAGGCCTCGGCTTGCATCATTAACCCCGGTTGTCGCGAAGATTCACGAATGTCTAGCGCTATGAGGTTAACCAAGCGTTGACTAAATTAACAAAAACTAAACAGCCTGTCTCTTGAAATCCGGGAGGGCATCCGGAGCGCCAAACAAAAAGCCTTGGAAATAATCCACGCCTTTTTCCTGCAACCACTCGGCATCCGCATCATTATCGACATGTTCCGCCACGGTTTTGACGTCAAATGTCTGCGCAAGGTCTGTAATCATAGCGACCACGACTTGTTGGTGAGACTGGGTCGCAATATCTTTGATCAAAGATCCATCAATTTTAAGCATATCTACCTCCATCGCCATCAGGTTACGAAAAGAGGTATGGCCGGCTCCAAAATCATCAACGGCAAATTTTCCACCTAATCCGTGGAGAACATCAGAAAAAATAGCCGCCTTTTGCGGATCTTTAAGCGCCGCCGTTTCTGTTAATTCAACGATCAGACGATTGGTTGCCGGGCCTAAGGCCTTTAATGTCTTGATATAGGTCTGCATCGCCACGTCGTTTTTTATCGTTTTGGCTGAGAGATTAACGGCAAGGTTGAGGTTTTTTCGTTCAAACAAATGTTTTGCAACCAGTTCAAGCGCCCTTTGGTCAAGAAGATGAACCAAGCCATGATTTTCCGCAGCTAATATATAAGGAACCGCCGTTTCGAGATCTCCACTGTCCGTTTTTATGCGTAAAAGCGCCTCATAATGTTTTATCATTCGGTTATCCGCGTCAACGATTGGCTGATAGGCTAAGCGGAAACGGCGTTCATTTAACCCGGATAGGATATCATCAACAGGAATATCACAGTCGGAGTTTTCAAATGCTCTGGACATATCGCCAAACTTACGCGCGCTTATGTCTATCAGAACGGCGCGCCCATTTTTTAAATGGGGTCCTTGGGACGGCATATGTTCCCCAATTTCTACCACCCAAACGATCTGCCCATTTAAGCCTTTTAGCTGATACTCTAGGCGATATTGGTCACCGACATGTTTCAAATTATGGATCGCTGTCAGCCGATTTTGTCGAACATCATCAGAAAAGAAATCAGCAAAATCTGATTGCGATTTTGGCAGTCTTTCTTTGGGGCAGCCCAATATTTCCTGAGCGTTGACCTCATCTTCCCACTTTAGACGCGTGCCGTCTGGTCCTGTTTCCATAAAAAACAAGGCCGATTTTCCGCGCTCGGACGTTGAGACAGATGTTGGTCTGGTTTTGAACATCTTAGTCTACAAAACCCTCGGCAACACCAAAATCGCGACGGGCCGAGGCGATGGTCACCATAAAACCGGCCATAACATCCAGCAGACACATCAACATAATAAGGAAAAATACGGATGTTGCGAAAGCCGGGAACATCAGAAATTCAATGATACATATAATAAAGAGCACCATTGAAAAGGCGTGGTTCATAATGGCCGCGCGTCCAAAACCCGTAGATTTAAGCAATTCAAAAAACAGAAGTAACACGGTTATAGCAATTAAAGCATGGCCCGGCGTGATCGTCCAAAGCGCGTCAGACGCCATAGGCACATGCAGGAACACCTCATTCATACGTTCGCGCACGGCCTCAGGTCCGGAAAATTCATGTCCCGACCAGGCGATAACATTGTAAATCGCCACAGGAACTATCAAGAGCGGAAAAACCGTAAATATTTTCATGACCCGCTATCCTTCTTATAAGGCTTAACGATAGCTAAACAAAAATGGTGAGCGAGGAGTTAACGCTGATGTTAAACTTCATCCCACCCTTTTGGGTTACGGGCCCGCCGGATTAGCCACATAACACCGCGTAAATCCGCGACGGAGACCATAAGCCGACCAAAATTTGTATACTTAGACACACCATGTTGCCGATGGCGATGGTTCACATCGGCAAATTCAATCTCGTAACCTTCTCTGAGCATTAAGGCCGGAATATAGCGGTGAATATGATCAAAATAGGGAAGTGATAAAAAGGCCTCTCGGTAAAAAAGTTTAAGTCCGCAGCCTGTATCATCCGCCTGATCCTTTAAAAGTCTCTTGCGTATGCCGTTACCAAAGCGCGAGCCTATTTTCTTGGCAACGCTATCCTGTCGTTTGGCGCGACGCCCCCCGACCATCGCCAAATCAGCGGGCGCGTCCTCTCGAATGAGTTGCTTATAAAGCGAGGGAATATCAGCCGGGTCATTTTGACCATCCCCGTCAAGCGTCGCAATAATCGGGGCTTTGGCGGCCAATACACCCGTCCTGACGGCGCGGGATTGTCCCGCATTTTCACGGTGCGACAGAATGCGGAGAGAGGAAAAACGCGGCTTAATGGATTTCAAGACGTCTTCCGTATCATCGCTGCTGGCATCATTAATGAAGATCATCTCAAAAGCTGTCCCCGCGAGCGCCGCCGCAATTTCTTCGGCTAAGGACATCACATTTTCGCTTTCATTATAGACCGGGACAATCACGGCCAATGACGGATAAGTCTGTTTAATCATGGCGCCTCTTGGCATGTGACGACCTTTCAATCAATGATTTGCTCTTTATCTGGCCCGGTTGTCAGCACATCCAAACCCTCCTGATTAGTCCGGGCGGCGTGAAACCCTTCTCCCGTGGGGAGAAGGTGACGCGTAGCGTCGGATGAGGCGCATAACGTCCGTAATCGATCCAGTGAATCGATTACAGTGTTGCGCCGAAATTACAGAATTTCGGCTTGCATTGCGCTGCCTCATTTCGCTTCGCGCGGCAGCTTTGGCTGACTACCAGGCTATCGTCGACGATGGGCGTTTTACCGAAGCGTGTGAGCTTGCTGCTGAGCGTCGTAGTCCTTAGTCTGCTATCTGGATATTTGATCAGCACTTAGCACCTATTGATGGATTTGATCCAGTGATATTTGGTGTAAGTGGAGTATTCAAATGAACTGGTAAGAGAAAATCTATCTTGTTAGAATTATTGACACAATGTCCGCTTCGCCCAAAAATGAACTTTGCTCCACTCGTATGGACGGCTGGTGCAATATCTTCTCAATATACGAAACTGATCATTAGTCATTGAGGACATCACATATTAAAGAGGCCTATGTCACAGACGAATCTCAATCGACCGCATATCTTTTATGTCGCGATATTAATTGTCCTGACATTATGGATGGCACTCCCCGGTATTGCCTCCATCCCCGTCATTGACAGGGATGAAGCCCGATATGCCCAAGCGACCGTTCAGATGGTTGAAACGGATGATTACATCAATATTCGCTTTCAAGACAAAGCCCGTAACAAAAAGCCTGCCGGGATATATTGGATGCAGGCCGGATTTGTGAAAGCCTTCACGGACCCGGGCGAGCGAAAAATATGGGCGCATCGCCTGCCGTCGGTCATCGGCGCATTGCTGGCTGTGCTGGCGACCTATTGGGGCGCGTTGGCCATATTCAGGCGGCGGGGTGCTTTTTATAGTGCCGCCCTTTTAAGCCTCTCTGCCCTTTTTGTTTTTGAAGCCCATATTGCCAAAACCGACGCTATGCTATGCGCGATGTCGGCCATATGTTTAGCCAGCCTTTTGAGATTGCAACACAGCCCTAACAGCTGGACCGGCGTTTTGTTTTGGGCGGCGTTAGGTTTAGGCATCTTGATTAAGGGTCCGATTTTACCCGTTCTTATTGTGCTGAGCCTGATATCATTCGCGATTTGGAACAGGAATTTAACATGGGCCAAATCACTTATCAATTTGCCGGGGATATTGCTTTGCCTCGCCATTGTTTTGCCGTGGAGCATTGCGATTTGGTTTGCAACTGACGGGGCTTTTTATGTTGAGGCCTTAGGGGGTGATCTTGCGCCTAAACTGGCCGGCGGGCATGAAAAGCATGGCGGGTTACCGGGCTATTATCTGGCCACACTACCCATTTTGCTCTGGCCCGGCTCGATCATCATTTTAGCAGGATTGACCTTTGCATTTAAGGCCAGCCGAAACACATCACCCGATAATCAAATATTGGCGCGAGCCATGCGGCTCTTGCTATGTTGGGCCTTGCCTTTTTGGCTATTACTTGAGCTAACACCAACAAAACTCACCCACTATCTTCTGCCGACCTATCCGGCTTTGGCCATGATGGGAGGGGGCGTTTTGATGGCGCTCTTAAATTTTAACAGCTTTAAAATTAGTCGACGCATTGGAGCCGTGTTGTTTCTGATTATCACCATTCTTCTTTTGGTGGCCATATTATCGGCTAACGTAGTTTTTGCAGATACGCAGAATTGGGCATTGTGGGGTGTTTTCGTCAGTGTTTTAGGGTCAAGTCTTTGGGGGGTATGGGGTATGTGGACATGGCGATTGAAACCTGCCGTGATCGGGACAATGCTGAGCGCGTTTATATTATCCCCAACCGTTTACCAGTTCGTTTTACCGCATTTGGACAATCTATTTGTCAGTCGAAAAATCGAAACCGCTTTAACACAGCATAATATAGACCTTCCTCGGCTTGGAAAAACGACAATCCTCTCTCCTGATTTTACCGAACCCAGTTTGGTTTATTATCTCGGAACCGATATTTTGCTGGGTCATAGAACGGAGAAATATTTCAGCGAGGCTCTCGTTGAGGATCATATCGTCTTGGTTATAACGGATAGCTCAAAAGCTAAGTTTAAAAATCAACTTAAAGAATTAGAAAAGGCGCAAAAAGCTCACAATATATGTTTTAATGAAATAGATCGCGTCAGGGGTTTAAATTACTCAAAAGGGGATGAGGTCGAAATTACGTTATTAATTACGAAAAATTGTCAGAATTAGCCGGAGTTAGCTAGCGCCCGATAATAGCTAGCCTAAATGTTAGCCAAAGCGCTCGTCCCATTATGGCGATCGTCATAAACGGAGCGGCCAATATTGATAAAAGCTTTGCTCCCCATCCGTCAGAAAATTTCCAAAAATAGACGAGGAAACCTTTTAACTTTTCCCACTCGACTTTAAGCCTCGGGGACCGACTAGTAGAGCCATAATGCAGGACGGTAGCTGAGGGCTCGAAATAAACCTCGCCGCCGGCAATTCTGGCGCGCCGACAGATATCCAAATCTTCAACATGCAGGAAGTATTTTTCATCAAACCCATCTAATAACTCAAAAGATTCGCGGTCCGTTAACAAGCAGGCGCCGCTAATAACCGGCATTTCACTTGCGCTTTCAGGTAATGGATGATGATCGAGATGCACTGACTTAAAAAAGGAAAGAGCATTTAGTCCCGTGAATGTCGCCAATGCATTGATGGGTGTGAGCTCACGGCGACGCGCGCCTTTTTGTTCTTTACCATTTATATCCCTTAACATGCCACCAACTATCCAGGGTCGTTCCAAATACTGCCCGCATTTGGCCATTTTCATGGCCGCGCCCTCCGATATGACGGCATCCGGATTTAGAAAAAGCAACATCTCACCACGTGCGAATTTTGCACCATAGTTACACCCAGAGCTAAATCCCACATTGCCGTGACCTTGAAAGACACGCACTTTATCATGCTCGGCTATAATTTCGCTCAAACGATGACGAGCCATCGGCGTATTTCCGTTATCAACCAAAATAAGCTCGTAAATATCCGGATCACTTAATACAGCTCTCGTCGCCTCTAAAAGAGCTGGGCCCGTCATATAACTCACCATCACCACACTGACCCGTGGGGTCCTATCCGGTTGAATAAGAGGAATAATTTGCGCCATCATAATACCCTAACACACAAAGCCTGATTTTTCCACAATTAATGATAATACACAATAGAATGTTGATTAAGGACAAATCACAGTAGATTGTCTTCATCTAAAGAAATAATTTGTAGCAAAGATGCACAAAATATCATCGTTGCCCACCACCAGTCCTGCCACACCCCATAGGTCGTATTACAAATTAAAAATGCTGCCGTAATAAATGACAGGATACTCAAAATCCGAAATTTACGTCCGGTAAGTGCTAAAAGGGGTTTCTTAATGAAAAAAATGAACACCCCGGCGAGAATCGCACCGATCAAACCCGTTTCAAGCCAAAGATGTAGGCCAAAATTATGCGGGTGAAGCGTTATATAATGCCAATATAAACCTTCTAAAATTTCGAACTTATGTTCATCCCCCTTAAACGTCCGAGCCGCGTCAAAACCATGTCCCCATAACGGAGTTTCCGTAATTTTGTCTGTTGTATAAGACCACATTTCGACACGGTGGAACCACGATAATGGCAGTTTTTCTATCAGTGGTTTCGGAATGTGTCTCAGAATTACCCCGATCACCGGCATTAAAATCACCGACCCTATTGATCCATAAATAAGGCCGGACAACGTGGTCTTGGGTGATTTTCTACCTAGAAAATATACAAAACCCAACATAACCAATCCTAATATACCAACGGCAAGCATGTTGAGAATGGAAGCCCCAAACAAACCAAGAATGAGCAATGCTGTATATATCTTTCCATATCTAAAATTCCGGACCATTAGAATGGATGTCGGTACAATAAGTAATAACCAAACCGTAATTGCATGACCTAGATTCATGCGTGCATCGCCTTGTTTTTTTATGATATCTTCATTGGCTTTGGGCGGGTCGACAACATGCGTTAATGCATAGCCCGAAAGCAGATCAATTAGCAGCAAGCCAACGCCGAGCACACAGGCGGCCATCAGCAAATGCGATAGGAAAATTTTATGATATTTGATCGCAGATTCTACCGCTAGGAAACACCCTAAAAAAAGCGGCACTCCAATTGCCCATTTCAGGGGATTTGTGAGTGTTTGAGTGTCTTCGTATGAACTCCAAAACGACGTAGTAACCGCCCACAGCATGAAGATGAAAAGGCCTATCAACCAATTAGGCGGCCGTTTTAGAAAATCTGAAAACGGCGTCGTCAATATTCCGACACTACCAACAATCGCGGCAAGCGGCGCAATGCCTAGGCCACCAGCATGCGCCATTAAAGGCAAAAAAACTATACCCATCGAAACGATGACTAAATTCACCTTATTGCGCCAGGTCGGTGTGTCGATTTCGTGGTTCACTAACTTGTTCGTTTTATATCTGGAGGTAAGGCTTCGTTAGACAGCGACATGGCGGCGTCTTCAAGGCTCACTATTTCTTGGCCTTGAGACCCAAGACGACGCAGCGCAAGTTTCCCTTCCGCCGCTTCACGTTTGCCCACCACCGCAATGATCGGAATTTTCTTATCGGCTGATAATTCCCGGATTTTGTAATTAATCTTCTCGTTTCGCAAATCCGTCTCGACGCGCAGACCCGCGGCACGTAATTTTTCCGCCGCCTCTTCAGCATAATCATTGGCCTCGCCTGTGATCGTCGCCACCACAATTTGAACCGGCGATAACCAAAGCGGAAACTTGCCGGCATAATTTTCAATCAATATACCAAGGAAGCGCTCAAAACTTCCTAGCAAAGCCCGGTGAAGCATAACCGGAATATGTTTGCTATCATCGGCCCCCGTGTAAGACGCCTTAAGTCTATCGGGCAAATTAAAGTCTGCCTGTATCGTTCCGGTTTGCCATTCGCGGCCGATGGCATCACGTAATACGAAATCTAGCTTCGGGCCGTAAAAAGCTCCGTCACCCTCATTTAATTCAACCTCCA
>CAZPLJ010000030.1:0-32593 GCA_964587545.1 uncultured Caulobacterales bacterium | reverse complement strand
GGTTTCAAGCGGCCCGGACTTAATTGGAGCGAGATATCATGATGACAACCGGGCCAGATCTAAGAAGGCTAGTTGATGCTTCTTGGTGCATATTCCTATGCTTTCATATTGGAAGTTGAAGTCTCACACCCTATATACAGAGCGAACATGCGGAGGCTTTATGGGCAAGGAACTCAATAATTGGGAAAATGGACGCTGGATCGGGCAAACGCTCGAGGTTGAAAATGGTGTCTGCGCCGTGCCGGGCAAACCTGAAGACGGGACGCTTGCTTATAATGACGAGGTGAAAGCCGCGACTGATCACCTTTATGATGAGGTGTCTGATTTCATCCCCAAATTTGAATGGCCCGCCTATGCCCCGCTGGTGCATGCGATCAATACACTCAAGAAAGAGAAAAACGCGGTGATTTTGGCCCATAACTATATGACGCCGGATATCTTCTCTCTCATTGGGGATTATAAAGGCGATAGCTTAGGCCTTGCCATTGAGGCCACCAATACCGACGCCGATATGATTATTCAGGGCGGCGTGCATTTCATGGCCGAGACGTCCAAAATTTTATGCCCCGACAAAAAAGTTTTTATCCCGTCCATGCGCGCGGGCTGTTCGTTGGCAAGCTCTATCACCGGGGATGATGTGCGTCTGATCAAAGAGCGCTATCCCGGTATTCCGGTGGTGACCTATGTGAACACATCGGCGGATGTGAAAGCGGAGAGCACAATTTGTTGCACCTCGTCTAATGCGCGCGCCGTCGTCGAACATATCTGTTCTGAGTGGGGCGTGAATAAAGTCATTATGCTGCCCGATGAGTTTCTCGCTAAAAATGTCGCCAAGCAAACCGATATTGACGTGATTGCCTGGCATGGGCGCTGCGAGGTGCATGCGCGTTTTTCAGCCCAAGACGTGCGTGATATGCGCGCCGCTAATCCGGGCGTGGTTGTGCTGGCCCATCCGGAATGTCCGCCGGAAGTTGTGGCTGAGTCAGATTTTACCGGCTCGACTAAGGCCATGAGCGATTATGTGTCCGATAACACGCCCGAGAATGTGATCCTCTTAACCGAGTGCTCCATGAGCGATAATGTTGCCATGGCTAATCCTGACACGGAGTTTGTCCGGCCCTGTAATCTCTGTCCGCATATGAAGCGCATTACGCTTGAAAATATTTATGAATGTCTGCGCGATGAGAGTAATGAAGTGCTGGTCGATGAAGAGACGCGCGCGCGCGCCTATAAGGCGGTCATGGATATGATTGAGGTCAAGTTTGAGCCGGAAAAAACCCATTTTGATCCCGACGCGCCGGAGGCCGATGTTAAGGTGATTTAACGGCGGAAATATAAATCAAATTGGTGGCATAGAGCTGACGTCTTTTTCTGCGATGAGGACCCACGAAATCATGCATGTTTCTTTCGTTTGTCTTGGCGTTTGCTTTGCGGGAGGGTCTCTTTTGTGGATGCATTTGCGAGGGTATGCGTCAAAATATAGGCGGCCAAATCCTCAGGGGGCATTGGTTTGCTAAAATAAAAACCCTGAATATGGGTGAGATCGAGCGAGGCGAGCAGCTCCAATTGATCTTTTGTCTCAACCCCTTCAATGGTTAGTTCGAGGTTTAATGTGTCGCATAAGAATTTAATCGATTCTAAAATGGCGACCGTTTCGAGGGACAAATTATCCCGATCCAGAAACTCCTTATCAATCTTTAGACCGCTCACATTGATCTGGTTGAGATAGGTGAGATTGGAATATCCGCTACCAAAGTCATCCAGATATAAATTTATCCCTTCATCTAAAAGAGACTTTTGGATCGCTTTGATATTTGTGAAATTTTCAATGATCTCTGTTTCCGTAACCTCGAATATGATCTCTAAACCCTGCACATTGGCTGATTTTTTTATTGCGATGAGGCGACTAACGGTGTCATGCGAGCAGATATCCAGGCCGGATAGGTTAAACTGCAATCGCATATGTTTGGGCCAATTTTTGGCAATCTCAAGCGCTTTGCCAAATAAGACAGGTGTGAGATCTCTTATCCGCCCCGTTTTTTCAGCCAAAGAGATAAATTCATTTGGCGGCACCCATCCTAGGCGTGGAGAATACCAACGGGCTAAAGCTTCAAATCCCAAAATCGCCTTCGATTTAACATTATGGATGGGCTGGAAATATATTGTGAGCTCGTCAAATATCGATGCGCTCATCAATTCAGACCCGATAGCGGCTTGGCGGTTATAATCCGTTTCATGGGCCTTATTAAAGATAACGGGTTGAGAGGGGTCAGAAACCTTGGATTTATAAAGAGCAAAATCGGACTTCTTCATCAATTCCGATCTGTTTTTTCCGTGGGACGGAAAACTCGCCCAGCCAAGGCTGCTTGAGATATTCACGCGCTTGCCATCATACATAAAGGGCTGATTGATTTCAGCGCAAAGTGTCTCGCCATAAACAAGAAGGTTATCTTCATTCTGGTCCCAACAGAGAATCGCAAACTCATCACCCCCCAATCTTGCCGTCATTGAGCGGTCAGTATTAAACTTTTGTAAGCGCGACCCAACGATTTGAAGCAGTTCATCACCCGCACCATGCCCATAGTGGTCATTAACCAGTTTAAACTTGTTCAAGTCCATGAGACCCAAATGTAACGCCTCATCGTGTATCCGGGCATGTTCGCATTTTGTGTTTAAAATTTCGAGAAAATGACGACGGTTAGGTAGTCCGGTAAGGTGGTCCGTATTGGCTATTTGAATAGCTTCCAAAGCCGTTGAGTCTCTTCTGGCTTCATATTCGCTAATATCGGTAACATCTATTCCAATACCTAAAATTCTATCGCCACCAATTTGTAAGTTCTTATATATGTAAATCCGCTTATTTTCTCCTACAAACTCATATGATTTTCCGGATATTTGAAGCTCTCTAATTTGTTGGGAGAGCTGGCCCATATTTTCACTCGGCAGATCCGGTAAAAGAACCCTGATAAGATTTTTTCGCGCCTGCTTTAATGATGATCCATTTTCAATCGCTTCAAAATAAGTAGGAAGAATGTGTCGAGCGACATTATTCCAATAAATCGGCTTGTAGTCTAAATCATGTAAAATGAAAATCGCGTCTAGCGACGATACCAAATCGACAATGATCTGATCAGAGGACGATAAATGTGGCCATACATTCATGTGTCACATAATATATATGATATCTAAATAAATACTAATTATAAGATTATTATTTTTCAATTAGACTTTTAAGCGCATTCGCGATTAGCAAAACGTTTCAAAAACAACCATGGTTTTAAAATTGATTAATACATGTTTGTGAAATCAATTTTGATGTTTTTGATTTAATAGACCCGCTTTTTTGGTGGCATATACTCGATTTCGTCTGTCATCGTATGTTCGTGGACGGGACGGTATTTTATATCAACCTTACCACTTTTAGCATCCAGGTAGGACAGGGTGTGCTTCATCCATTTTTTATCATCCCGCTCTGGGAAATCCTCATGCGCGTGCGCTCCGCGCGACTCTTTGCGGTTATCCGCAGACGTCATAGTGACAAGCGCGTTTGCAACTAGATTTTCCAGCTCCAATGTTTCAACGAGATCTGTGTTCCAGATCATACTCTTATCCGTGACCGAGACATCGCTCAGCATTTCGTGAACTTCGGCGACTTTTTTGACGCCTTCCGCCATGCTTTCTGTTGTCCGGAAGACAGCACAATGTTCTTGCATGACACGTTGTAATTTATCGCGAATGACGGCTGTTGGTGTCCCGCCATTGGCGTCACGAAGATTATCCAAACGTGCTAAATGAGAGTCGCCCGCATCCTTGGCTAGCTCAGGTTGAGATGCATTGGGTGTTAATGTTTCGCCGAGGCGTAAGCCCGCGGCGCGGCCAAACACCACTAAATCAATCAAAGAGTTTGAGCCCAAACGGTTTGAACCATGTACCGACACGCAGCCAGCTTCACCGACGGCCATAAGGCCCGGTACAACCGCATCCGGATCTTTGCCTTTAAGCGTGACGACTTCGCCGTGATAATTGGTTTGAATACCCCCCATATTATAATGACAGGTAGGGATAACAGGAATTGGTTCTTTGGAAAGATCAACCCCTGCAAAAATTTTGGCCGTCTCACTGATACCCGGCAGCCGAGCTGCGAGCACTTTTGGATCTAGATGGTCGAGATGCAAGAAAATGTGATCGTTGTTTTTGCCAACACCGCGACCGTCGCGAATTTCCATGACCATAGCACGGGACACCATATCACGTGGGGCGAGGTCTTTCACACTAGGCGCGTAGCGCTCCATAAACCGCTCGCCCTCACTATTGGTAAGATATCCGCCTTCGCCGCGCGCACCTTCTGTGATCAGGCAGCCTGCCCCGTAAATGCCCGTTGGGTGGAATTGGATAAATTCCATGTCTTGCACCGGCAATCCGGCACGTAAAACCATGGCTCCGCCATCGCCCGTGCAACTATGTGCAGACGTGGCCGAGAAAAAGACACGACCATAACCTCCGGTCGCTAAAACAACTTTTTGAGCGCGAAAACGGTGAAGGGTCCCATCATCCAGTTTCCAAGCTGTGACGCCACGGCAAGTCCCGTCATCATCCATGATGAGATCAAGCGCGAAATATTCGATGAAAAACTCGGCCTTTTGACGAACAGATTGGCCGTAAAGCGTATGCAGCATAGCATGACCTGTCCGGTCCGCCGCTGCACAGGTCCGTTGAACGGGAGGGCCTTCACCAAAATCGGTCGTGTGACCCCCAAAGGGTCTTTGGTAAATTTTACCATCTTCATTACGCGAAAAAGGCATGCCCCATTTTTCCAGCTCGTAAACGGCGTCTGGCGCATTCCGGCAAAGATATTCAATGCTGTCTTGGTCGCCTAACCAGTCAGATCCCTTGACGGTATCATACATATGCCAGCGCCAATCATCGGGACCCATATTGCCAAGTGATGCGGCGATGCCACCTTGAGCCGCCACAGTATGTGAACGGGTCGGGAAAAGTTTGGTAATACAGGCCGTTTTTAGCCCTTCTTGAGCGGACCCCAGGGTTGCGCGCAAACCTGAACCGCCAGCCCCAACAACAACAACATCAAATGTATGATCAATCCAACGGCTCATCGGTTATGCTCCCAGCCATATTTTAATGATAGAAAACACGGCAATAGCCCATGCTAGAAATGCAATAAGCCGATTGGCAAGTAATCCAAAAGACCTTAACCCGCCATCAGTATAATCCAAAATAACTTCGTCAAATTCCAACTTACAATACCAAAGGGCTGCAGTCATAAAAATCAAAAGACCAATGGCTAATATTGGGTTGGATAACCATGCCGTAAATCCAACGGCTCCATTTGGTGCTGCGCCAATCAAACCAAATAAGGTGATGGGTAAAGCGATAATAGTGATGAGCCCGGTGAGGCTTCTTAACTTGTGATGGCCTGTACCTGTTCCTGATGCCATTATATTACTCCCGACATGCCGAGTGTTGCAATCACCGCAAATCCCAAAGAAACGCCAATCATAAAGTAGGACAATTTATTATTTAATTCTGGATCCAATAACTTGCCTTTATCCCAGATAAAATGTCTAAGCTGCGCGAGTACCATAAATACTAAGGCAAAAACTCCGACAAAAAGACCAATGGCACCTAGGGGTGAGTAAAGAAGGCCTTTGAGAGGTAAGTTTCCGCTTAGTAGAAAATATAAAAGTCCAAAACTAAATTTGATTAGGGCCACATAAGAAATAATGGCGCAGGCACGATGCAAAATAGACGAGAGCATAGATGCATGCCATCGCCAGACCTGCAGATGCGGCGCCATGGGGCGCTTGTCATTCCATTCGCTAGCCATTTTCAATAACCTTTTCTTGCAAGAGAGCGCACCCTAGCGACGAATATTCACGAGTCAATATTTCAAAAAGCCTCTTGGCGAACACAGTGTCGCAGTATAAAGTCCCCACCCCAACCAGGAAATCTCATGACACGACATTGGTTTATATCGGCGGCATGTATTGCAGGATTTGTAGCACCAGCAAGCTCGCAAACGACGAATGTTAATCTTGCCGCAATTTGCCCGGGTGGGGTGACCATTATTGTTGATGATGTTGAGCAATGTCGTGACATTGATACACTTGAGAATTTGATTGCGGATTATGAAGCCGCGCGCCTGCGGGCAAGCCCCTATGAGGCTGGCAGTCAGGGTGATCGTGAGGCTTTGCGCCGCTTACCTGATGTATCCCCCGAGGGTGACAAAACTGGCCAAGAAATCATTCAAGGCTTTATTGCACGACATGTGGCACTTGCCAGCTCAAGCCGAGATGATAAGGCACAGCTTAATTATGATCTATTGGGTTTTGTTCTTCAACAAGCCAACCGTCGGGCGCCTTTTGATGAATCCCGCATTCCTTTTACCAATGATAGCGGGTTTTTTAATGAATTATCTTACATTAGCCGACAAACCGTTTTTCAAAGTGTTGATGATTATGAAGCCTATGCAGCTCGCCTGACGGCCCTCCCGCGTTATTTCGGACAACATAAATCAAATCTCCGCCGCGGTATTAAAACAAGCTACACCGCCTCAGGTGAAGTTTTGCCGGGAATTGTTAACGGTATTAAAGCCCTGACCAATGTTAGTGCTGAAAACCATCCGTTTTTTGCTCCCTTTAAGTCCTTCCCGGATAGCCTATCAGAAGATGATCAAAACCGCTTAAAGAGAATAGGCAAGGCCGCGATCGAAAATGCGGTACTTCCGGCCTACCGCGATCTTCTGAAATTTTTTGAAGATGAATATGTTCCCAACGGCCGCAAAAGTGTGGGTATTGGTATGACGGAAGAAGGCCGGTCTCATTATGCGGCCTTGGTTCGCCATTTCACGACCCTCGATTTAACCCCGGATGAGGTCCATGAAATAGGTTTGTCAGAAGTCGCGCGTATCCGGGCTGAAATGGAAACCATAATTTCCGAGACAGGGTTTAAGGGGAGTTTTGCGGAGTTCCTTAATTTTCTTAGAACAGATGAACAATTTTACGCCAAAAGCGAGGAAGAACTTTTAAAAGAGGCTGCATGGATTGCTAAACAAGTTGATGGCAAGATGCCGGAGTTTTTCGGAACTCTGCCCAGACTATCCTATGGCGTGATTAAAGTCCCAGACGAAATAGCCCCAAATTATACGACGGGTCGTTATTGGAGCGGTAGCCCGGACCAAGGCCGAGCGGGAAATTATGTGGTCAATACATATGACCTCACACAACGCCCTCTGTATAATTTACCCGCCTTGACTTTGCATGAGGGTGTTCCCGGGCATCATCATCAAATAGCTCTAGGTCAAGAGCTTGAAGATCTTCCGAAATTTCGCCGCAATCTTTATCCCAATGCCTTTGGCGAAGGGTGGGGACTCTATGCTGAAAAACTTGGCGTTGAGATGGGTATATATAAAACACCTTATGAAAATTTTGGTCGTCTGACCTATGAGATGTGGCGTGCTTGTCGTTTGGTTGTGGATACCGGTATGCACTGGAAAGGCTGGACGCGCGAACAAGCTGAAGCCTGCTTTTTTGAAAATAGTGCCTTAGCTCCCCATAATATCAAAACCGAGGTCGAGCGCTACATTAGCTGGCCCGGTCAGGCCTTGGCCTATAAAATCGGTGAGTTGAAAATACTAGAATTAAGAAGCCGAGCCGAAGATGAGCTTGGGAATAATTTCTCTATCCGTGATTTCCATGATGCAATTTTACTTGACGGCGGCATGCCATTGGATTTGCTCGAAGCAAAGATTGAAAGATGGATTGAACGGAAAAAGCAGGGTATAACAAGGTCTAATTCAGCTGCTCCTTAAACAACCGAATTTTTCTAAATAGTTGTCACTTATGCGTGTGGTCGATTATATAGATAAGCGGTTTAATTCAGAGTCGGTGATCAATTTAATAGCTATATGAATGCTTCTAGAATTGTTCTTGCCATGTTTTAATTCGCCCGTTAAATCACCTAAGGTTTAATAAGAGGGATTAGAAATTATAATGTCAGCTACGGATGTTAATGATCCCGACTATTTTCATAAAGTTGTCGATTGTCAGTGGGCCTGCCCAGCGCATACGCCTGTTCCCGCCTATATCAGATTAATTGCCCAAGGCGATTATAGCGGGGCCTATCTCTTAAACCGCAAATCCAATGTCTTTCCGGGCGTTTTGGGCCGTGTTTGTGACCGCCCCTGCGAGCCTGCTTGTCGTCGGGGTCGTGTTGAGGAAGAGCCGGTCGCGATTTGTCGCCTTAAACGTGTGGCGGCTGATCACAGAGATGACATAACGGATCAACTCCCTAAGAAGCCTGAAAAGACCAATGGCAAAAAAATCGCATTGGTTGGCGCGGGTCCAGCTTCCTTTACGGTGGCTAATGATCTCGCCCCACTTGGGTATGAATGTACCATTTTTGAAAAACTTGATAAGCCCGGCGGGTTGATGCGCTCTAATATTCCGGCCTTCCGTCTTCCCGAAGACGTTCTCATGGATGAAATTGGTTATATCTTGGATATGGGTGTAGAGCTAAAGCTGGGTACACCCGTCAATTCCATGAAAGAGCTATTAGATGAAGGCTATGATGCCGTTTTTGTTGGTTCTGGTGCTCCAAAAGGTCGTAATTTAAACCTGCCAGGCCGCGAAGAGGTCGATGATAATGTCCATATCGGTATTAACTGGCTTGAAGGCGTAGCCTTTGAACATATTGAGAAAATCGGAAAAGAAGTTCTAATTATAGGCGTCGGAAATACGGCGATGGATTGCTGCCGTACTTCGCTTCGCCTAGGTGCTGAAAATGTCAAAGTCATGGCGCGTAAACCACGCGCTTTCTTCAAGGCCTCACCCTGGGAATTGGAAGACGCCGAAGAGGAAAATATTGATATTCTCGTTAATCATTCCCCTAAGGCCTATGTCCATGAAAATGGCAGGCTCACAGGCATGATTTTCGAATTGATGGAATATGATGTCGATGAGGCCGGCAAAATCACAGATAAACGGGTCACGGGCGAAGTGACCATTCCTTGTACTGACGTGATCTTAGCCATCGGTCAGGAAAATGCCTTTCCTTGGATTGAGAAGGACGCAGGCATCGAATTTGATAAATGGGAAGTCCCTATCGTTGATAAGGTCACACACGAATCGACGCAAAAAGGGGTGTTCTTCGGCGGTGATGCCGCCTTTGGTCCGCTCAATATTATATGGGCCGTGGAGCATGGCCATCAGGCCGCCATTTCAATTCATAAGCACTGCCAAGGCGAAAGCCTAACCGAGCGTCGTCCAGATAAGCTAGAGTTTGAACCCACAAAAATGGGTATGTTTGAGTGGCGTTATTCCAATGCTTATGATGACAGTGAACGCCGTAAAATGGACCATGTCACGCTTACCAAGCGGTTTGCAAAACTCAACACTGAGGTGGAGCTTGGTTACACGCCAGAGAAAATTGCCACTGAAGTTCAGCGCTGTCTGAACTGTGATGTCCATACCGTGTTTGACGCACCCAAATGCACAGAGTGTGATGCCTGTATTGATGTCTGCCCGGTCGAATGTCTGTCGATCGAACCCGTGGCCGAAGAAGCCACATTACGCGAGGCGGTCAACAGCAATAATGCCGATCAGGATTTATATGTTTCCGAGGCATTACCCCTGACCAGTCGCGTCATGATTAAAGATGAAGATGTCTGCCTGCATTGTGGTCTATGCGCCGAGCGATGCCCGACAGCGGCTTGGGATATGCAGGAAGGCCTCATCACCATTCACCATGCCGGTGAACAAGATATTTATGAGGCAGCTGAGTAATGAGCGGACCCGGTTTAAATGATTTCGTTATCCGCGTAGGTAACGTCAACGGAACAGGCTCAGCCTCTGCTAATGGCCTGTTGATGAAAGCCATTTTCCGCATGGGTATTCCCGTGATTGGGAAAAATGTTTTTCCCTCAAATATTCAAGGTTTGCCGACCTGGTATGAAATCCGGGTCAATGGTGACGGCTATATGGGTCGCTCTGGCGATATTCATTTGATGATCGCGATGAATGCCGAAACCTATGCCAAAGACCTCGCGAGCGTGTCTCCGGGTGGTTATCTGATTTATGACAGCACTTGGCCCCGTCCGCATATGTTGCAGCGCGATGATATTACTGTCATTGGCGTACCTTTTTCAAAAATGGTCAACGAAACTTTTGAGCACGCCCGGTCCCGTATCTTGATGAAGAACATGGCTTATGTCGGGGCTGTGGCCGCGCTGGTCAATTTAGATATGGATGTCGTTAAAGGCATGGTTGAGGATATGTTTGCCCGCAAACAAAAACTTATCCCGGCCAATATGCAAGCGTTAGAGCTGGGTCTTAATTACGTAAACGACCATATTGATTTGGACATGCCATTCTCACTCAAGACAATGGATAAAACTGCCGGCAAGATCATGATTGACGGCAATACGGCCGCCGGTATCGGTTGTGTTTACGGCGGCGCAACCGTTGGCGCTTGGTATCCGATCACGCCCTCGACCTCTCTCATGGATAGCTTTCAGAAATATTGCTCCAAACTGCGTGTTGATGAAGAGACAGGTGAAAATAAATTCGCCATTATTCAGGCCGAAGATGAGCTGGCAGCTGCGGGCTTAACGATTGGTGCAGGCTGGATGGGCGCGCGCTCATTTACGCCAACATCAGGGGCAGGCATTTCCCTCATGAATGAGTTTATCGGCTTTGCCTATTACACAGAGACTCCGTCCGTCTTTTTTGATATTCAACGCGTCGGTCCATCAACAGGGATGCCGACACGCACGCAGCAATGCGATATCATGACGACGGCCTATTGTAGCCATGGTGATACCAAACATATTGTTCTTTATCCGGCCAATCCGGGCGAATGTTTCGACATGGCGGTCAATGCGCTGGATCTATCTGAGCGTTTCCAAACACCGGTCTTTTTCCTATCCGATCTAGATATTGGAATGAATGATTGGATGGTCGATGAGTTAACTTGGGATGATAGTTACGAGCCGGATAGAGGCAAGATTGTCACCCGCGATCAACTTGATGAGGGTTTTGAATTTTTCCGCTATCTGGATGTTGATGGCGATGGCATACCATACCGGACACTTCCGGGTACACACCCGACAAAAGGCGCGTTTTTCACGCGCGGATCAGGTCATAATAAATATGGCCGATACACAGAAGATAGCGCAGAATATAAAGAAGTCGTCGACCGCCTTCATGAAAAATGGCGTAATAGCCGTCATGCTGTGCCAAAGCCTGTGCTTCGCAAAGCGCCTAAAAAGGCTGGCGCCGCGATTCTTGCGATTGGGAGCTCTGATCCGGCCGTTACAGAGGCTGTTGAACGTCTCTATAAAGAAGGCATTTATCTTGATTACATGCGTATCAGGGCCTTCCCGTTTAGTGACGAGGTTGAAGAGTTTATGGCGAATTATGACACGATCTATGTCGTGGAACAAAACCGTGACGCTCAGCTTTTAAGCTTGCTGGTCAACGAGACGCCAATCACCAAAGACAAGCTTGTCTCGGTAAAATATTATGCCGGCGAACCGCTCTCTTATAAATTCGTCATGAGTTCTATTAAAGAACAATCTAAAATGAGGAAATCCGCCTAATGGTCTCCTTCGCTAAACCCAAAATCCGCTTAAAGCATCAAAAGACCAATGATATTGGTCTCATTCGCTCTGACTATGATGGTGTCATGTCTACGCTTTGCGCGGGCTGTGGCCATGATAGTGTTACAGCCGCCATGGCGACCGCCTTTTTTGATCTAGCGATTGAACCGCATAAGGCGGTCAAAGTCTCCGGTATTGGTTGCTCATCTAAGACGACGACTTATTTCATGAAGGAAGCTCACGGCAATAATACGGTCCATGGCCGTATGCCGTCCGTTGCCACAGGTGCGATGGCGGGCAATCCGCATATGACCTATATTGGTGTGTCCGGCGACGGCGATAGTCTTTCTATTGGAGCCGGACAGTTGGTTCATGCCATGCGGCGCAACGTCAATATGCTTTATATGCTGGAAAATAATGGCGTCTATGGTCTGACCAAAGGACAATTTTCAGCTGCTGCTGATGTCGGATCGACCTCGAAAAAAGGTGACGTGAATATCATGAAACCGATTGATCCCTGCGCATTGGCTTTGTCTGTGGGCGCAACATTTATTGCCCGCTCATTTTCAGGCGATAAAAAGCAATTAGTGTCTTTGATTAAAGCCGGTATCAAACATAAAGGCTTTGCTTTGATCGACGTGATTTCGCCCTGTGTGAGCTTTAATGATCATAAGGGTTCGACCAAATCTTATGCTCATACCTATAAATATTACCATAAAGCCGTTCACGCCGATTATGTACCGCCAAGTGATGAAATCCGCGCGTCTTATGAAGCGGGGTCAGTTATGCCGATCGAACTGCATGACGGCGGCATGATTAATTTGCGCAAACTCGATAGCGGCTATGATCCTACCGATCGCGCCAGCGCATTTTCCAAAGTTATGGAAGGCCAAGATACGGATGAGATTTTAACGGGACTTATCTATATCGACGAAAAAACGCCCGACATGGCAACGCGCAAGAATCTACCCAAACGCCCATTAAACTCTTTTCCCTATAGTGAGCTTAATCCAGGGGCCGATAAACTCCACGCGCTTCAAGACGAGTTTCGATAGTGAGTTTGGTCTTTTTCAAGACCGCTCCCACCCCGCAACAATTTCGTGATTTTAGGTCTCAATGTGGCTGGGGCAATATTGATCTCAATACAGCCGCGAAAGCTCTGCAAAATAGCCTAATCGTCATATCCGCGCATAATGATGACGAATTAATTGGTTTTGTGAGAGCGGTCGGTGATGCGAGCCTCAATATTTATATTCAGGATCTCATTGTTCAAGAAGATCACCGGGGACAAAAAATCGGACAACGCCTTATGCAAAACATTCTCGCGGAACTTTCGGCCGTTTACCCTCAAGCGGATATTGGTCTTATGTCCGCTCAAGGCAAAGAAGCTTTTTACAAACAGTTTGGTTTTGAAATAAGACCTAGCAAAGAATATGGCGCTGGCATGATGAAATATGTAAAACCCAATGACTAAATATTCCCCTGAAAACCCCGAAGGTAATCCCTGGACTTTTTTATCCAAAAGAGAATTCATCGATAATCAATGGGTGAATGTCTCCCAGCATCAGGTGTTAAATGTGGCAGGCAATGAAACAACTTATAATGTTGTAAGTTTTAAAAACCGTGCTGTTGGTATTGTCCCGTTGCATGAAGATGGGCGGATCACATTGGTCGGGCAATTTCGATACACTTTGAATCAATATAGCTGGGAGCTACCGGAAGGTGGCTGTCCTGAGAATGAAAACATGCTTGATTGCGCGCATCGTGAATTGGAAGAAGAAACGGGATTAAAAGCTGAGATAGTGGAACCGTTTTTTAAAATTCATACCTCCAATAGTGTCACCGATGAATGGGGGATGGTGTATTTGGCAAAAGGTCTCTCGCAGGGTCAGGCCGCTCCCGAAGAAAATGAGGTTCTCCAAACCCGTAAAGTAACAATAGAAGAGCTGTTAGACGAGGTTGAAGCGGCCAAGGTCACGGATTCAATCACAATCGCGGCGG
Source organism: uncultured Caulobacterales bacterium (assembly GCA_964587545.1). GTDB lineage: Bacteria > Pseudomonadota > Alphaproteobacteria > Caulobacterales > Maricaulaceae > JACOMS01. The sequence goes on along the minus strand of CAZPLJ010000030.1, from coordinate 18,978 downwards.
CGTATAAATTAGCCTGGCTGAAAGCGATCGATCAAATATAGTACTGATCAGTTATACTATTGGACGGAATTGATTTTAACGTTAAAGCGCATTCGTGCCAAAAAAGCCTTATATATTTCTTGACGATCAATTGGCTGATACGACGCGTCTTTATCAAGACCCGGTCGAGGTGGTCACGGTAACGCGCCCAGACGATATCGAACCGGCTTTTCAACGTCTTAGAGACTATCATCAAAAAGGCCTATATCTTGCTGGTTTGGTTTCATATGAAATGGGATATGTTCTCAATGACAAATTAAGTCACTTATTGCCCAAATCTCGTAATGTTCCATTTTTACAGATCGGCGTTTTTAAAAACTATTCATCTAGCTTTGAAAAAGATGTAAAAATAACCCCGCATTCGAAGACTGCTTTTCCTAGTTTGGCTTTGAATGAATATGAGACGCGCTTTCATAAGGTCTTAGACTACATTAAAGCGGGTGACGTCTATCAGATCAATCTGACCTTTCCGATGACTGGGTCATTTAATGGTTCTGCCTGGGACCTTTATAACGCCCTTAAACGCCAGCAGCCTAGCCGCTATGGCGCCGTGGTCAGCCTCAGTGAAACAGAATTTATTTCTCTCTCGCCTGAATTGTTTTTTAAAACCAATGGCGATCATATTGAAACTCATCCGATGAAAGGGACGGCCCGGCGTCAAGCCGATCCGATCCAAGATGAAGCCCTCCGCCAGGCCATGAGACATGATGCGAAATCCCAAGCCGAAAATCTGATGATCGTGGATCTCCTACGAAATGACTTATCAAGGATTGCACAAAAGGGGTCCGTCAAAGTCCCGGAACTATTTAAGCTCGAGACTTATCCGACGCTCCACCAAATGACGTCGCGAGTAAGTGCGAAACTACGCTCTGATGTGGATTTTATCGATATTTTCAAAAATCTCTTTCCGTGTGGATCTATCACGGGCGCGCCAAAAATTCGGGCCATGGAAATTATCCATGAGCTTGAAGATAACCCGCGCGGAGCTTATTGCGGCGCGATTGGTTATGTTGATCCGGGAGGTGACAGCTGTTTCAACGTGGCTATCCGCACGGCAACGCTGAAAAAGGGAAATTTGACCTATAATGTTGGCAGCGGCGTCGTCATAGATAGCCAAGCTAAGGATGAATATGAAGAATGCCTCTTAAAGGCTCGAATTTTATCATCGGGCGCCCCTAAGCTGATCGAAACCTTTAGATGGCTACCGTCTGAAGGAGGCTTAAGATTAAAGCGTCATTTGGCACGCATGAAACGCTCAGCCAAGGCTCTGAATTATCTGTGTAAAACGCAGACTATAGTCAATCAAATCAGCACAATATCATCCATCATTCCTTTAAAAATTAGAGTGCAGCTATCTGCGGATGGAGATATTGCTATAGAAACATATCCGTTCGAGCCGACGATTGATCAATGGCAGGTCAGCCTATCTCACAACGCATTGACATCTGATCGGCAAGAAACCCGCTATAAAGTTAGCGACCGCAATTTTTACGACGGCGAGAGACGACGGCTCCAAGCGCTCACTTCTTGTGATGAGATATTATTTTTAAATGAGGCAGGGGAATTATGTGAGGGTTCTTTCACATCGCTCTTCATTGAAAAAAACGGGCGTCTCTACACGCCTGCGCTCTCATCGGGACTATTGCCCGGTATTTTGCGGGAGGAAATGATTGACACGGGACAGGCAGAGGAAGAAACGCTCAATCTGGATGATTTAAAAAATGCAGACAAAGTTTATGTTGGAAATTCACTCCGCGGCTTGATTGAAGTGACTTTGAAGTCATATGATAGGCTATAATGGTCAACACCAAGGATATCTTAGCGGCTGAACGCGCGGCAAAAGCAAAACAAGTCTCTCAGGGACAGCTAGATGATGAGATGTTGGCTATAGATGTTTCTGACATGCTTGAAGATGACTTTATGGGGTCCGGTGATTTACATGATCCAGAATATCGGGAAGCTGTGGTGGCCCGGCTCAAAGATATTTACGATGCACAAGGTATTGAGGCTGATGAGGGTGTTTTGCGTGATAGCCTTACCGCCAAGACCGAAAATCGATTTGAATATCTTCCACCCAAACCCGGTTTTTCAACCAATCTTGCCAAGCTTTATATCAATCGTCGGAAATGGTTGCCGTTATTTTATACTCTAGCTTTAATATTTGGGTCTGTATTTCTTATCAACTATATCGGTTTTGAGCGCCCCGCTAAGCTAGAAGCCAAGCGTATTGAGACATTAATGACGAAAACGCTTCCCGGAAACCTTTCGGCAGCGCGTGACAAGGCTCTGAGTATCGCGGCAACGGACGAGCTCAAAGCCCGCATTGAAAGCTTATATCGCAATGGTGAAACCGCGATTAAAAATAACGATGCAAACAAAGCTACCAATATGTCGAGCAATCTTGAACAATTGACGCTGGATTTAGAACAGGAATATAGTCTTCGGATTATATCCCGACCTGGAGAGATGAGTGGGGTTTTCCGTCTTAATAATGACGGGGGCGCGGAGGTCAGAAATTACTATCTGATCGTTGAAGGGTTAACGGCCTCCCGCGAAAAGGTTGAGGTTTCAATCACAAGTGAGGAAGATCAAACTGTTAAGCGAGTCACACAATGGGGCGTAAGAGTGCCCGTGGAAGAGTTTCAACGTGTTGCAGAGGACAAACGCGATGATCAGATTATTCAAAATGCCATTATAGGCCAGAAAAAACGGGGGTTTCTCTTGCCAGACTACAGTATCGAAACCTCCGGCGGAACTATAGTGGACTGGTAATGTTGGGAGGCTTAAATAAACTTCACAATATAGATTCTGCCATTGCCGAGGCCCGAAAATCTGTGTCTCAGGCGTCCAAAATGCCTGAACAAATTTCGCAAGCCTTGGTTGAGGTCAAACGTCAACAAAGTGTGGCCTTTGATAAAATAGCGGCGGAACGTTTAAGCTTTATAGAGAGCGGACAAGGCGGAAGTTTGGGCTATGTCGATCGGCAAGCGGAGAAGCTTTTAGCCGAGCACCAAGAAAACCTCATCAGACTCGATAATGAGATCAGACAGGCTCTAGCTGAAATCGAAAAGCTAGAGAATAAGCGCAGAAAGCAGGAAAATATTGTCGCTAAGGCTGTTGATAGATATGACAAAGCCGTGGCTTCATCGGAGGCGAAGCTTCTAAAAGATGCCTATTATATGGGCCAACTTGAACGCGTAGAGACGGCTGAAACGATCCTGGTTCGTGCTGAACAAAAACATCTTTTAGCCCAAGAAAATGAGAAAACGCGCAGTTCAACTTTCACGGATGATCCCTTTTTTGCCTATCTTGAAAAACGGAATTACGGAAAGAAAAATGCAAAAGGTTGGGGGTTAACGCGGTGGCTTGATCATTGGGTGGCGCGCATAAGTAACTACCGTCATGCCTCCGAGACACATAATCGTTTAAAAGATATACCTCTGCGCCTAGCTCAGCATGTTAAAATACTCGAAGAGAATGTGGAGGCAGCGCAACTAAATTTACAATCTTTAGAAGATGAAATTTTAAAACAAGATGGTGTCGCTGGACTTTACGAAAAATCCATATCCGAACAAAATATCTTGGAAAATATCGATTCGAAAATAGTTGACGCCGAAGAAAATAACGCGGCTTTGCAAGGCCAACACTCTGATTTGAGCACGCAGGAAAATAGCCCCTACCGAGCGGCTATAAAGTTATTAAGCGATAATTTACAGCGCTTAGACCAGACCAGCTTGAGCCGTTTAGCATCACAGACTCAGACCCGTGAGGACGATGATGCTATTAGTGATTTACGCAAACTGAGCCGCGAGGCCACCGATCTCGCCGATGATCAAGTTAGCGCCAGGGAGATTTTGAAAAAACATCAAAAGACCCTAAAGGAACTCGAAAATGTACGTCAGCGATTTAAAAGCCGTCGCTATGATGCCCCGTCATCTGTCTTTGACCGGGAGGATATTCTCTCGGTTTTATTAAGACAGGTGGTTTCCGGTGTCCTATCGGGCGACGATTTTTGGCGCCAAATCCAACGGGCTCAACGTACAGCCCGACGTTATTCTGACTATGATTTTGGGGGTGGAGACTGGAGTGAGGGATTGCGTTTGCCTCGATCTAATCGGCCCGGCGGCTGGGGAACAACGACTCGACGACGGACGTCTATTCCTCGCCAGCCGAGACAGTCACTACCTAGAAGTACATCAAACAGACGAAAAGGTGGTTTTAGAACTGGAGGCGGATTCTAGCATTAGTTAAAAATCTGTCACTACAATTAATAATTGTAGATTTTTATAAACGTTATGCTAGACAAAGCCCGCTATGCTCATTAAAGCACGCAACGTTTGCATATTATTGCATAATGCGATTTTTAAAATCTAGGGAAAAATAGATGGCACAAAAAAAACTTAGCGAGGCGGTTAAAGCGATTGACCGTCACGTTGGCATGAGATTGAGATTACTTCGTCTAAACCATAAAATGTCTCAAACGGAACTTGGTGATAAAGTGGGGGTCACCTTCCAGCAGGTTCAAAAATATGAACGGGGAGCAAATAGAATTGGCGCAAGCCGTCTCTGGAAGCTTTGCGAAATATTTGAAGCTGAGCCTAATTTCTTCTTTGAAGGGCTTGAAGAAGATAAATCATCGAAACCTAATCCATTGGCTGAGGATACATGGTCAGAAAAACTTTTGACCAAGCAAAACCATAAACTTATGATGTCTTTTGATAGCATCGAAAGTGGAGAGACGCGTGCGGCTGTATTGCGTATCTGTCAGGCACTTGAAGAGGCGGATGGTCAAGCTTAAAGTTAGGTCACTAAAGCGGTAAGGCCAATATCAGGCCTTACCGAGGTGGAATAACAGTATGAACATAAATTTAGGTTCAAATATTGATTGTGTGATCCAAACAATTGATCGATTGGAATCCTATGAAAATCAGTATGATATATTTACCGAAGTAAGTAACTTTGGGAAACAATTTGGATTCAAACATACTACGATTGGGCAAATGGCCCATGAAGCTTTGCGAAAAACTGAATATGCGGATTTGGTTATTAGCGACTATCCTGCGGACTTCCAGTTTTATTATGCTAGTCAGAACAGTATTCTGCATGATCCTGTTATCCGTCACGCATTTGTTTCACAAGGTGGATTTAACTGGGATAATGCACTTTATAATCTGACGCATAGAGCAAAGCAGGTTGTGGGGGAGAGTGCGGACGCCGGACTTAAAACGGGTTTTGCTGTTCCAGTTCATATTCATGCAGGCCCAACTGGAATTGTGTCTTTTGGGGGTTCAAATTACGATCTTTCACCTGACGACGAACGTGCTTTAGAATTAGTAACGGTGCATAGCTACGCTCGGCTTATTGAACTTAAAGAACCGAGTAAAACGTCTGCCAGCCACACTATTACCCCACGCGAAGTTGAGGTTTTGACTTATCTCGCTAGCGGAATGACCAATAAGGAAATTGCAAATCAACTTAATATTAGTGCTGAAATGACCAAGGAACATTTGCAGCATGCCAGGCATAAATTAAACGCGAAAAATAGAGCCCATGCTGTTATGCTGGCAATCCAAGGCGGCGTTATCAAGTTATAATCATTAAAGTAGTGCTTTGGGGTGAATCCCCCCCTCTTTTAGGGGGATAGTTTGCGTAATAAAAATCTTGCACATTGTCCGAGAATGGAGTGTGGCCGTGATTGAAATTATTACATCAACAAACAGACACTTATATAAATACGAGCTCAGTCGTATGTTTGAAATGCGATATGATGTTGCCGTGAATGAACTAGGGTGGTCAATTCCTGACATTGAAAAAAACTATGACTTGGATGAATTTGATCACGACGAAACTGTTTATTTCCTAAGCTTTGATAAAGACAGAAATATAATTGGAACGGCTCGACTAAACCCTACAACACGTCCCCATTTGATGAGTGAGGTTTTCCCAGGGCTTTGCCGTTTTAAAGGTGTGCCTGTCTCTCCGGAAATATATGAGTATTCGCGTTTCTTGGTCCGTAAGCGAGGTGTTGATCGAGCAGAAAATATACGGGTCCAGGCACATATAAGTTTAGCAATTGTTGAATATTGTTTGGCGGCTAAGATTTCCCAGATCAGTTGGCTCACCTATCGTCGGTCATACCCACTCGCCCTACGGATGTGGAAAACTAGGCCTCTGGGGTTTCCGCAATATTTTGAAGAAGATGATGCACATTATATTGCAGCTATTTCTGACATGACACCTGAGAGCTTGCGGCGCACGCGTGATCTAGCTCACATACAGCATCCAGTCTCAAATATACTCTTGCCTATCGAATATGCTCCAAGTCTTGCGCTGTTAAACAAGCCTCAAAAACTGAATTTTGGATAGAATTATGCCGAGAAAGATTCCCACACCTCTTTTACAAAACACTATAAACCGTCTTTATCAATCCCACGAACAACACAGTAATAGTAATGTTATTCCCTTTAATTTGCCAATTACGCAGAGTGGAGAAAGCCTCATAGACGATGTCATTGCATTGCTTGAGCATCCCGAACATCGTCATTTGGCTGAACCTATTTTGACGCAAGCACTCTATAAAATATCAAAAAAGATTATGTCCTAATCACCTATCTCCGTGGTGTATCGCAACGCACTAATGCAGGCTTTTCTTAAGGACGATGTTGAGATATCCTAGTCTTCTAGATTGAAACGGAGGACTTATGTCTCAAAAACCTATTATTGCCCAAAAGTCTCCTATCCCGGTTGAGGTTGAAGAAGGGAAATCTTATTTCTGGTGCACCTGCGGTCGATCAGCAGCTCAGCCATTTTGTGATGGATCGCATAAGGATACAGATTTCACGCCCATGAAATGGACGGCCGAGGAAGCGGGTAAAAAATTCTTTTGCGGGTGTAAAATGAGTGAGGGTCAGCCTTTCTGCGACGGAACGCATAACAAGCTCTAGCTCATGGCGCTCAAAATCTATCAGGTTGATGCGTTCACCCGTCAACTTTTTGCGGGAAATCCGGCAGCGGTTATAAAACTTGAGGCCTTTCTCGACGATGACCTCATGCAGAAAATTGCGATGGAAAATAATCTATCAGAAACGGCTTATGTCGTGGCCCGAGAGCCAGCGGCCCATTATGATCTCCGCTGGTTCACTCCGACATTAGAGATTGAGTTTTGCGGCCATGCGACCATCGCCACGGCCCATATGCTATATGCGGAATATGGCGAAGAACCGCCCTTTCATTTTCATACACAGATAGGGGAGCTGATTGTAAATCATCGGGAGGACCTATACCATATGGACGCCCCAATATCGCCCGCGACGCCCACAGAAATTACAGACAATATGCGAGCTGCTTTTCCAGTTAATATTAGCGAGGCTTTCAAGGCGTCAGATAATTTATATCTTGTGTTTGAGGATGAAGAGGATGTTCGCCGTATTCGTCCCGATTTCAGCCTTATCCGACCTTTATCTGATCATGGGGTTGGTATTACGGCAGCGGGTAAACATCAGTATGATTGTGTCTCTCGCTTTTTTGTACCGGCACAAGGCATTGATGAAGACCCTGTGACAGGGTCCGCCCATGCGGCCATCGGCCCTTACTGGGCCACCCGGTTAGGTAAAAACACACTCACGGCATATCAAGCCTCAAAGAGAGGCGGCATCTTAAATCTAGAGATTGGTCTAGACCGCTTAACGATATCGGGAAGGGCCGTGACGTATCTAAGCGGCGAGATATTTATCTCTTAGTTCTCAACGCTAAACGTCAAACCCGCATTATCTACAAGGCGTTTAATTAATGCCTCTCCCATGGCGGGGGCTGGTGTAAAAACACCGCCACCTGTTTGGAGATTATCTTTTGCCAAACATAGGGCACTTTCAGCGATCATTTTGGACGTCGAGCCATAGCCGGGGTCTTTATCCCCAGTTACACTGGTAATCACACGCTCACCATTAGCTGTATCACCGACAAACATCACATCATAATGTCCGTTTTCGCGCTCTTCTTTGGAGGGGCCTTCTCCCGGTTTCACAGGATTTTTGGCAAAGCTATCATCCTTGGCTAAAAATTCTGCTGCCTGTTGGCCTTTTTCACCGGGCCCAGTTAGCACCATTTCGTCATAGACAAAATCCTGGCCGTAAGCATGATCCAATAAGGTATTTGAACGGTGAATATTTTTCGTATTAATAGACGCCATTATGAAGGGTGCTGACCAACTATTGAGGTCTTCGTCATAAATAGGCTTATGTCCGGGCGGTTGCGGGGCACCGGTAAACCCCGGCGCAAGACTAAAGGGATCTTTAAGCCAATCCAAAACTTCCGGCTCTTTCCCTACCCGCATCATGGTCGCCATGAAGCTCGCTTTCGTTCCGCCAGAAAAGGTACCTTTCATCTTTCTGACACGTCCCTTTATGCGCGGGCAGGTTACGCCGAATTTTTCTTTGGCTGTTTTTTGGGTAAAATAAACGCCGAGATCAAAGGGAATAGAGTCAAAGCCGCAAGAATGCACAATACGAGCCCCCGTCTCTTTAGCACGGACATCAAACTCTTCTATCGTATCATGCATCCAGGCGGGCTCTCCCGAGAGGTCAACATAATCCGTTCCGCTCTCGACACAGGCTCTAACTAGTTCCGTTCCGTAAAGTTGATAAGGCCCAACTGTGGTCAAAACAACTTTGCTACTTTGGGCCAATTCTTTGAGTGTTTCCGGTTTAGCCGAATTAGCGACATGAAGATCTATTTTATCCGATATTCCCATCTCGGAACGTATTTGTTGGAGCTTGTCCTGTGACCTTCCAGCCATCGCCCAATTTAATTGGGATGGATTATATTGCTGATCCAAATATTCAGCCACCAATCTCCCTGTAAATCCTGTAGCTCCAAAGACAACGACGTCATATTTTTTATCCGACATTTTTACTCCAATTTCTTCCGACCGAGCTTTTTAGCACCTAAGCTGGATACATAAAGATAGCCATCATCGGTGATAATAGCTCCTGTTGTCAAAGGATAAGCGCCGCTTGGATCCTGCCACGTATTAACTATTGTACCTGTAACATCCATCTGAAAGACAAACCCATAATTTTGCGGTTTGGGTTGTACCCATTCTGGCAATCGTAGGGCGAGTTTTCGCAAAGCTGGTTTCGCCGACATATCGTCAAGGAAGGCCACGCGTTTGGAAACTAATCCAATAAGATATGTTCCGTTAGGGCCTCTATTGATATTATCAGGAAATCCAGGGAGATTATCGATTATGATATCGCTTTGGCCTTTACGAGGCCCGGATATCCATATGCGGTGAATACGATATTCGCCGGTTTCAACAACCAGAATGGAGACACCATCTGGTCCCATTGCGACACCATTGGGAAAGCTTAGCTCGGACGCAATCACGGAGGTTGCACGCGTTTGGGGGTCATACGCCAGAACTCGACCCGTGCGCCCATGTTCCAATAATTCTAACTGACTCCCCTTTAACGTGCTACCAGCGGCTTCAGCGCCAAATTTGGTCGACGCATCGGAGAAATAAATCACGCCATCTGGCGAAATATCCAAATCATCAGCATAAAGTATCGGCGTGTCATCCACGCTATTCGTCAGAGTCGTTAAACTGCCATCCGGTGACATGGACAAAAGCCCTTTATGGGCATCGGCGATTATGAGATTGCCCATCGCGTCAAATTCAATCCCGAGAGGGACACCGCCTGTATCTGCGCGTTGATAGACCGCATTTAGTGACGGGGTTAGCTCTACAATTTTGCCCTCTTGCGATGAGACCCATAGACGTAGCCCTTCGAGTGTCGTCTGTGCGGCGACATCTTCGGGCCCGTGAATAATCCCGATTTCCAAAAGCTCCAAATTGGAAAGCTGATTATTGCGCGCAAAGCTGCCCACATATCCAGCATCTTCTGGTGCATGCCATTTTACCGGATCAATCGCGACAGGCCAAAAAAACAGATATAATAAGATGAGCAGGAATAGCGCTCCGATCCACTTTAATCCCAGCTTCAAAACTATCTCCCATTGCGGATCATATTTATGCAGAAGGGGTAAAATTGATGCAATCAATTTCGCCATTCAGGAATTTATGATAGTTATACAAAAAATTCCATTTACCCCCTTTTCAAATCAAAAATTCTTTTCTATGAATCCAACAAATCTTGTTGGGGGATTATATGGACAACGTTATTTCCATAATCACTGAAAAAGCACAATTGCTTCCGGGCTATGCCATTACATATGCACCGCGCATTTTGCTCGCACTTGCCATTTACATTATTGGTAAATGGATCGTCGGCAAACTTAAAAAGGCGACCGAAACAAATACAAAACGGTTGCCAAACTTCGATGAAACACTTTCGCGTTTTATCGTCTCTATTGTCGGATTTGTCGGTATAGCTCTTGTAATAATCGCTGCCTTGGCGGCGATGAAAATCAACCTGGCTGGCTTGCTCGTTATTGTAACGGGTCTTGTTGCTGCAATTGGTTTTGCGCTTAAAGATACCGTTGGTGATCTAGCATCTGGTGTTATGCTCGCTTTCTTCCGTCCCTTTAATATTGGTGACGTTGTCGAAGTTGCCGGAGAAATGGGTACGGTCACCGATTTAGGCATTTTCACAACAACTCTTCAAACCAATGATAATATTAGCATTATCGTAGGTAACGGAGCTGCCTTCGGTAGTACGATCAAGAATTTTGACGGATTTGGGGACCGACGTTTAGATATGGATTTTGGTGTATCTTATGACGCCGATCTCGATAAAGCTGAAGCGGCGATTATGTCTGTCGCAAAGGGTGATGACCGCATTTACACAGATCCGGCCCCTTGGGCGAAGGTCACATCTCTCGGAGACTCCGCAGTTAATATACAGCTCCGCATCTGGTGTAAATCAACGGATTACTTAGCTGTTCAGGCTGATATCTCACAACGCGTGAAATCCGCCCTTGATAAGGCGGGTATCGACATTCCTTACGAACATTGCATGATAATTGAGGGTTAGACTCATGGCACAAGACGCAACCACAACTGAAGCCGCAGAAGCGGTCACAAGCAGCCTTCCACCCGTCTCACTTGACCCGGAAGCTATCTCTGCTTGGGGGCAATTAGTGCTTGAAAAAGTTATCGTATATGCGCCCAAGATAATTCTCGCGCTTATCGTTTTTGCTATCGGCATGAAAATTGCCCGTTGGCTCGGCGACCTTTCTTTTAAGGGGGTTACCAGAACAGGTAAGATAGATGAAACTTTAGGCAAGTTTTTCTCAAGTGTTGTTCGCTATCTTGGTGTCATCGCAACTCTTATGATCGTGGTCTCTATTCTTGGTGGTAATGTTGCCGCTATTTTAGGAATATTTGCCGCCGCAACATTCGCCATCGGTCTTGCTCTTCAAGGTTCCATGTCCAATGTCGCAGCCGGATTAATGCTGATCATTCAACGTCCTTTCACCATTGGTGATTATGTTGAGGTCGCCGGACAAGAAGGTGTTGTGGACGATCTTAACATTTTCACGACGACACTTCGCACGCTTGATAATATCAAAACTATCATCGCTAATGGGGAAGTCAGAGGCAGCACAATTAAAAATCTGACTGTCTTGGGTAAGCGCCGTGTCGAGGTCGATTTTGGTATCGATTATGGTGATGACATGGATAAGGCGATCAAGATCATTAAAGAAACAGCCGCTAAAGATAGCCGTGTCTTTAAAGATCCAGGTCCTTGGGCTAAAGTTTTGACACTCAATGATAGCTCTGTTGATATTCAGATGCGTGTATGGTGTAGCGCTGATGATTACTGGGATGTTATGTTCGACCTAACAAAAGACGTTAAAAACGCGTTCGACAAAGCTGGTATCTCTATACCTTACCCACATTGTGTCGAAATCGTCAAAAGACCTTAATATAGAAATTATCGAGGCGACATTTTCTCAGGATGTCGCGGCCGTTAAGGCCTTATTTCTAGAATATATAGACTTTGTTCAGGACTTCCTAGGGGAGTCCTTGACGTTTCAGGGCACTGAAAAAGAGTTTCAAAGCTTTCCGGATATTTATGACGTCTTGCTATTAGGCAAGCTCAACGGGATTGCCGTCGCCGCCTGCGGTATAAAGCCTTTTAAAAATGATATATGCGAGCTTAAACGCCTTTATTGTTCGCCTCAGGGCCGTGGACATAAATTCGGAGAAAAGTTGACACGTATGAGTCTCCAAAAAGCGAAATCCTTTGGATATAAATATATGTATCTCGATACCAACCCAGATTTAGTCCATGCTAATAAGATATATGAAGCCCTCGGTTTCGAGGATATCGACCAATATTACGAAAATCCCCTAGTGTGCTCACGCTATATGGCCTTGCAACTATGATGCGATACTGAAAGAAAGTCGTCATGGTAGATCAAGATAAGATGCAACGCCTCTGGGAGTTGGGTCCAATGTTTGTGGCGGGCGCCCCGCATTCTAAAATATTGGGTATGAAATTTGTTGCCGTCGATAAAGGACGTGCAACGCTCAGTTTGCCCTATAATAAAAAGCTCATTGGCGATCCCCGTACCCGGGTCATACATGGCGGTGTTGTTACAAGCTTGCTTGACCAAGCCTCCGGTCTGGCGGCTATAGCTGGTTTCAAAGAGTTGACTATGGTCGTGACGCTAAACCTCAGTATTGATTATATGCGCCCGGCAAAGCCCGGTGAAACTATCATTGCTCAAGCCCATTGCTATAAAGCCACAAGTCAGGTCGCTTTTGTCCGCGCTGTTGCTCATGACGGGGATGATGCAGACCCGATTGCGACCTGTCAGGCCAAGTTTATGGCCACGGGATCTAAGCCACCTTCGCAGGAGGCAGAAAGTGAATGAAGTTGAGATAGCTAATGCGCTTGATCGCATACCCTATGCTAAAACTTTGGGTGTCGTTCCTTTATTAATTGGAGACGATTTTACCCTGAAGCTTCCCTATATTGAGACGAATATAGGCAATCCTATGTTACCTGCCTTACACGGAGGAGCCATTGGGGGCTTTATGGAAATATCAGCGATAGCCCAAATCATTATTCAGGAACCTAAAAAAAAGTTCCCCAAACCTATTGGCGTAAATATCAATTATCTCCAACGTGGTAAGCCTGTGGATACATTTGCACGCGCTTTTATTACCCGCAGGGGCTCTCGAATAACAAATGTCCGCGTGCTTGCTTGGCAAGCTAGTTTTGATGACCCAATTGCCACGTTACAAGGACATTTTTTAACAGCCGCTACGGATGACTAACTCCCAGCCGCTTACGCGTTTTCAGGTATTTTCCCAAAGCTGGCCGATCATGTTGGCTAACGCGGCGGGTCCCGCTGTAGGCCTCATCGATACATTTGTTATCGGGCGCTTTGACAGCACAACGGCGCTTGCCGGTATCGGTCTGGGCGCCGTTATTTACGGAATCTTTTATTGGGGCTTTGGCTTTATGCGTATGAGCACGGCCGGGCTAGCAGCGCAATCCGATGGGGCCGGAGATGAACTGGCTGTTCAAGCCCATCTCACGCGTGCCATCCCTTTAGGTCTGATCATCGGCCTCGTGATTTTATTAGCACAGACCATATTATTACCCGCAGCCTTTATGGTTTATACGGCCGCGGAAAACATCGAGAGCGCGGCTCTAATATACATTCAGGCCCGTCTATGGGGATTGCCCGCCACATTAGGCGCGATTGCGCTCATGGGCTGGTTTGTCGGTCTAAGTCGGTCCCAAGACGCTCTGGTTATGCAGATTTTCCTCAACGTTATTAATGCTGCTTTATCATTATACTTTGTCGCGTCTTTGGGCTGGGGCTTATGGGGTGTTGGCATTGCGTCCGCTGTTGCCGAATGGTGTGGGTTGGTTGTCGGTTTATTTCTAGCCTTTCGCGAAATTAAACGCCGCGGCGGAATAAAGGCGCAAGCCCTGTCAAAGGATTATCTTCTGGATCGCCAAGCGCTTTCCAAATTAGGGGTCACCAATAGTAATATTTTTATACGCACTATGGCGCTTGCCTTTGGGTTTAATTTTTTTGGCAATGCAGCCGCTACACAAGGCGAGGTATTTTTAGCCGGCAATCACATTCTCATGCAATTCATCACTATGATTGCACTGATATTGGATGCTTTTGCTCATACGGCGGAAGCCGTGACGGGGGCTGCTTATGGTGCAAAAGACAAGCTCAGATTTAATCGGGCAGTTAGACTGACGACTGAATTTTCTGTTGTTTTTGCTTTCATTTGCGGGGCCACTATTCTTTATTTTGGACCGGCTGCCATAGGCTTTCTCTCACGGGACCCGGCTGTCATCAAAAGCGCGACCACCTTTCTACCCTATTGCGCTCTGGCGCCTATTGTTGGGTTTGCCTCATGGCAGTTTGACGGCATATTTATAGGAACAACCCGTTCAGCCGAGATGCGAAACGCTAGTCTTATGGCGGTGATTATGTATGTCGCTGTGCATTTCTTAATAGAGCCTCATTTAGGCCCGCATGGTATCTGGATGGCTTTCCTCAGCTATTATATTTTTAGAGCGATAACGCTGGCTTTTTACTATCCACGCATTCAAAACTATATGGTTCCAACGGCTTGATCTAAAGTTTCAAACCCGTCGGCTTTCAAATAGGTCTCGAGACCCCTGCATATGTCACTCACAAGACCGGGACCTTGATAGACAAGCGCAGAGTAAAGCTGCACGGCTTTGGCGCCGGCTCGAATTTTGGTGTAAGCATCTTTACCGCTGGAGATTCCGCCCACGCCAATTAAATCTATCCGACCATTGGCCGCCGCCGCAAACTCTCTCAGCATCTCGGTGGATTTTTGCATTAGCGGTCGCCCTGATAATCCTCCCCCTTCAGATTTATGCACGCTTTTCAATGTCTCGGGGCGATCCAATGTCGTGTTTGAGACAATAATAGCATTCATTCCGTAAAGCCGCGCCTGCTCTGTCACGCGGTCTATTTGGCTAAACTCAAGATCGGGAGCGACTTTGAGAAAAATAGGATAAGACGGAGCATCTCCCGTTAGCTCTGATCGCGCCTCTTGAATACGGCCCAACAAGTCATCCAAAGCATTAGCGCCTTGCAAGTCCCTTAAACCCGGTGTGTTAGGGCTTGAAATATTAATCGTGAAATACTCAGCAAGCCCCCAAAGCGTCTTCAGACCTTTGACATAATCTTCAACGCGATCATCGCTGTCTTTATTGGCGCCGAGATTAGCGCCAAGAATTCCGTTTCTTGTAGGTCTATGCTCAAGGCGTTGTTTAAAGCTATCTAACCCGCCATTGTTAAAGCCCATGCGGTTGATAACGGCTTGGTCTTCGGTAAGGCGAAACAGACGCGGCTTGGGATTTCCGATTTGAGGCCTGGGTGTCACAGTACCGCATTCTACAAATCCAAAACCTGCCGCCAACATCGGGCCCGCGACCTCAGCGTCCTTATCAAATCCGGCAGCAAGTCCCACAGGATTGGTGAGAATAAGGCCACCGACCTCTGTTTTCAGAGACGGATAATTAGATGTTTTTACTTTTGGACCTAAACCAGCTCTTAAAGCCTTTATCGTCGCTTTATGCGCCGTTTCAGCGGGTAAATTTCTTATAAGTGCCGTTCCGGCTTTATATATAAATGTCATTAGCTGGTTGGCTCCAAAATTTCGGAAATATCATAGCTCCCATCATCGCGGGCAGAAATTAGCCAATATTGGTTCACCGTTTCTATGTTTAAATCGGCATAAAGATGTGGAAATTCCATCCCGCCTCTGGATGTTTCATACTTCAGGTCTTTCTCGATGTCTTGAGATAAGATTTGCGCGATTATAACGTCATTTTTGTCCGTATAATATTTATCAAGCGTGCCCGGTACCTGCACAAGCGTGGAAAAATGTATAAAACCATCGCGTTTATCGTCGAGACTACCTGTAAATAGCCCGGAATTTGTAAAGTCATCCCATTCCGAAGGTCTAAATATTTTATAAATATGATGTGGGCGCAATTATGTCTCCAAGTTAAATGCACAACAAAACGACGAATCTTCTGATTCCCTGCACGCAAAATAAGCAGATAGTGGGCTTTCTAACGTCAAATCCGGAATCAACTCCATCTCGCTATCTTAGGCTTTTAAGCCATGTCGGGTTAAATAGGGAGATATCTAAGTGAAAAAATTAGGGAAATTACTAGGTGCGGGGGTCCTGATCTTGACGTTGTCAAGTTTTGCCTCAGCCCAAGATGTCAGCCTCGCTGACCAGGTAGCGGCTAACGCTGCCAATGACGCGTTTGTTTTCAACACGCTCTTATTTTTAATCGGCGGGTTTCTCGTCATGTGGATGGCGGCAGGTTTCGCCATGCTAGAAACCGGACTTGTCCGGTCTAAAAATGTATCCATGCAGTGTCTTAAAAACATTATGTTATACTCTGTGGCCGGCATCATGTTCTGGGTCATCGGCTATAACCTTATGTATAATGGCGTTGATGGCGGATATTTTGGTTCACCTGGGCCATATGGTTGGCCAGAAGCAGGTGCCTCAGAAGGCGGAGACTATTCAGTTGCGTCTGATTGGTTCTTCCAGATGGTATTCTGCGCCACAACAGCCTCTATCGTATCTGGTACGGTTGCTGAGCGTGTGAAATTTTGGCCATTCGTTATTTTCGTGGCTATTCTTACAGGCATTTTATACCCGATCACTGGCTCTTGGCAGTGGGGCGGCGGTTGGTTAGCTGAAATGGGCTTTTCTGACTTTGCTGGATCTACACTTGTTCACTCTGTTGGTGGATGGGCCGCGTTAGCGGGTGCGATTGTAATCGGATCACGGTCTGGTAAATATGTTGACGGTAAAACGGTTCCAATGCTTGGATCGTCTATCCCGCTCGCAACATTGGGTACCTTTATCCTTTGGTTAGGTTGGTTTGGATTTAACGGCGCATCACAGCTTGCTGTTGGAACAATTGCTGATGCCGCTGACGTGTCACGCATCTTTGCAAACACAAATCTAGCGGCTGCTGGTGGTGTCGTTGTTGCTGTTATTTTGACACAACTTGTTTACAAGAAAATTGATGTAACCATGGCTCTTAACGGCGCCCTAGCCGGTCTTGTGTCTATCACGGCTGAACCGCTTGTTCCTGGTCCATTAGCTTCCATCCTTATCGGGGGTGTTGGTGGCGCAATAGTGGTCTTCACGGTCCCGCTTCTTGATAAGCTAAAGATTGACGATGTTGTTGGTGCGATCCCAGTCCACTTATTTGCTGGTATCTTCGGTACATTAGTTGTTGCAGCTAACGGCGGTAACTTTGTTCACCAGCTTATCGGCGTCGTATCTATCGGTGCCTTTACATTCATCTTAAGCTTCATCGTCTGGACAATCCTTAAGGTCACTATCGGTGTCCGCGTCTCAGATGAGGATCAAGCTAAAGGCTTGGACTCTGCTGAAGTTGGTGTTCCGGCATATCCAGAATTCGTTCAGGGGTAATCTGAATAATTCTTCCCTATGTCTTGCTTTTGCAGGACCTTCCTTCTACCTCGGTCCGCACATATAAAGTGCGCGATTGGGGTTTTTTTGCTTAAATTATAGGCGATTAGCCAAATTTTTCACTCAAACCCAACCTTGGACTCCTCAATTTTTGTGCGAATTTTACGCCCATAAATAATAAATAAAAATTAGGGAGGAATGATGTCAAAAATCATCAAATTTATTATGCTGGCTGGGGCTGGATTAGCCTTGTCTGGTACGGCCTACGCACAAGATGCGGCTGTGAATTCGGGTGACACTGCTTGGATTTTAACCGCCACTGCACTTGTTTTATTCATGTCATTGCCGGGACTTGCGCTTTTTTATGGAGGATTGGTCCGGGCTAAAAATTATTTATCCGTATTGATGAAAGTTTATGCGATCGCCGCATTGGCTTCTATTGTTTGGGTGGTTGCAGGCTATTCTATTGCTTTCGGAACAGGGAATGCATGGTGGGGCGGACTTGGAAATCTATTTTTAGGTGGCTTAGAGCGCGATGCTGTTTCAGGTTCAATTCCGGAAAGTGTCTTTTTAGCCTTCCAGATGACCTTCGCCGTCATTACACCTGCACTCATTGTAGGCGCCTTTGTTGAGCGAGTGAAGTTTCTCGCCGTCATGCTGTTTACGGTGCTTTGGTTACTATTTGTCTATGCGCCTGTCTGTCACTGGATTTGGGGCGGCGGATATCTGTCTACAATAGGTGATGGCGTTGTTGACTTCGCTGGCGGATTAGTGGTTCACGCCACAGCCGGTATCTCAGCTCTTGTTTTCGTTTTCTTGCTTGGTAAGCGCAAAGGCTTTCCAAACGACTTAGAACCACCGCATCGTCCGGGTATCGTAATGATGGGCGCAGCTATGCTTTGGGTTGGCTGGTTTGGCTTCAATGGCGGATCGCAACTCGCTGCTGACGGCGGAGCTGGTATGGCTCTACTCGTCACACATATTGCTGCGGCAGTTGGTACCTTGTCTTGGATTGTTCTAGAAAGCTTGGGTGGACGCAAGCCTAGCCTTGTTGGCGCGGCCACGGGTACAATTGCAGGTCTTGCGACAGTAACTCCAGCAGCGGGTGTTCTCGGGCCACAAGGAGCTCTTCTTATAGGACTGGCTGGTGGTGTGATCTGCTATTATGCTGTGAATTTGATCCGGGTTAAAATGAAAATTGATGACAGCTTGGATGTCTTTGCGGTTCACGGTGTTGGCGGCATGTTGGGTATTTTGCTTTTACCGTTCCTCTCTGCAACAGGACTCGGCGGAACGGGTGATGGTAATTTCATGACCCAACTGACCGGCACGGCTATTGTTGTTGTTTGGTCGGCTGTTGTCACCGCGATTATCCTTATCATCGTAAAAGCGATTGTTGGCCTACGTGTTGACGAGCAAGCAGAGGCAGATGGTCTTGATCGTAGCCTACATGGTGAAAGCGCCTATAACTAAGATTGACGGTCTAGGAATATTTG
>CAZPLJ010000029.1:30141-32738 GCA_964587545.1 uncultured Caulobacterales bacterium | reverse complement strand
CCGCTAAAAGGGGCGAGACATTGAAATCATTATTATGTCCGAATGGACTCCTGTTTACCGCATGTGTTAATCGCCAGTCATGGTTCTCGAAGACATTAAACAGATTGCAGGAAACATTGCGCCTCCTGCCACTGTCTCTCTAGGGCTTACTTTCATTGATCTTGAGCGTCAATAATCAGACCTTGCTAAACTGGCCAATTTTAGGCGAGTTTGTTATGGATGATGCTCTTAAGGCCATGATGATAGCAATAGCATGGTCTTTAATCTTCTTTTTTTTGGCGTTATGGAGGCTTTTGTTTCCAAGCTATACAGATGCGGTTTACCAAGATGTTAGATTTTTGAGGTCGTACTTTTCCGATATAGGAATACCTAGCATGATGTCTTATGAACTCTGTCACAAACATATAAGCCTGATAGAGCAATATAAACGGCGAGTTCCTAAAGGCAGGGTACGGCGCTCACTCAATGAAATTTATGACTCTCTTGGTAAGTTCTACTTATTTCATACAGGTAAGTTTCTTCGGCCAGATGAAAGACCCGAAGATGGAAAGATAGAAGAGTTAAAGAAAGAGTCTGACGAGACGTTCCCTAAAAAAGTACACCGGCGCTTAAAGCAAATTAAGTGCGAAGTTTAAGGCCCGCCTTATCTTCTATTATTTTCACAATTGAGAGGTGCGGGGCGTCATGACCATACGTGCCAAGGGCCTCCTCATAGCTTTCCATCACGGCATCGCTAAGTGGCATGTCTAGTCCGAGATGTTCACCAAGTCTGTGGATCAGGCTCATATCTTTTTTGGCCAACCCTAATGCGAAACTCTCATCATAGCTCCCGTCTAATACCTTGGGGATGTAATTATCCACGACATAGCTTTGCGCGCAGCTATGGCTTAAGACATCGCTTAAAACCGTCAAATCCAATCCGCCTTTTGCCCCGAGCATCAAAGCCTCGCCAATGCCCTGAGCGACGAGATAGTTAAGATGAAGTTGGCTAAGCTTGCCGATATAACCGGCTCCGGATGGCCCCATAACGACTTGCTTTTTCGTAAAGCTTTTTAACATCTCCAATTGTTCTAAGCTGAGCTCGCCGTCCACACCCAGCAGCATGGTCAACGTGCCGGCCGCAGCGCCTTCTGTTCCACCTGTAACGGGCGCGTCAATGAGGGTGAGATGGTCAGGCGCCGCGCGGCGAACCTTTTGCCATTCAGACAAATCACTTGTGCTTGTTTCAAACCACATAGCGTGTTGGGGCAAATTTTCTAATAGGCCTGAAGGCCCTAATGCAATGTCGTTAACCTGTTTTGAACTGGGAAGAGATGTGAAAATTATATCGGATTGGCGCGCGATTTCGGCAATGCACTCGGCGCCCATCGCGCCGTTTTTGATAAAAGAATTCATAGCTTCTTGGTTGATATCAAAAACGTTGAACTGATAATCATTGGCGGCGCAGTAGCGGTGTAAATTCGCCGCCATGCCGCTGCCCATATTCCCGAGGCCTATAAATCCGACGCGCATGAGCGGCTCCTAATCTGTCAAGCCGTCAAGGCGGGTGCGTTCCCGCTCCACATGGATCGGCATGGCGCGACCATAGACGGATTGCGAATGCTTCGGGCGATTTACTAAATATGGGTTGGTTACATATGAGGGGAGCGCAATAATGCGCGGGCTGGCTCCGCTTGTTTTTGTGACGCGATGTAAAGAGTGACGTCCTCTAAATATTTGCAAGTCGCCTTTGCGTAATTGGAGCGATTTAACCTTAGACCGATCACCTTTTAAGACGGCTTTGACGTCGTCAAATGATTCAGATTCAGCGTTGCGGATATTGGGACAATATTCAAACTCTCCGCCGCTTTCGCTTTCTTGAACAAGGAGGCTGACCGTGAAGTCATTGCCATCAAAATGCCACGGGAAATAATCACCGTCATGCATGATGCTGTAAGGATTACGTCCGAGCGGATCCGCCCAGCGATAGAGCGGCCCAACATTCAGGCATTCCGAAATAAAATGTACAACGACATCACTGTCATAAAACTTCCGAAGTAATGATGTTGGTTCCAACTCATCGGAATTAATATATGTGCTGGAACGGCGAGAGAAAATACGCTTCGGATGGTCTTTTGGCAGGCTTTCATCATCTGCCGAAAAATAGGGGTTCATTGTTTCTTCGCCGCTACGGGCTTTACCAAGCAGCCTTATTGCCTCGGCGCGCATCTCTTCAACGGCTTTGGCTGATACAAATTGAGGGATAACCACGCAGCCATCACCCTCAAGCCCAGCCCTTGCATGGGCGACTAATTCCGCACGTTTGGGGTCTCCCAATTCATGGATCGGGAACTGCTCTAAATCCAGAAAGTCTCGTATATCAATTTCTGCCGCGGCGTAGGCGCTTGGCCCCACAGGATGTTCTGTCTCATCAACGACAATAGCGTTCTTAGTCATAAAGCCTCACCACCTTAATTATTGCCTCGGATATAAAGTTTCCGTGTGGCCATCCACACCTATAATTTGACCTGAAATATGTTTGGCGTAATCAGAAGATAAAAAACAAATCAACTCGGCGATCTCTTCAGGATCGACATAACATTGCATAGATGTGCCTA
>CAZPLJ010000029.1:0-30041 GCA_964587545.1 uncultured Caulobacterales bacterium | reverse complement strand
AAAAGCACGTTTATTTTTAAGATCAATCTGCATTAATGCTTATAGGATGGGTCAAGCCGGTCTATTTGGCGCTTGAGTGCTGGCCACTCATATTTACCGGGCGGGAAAGCCGCATATTGATCAGAGGCTTTCTGCCAAACCTCAGCTGGTTGATTACAGGTCTTAAGTCCGCTCGCGCCGACTTGTATCGCCACTTCGCACATGCGAATAAGGTAATACATATTCATAAAGCACTCGCCCGCTGTGGCGCCGACGGTGAGGAAACCGTGATTACGCATGACAAGGCAGCTATTGCCCTCAAGACGTTCAGCAATTCTGTGGCGTTCATCGGGATCAACAGAGAGGCCTTCCCAATCATGATACCCGACCTTGCCATACAGCATGGAACTGTCCTGCACCAGAAATGGGATCTCTTCAAATGCCGTAGCGGAAATGGCAGTTGGCGGATGGGCATGGAAGACGAATTTGCTCTCTGCGTGATTTAGGTGGACCGCGCTATGAATGATAAAGCCCGCCGTATTGACATCTGACGGGCCTTCGATGACTTTGCCCTCTTCATCAACTTTAATCAGGTTTGACGCGCTTACCTCAGAGTAATGTAGGCCAAAACGGTGCATATAGAAGTGATGCTCACTTCCGGGAACGCGGGCTGTGATATGGTTCCAGACCGTATCATCCCATCCGAAATGAGCCGTCAGGCGAAACATGGCGGCAAGGTCTATGCGGACCTGTTCCTGTTCTTGTTCAAGTGTGAGCTTGCTCATAAGTTTCTCCTATTCCCAAATCTGTTGCGGGGTGCCTAAAATGTCCATATCCGGATCTACGCCAAGTCCCGGTTTTTCAGAAGGACTGATAAAGCCGTCTTTACGAGAGGGCGAAGCAGGATCTAGTCTTGGGCCAACATAGCTTGAAAGATCACAGACATTGAGTAAAAACTTTGGATCAGTGGAGGCGGCTAGGTGCAAAGCGGCGCCTGTTACAATGTCTGAGCCCCATGTATCTTCAACGCACATTTTTACGCCCAGATGAATACAAAGATCGCGCGCGCGCCGCGCCGCAGATAAGCCCCCAAATTTCGATATTTTAAGGGCTGTTGCATCAAGACAATCCATTTGTGCGGCTGTGATGAGGTCTTCTATTGTCTTTGTGCTCTCATCTAATTTCATCGGTAAGCCCGTCGCAGTTTTTACGGCCATGCACTCGGGGATGGTCTCGCAAGGTTGCTCTAACATTACGTCCAAATGAGAGACGGCTCGTGCGGTGCGTATGGCTTCCAGCTTAGACGCACCGCAATTCCAATCCGCATAAACAAATAAGCCTGGTCCAACCGCTTCGCGAACTTTTGTAATCCTCGCAACATCCGCTTCCCAATTACTATCTGCGCCAAGTTTGACTTGAAACTGGGTCACACCGCTTTGTTTGGCGTCCACCGCCATGCGGGCCATCTCATTAGGCGCAATACAGGTGAGGGAGTGATAAACAGGCATGGATTGGCTGCGACGCCCGCCCAGGAGACTGTGAAGCGGCAGGTCTGCTGCCTTTGCCGTAATATCCCAAAAGGCCATATCAAGCACGGATTTGGCGTAATTGTGCCCAAGCAAATAACGGTCTAGTGTGGCCATCAAAGCTTCGGCTCCTACCGGATTAGAGCCGAGAATGGCGGGCATCATATAGTCAAGTGCGGGGGCAACGCCGCCTGCATAGGCTGGGAGGTAATGCGGAATAGGACAGTTTTCGCCCCAGCCGGATAAGCCCGTATCTGTATCGACCCGGATGATAATACTTTCAGTGGTCAGACAGCTCTTACCGCCAGCCATATGGTAATCAGCATGACTGGTGAGTGGGAGGCTCCAAAGCGTGATACGTGTAATTTTCATGAAACTGTCTCCCTTTTATAGGGGTAAGGCGGCATTATGCCTTTTTCAAAATTTGCTAGCTCTTTAGCAATGGTTTGCATGGCTGTATGAGGATTTGTCGGGCCTGACATATGGGGCGTGACATGGACGTTAGGATGCGTCCAAAAAGGAGAGTTTTTCGGGAGCGGCTCCGTGTGAAAAACATCGAGCGCTGCACCGTGGATATGACCGCTATCAAGAAGTGTGAGCAGATCAACTTCGTTGACAACCGCGCCGCGGCTAATATTAATAAAAGCAGCCCCTTTTTTCAGGCGCTTGAGCATAGATATATCTAAATACTCATAGGTGGCTTTGGTCAAAGGCAAAGCGCAAACAAGGACATCCGTTTGAGGAAGTATGGCGTTTAAGGATCCGTCACCGCTTACGCAATTTATATCATCTATGTCTTTGAGGCGGCGGGACCACCCGGTCACATCAAAACCGTTTCGCGCAAGGGCTTTTGCGATATGTCCACCGATTGCGCCAAGACCTAAGATTGTGACTTTATACTCGTGCGCCAGCGGTGTTGGATAACGTGTCCATTGTCCTTTTTCTTGCTGTGTCCGATAGGTGTTAAACAGACGCTGAAAATGAATGGTCCAGTAAAGCGTATAAAGCGCCATATCGTCGGCCATATTCATGTCAATCGTTCGGAAAATGGGGGCTGCAGGTAGAGCCGTATAAGCGTCTAAATAATCAACGCCGGAGCCCAGTGAATAAATAACTTTGAGATTGGGGTAGCGTTCCAAATCCCCTTCTGGGTGACCCCATATGAGGGCATATTCAATTAAGGTTGGGTCTGGAATATCGGGAAACTCAAAAATTTCGAGACTTGGCATATGGGTCTCAATCGCGGCTCGCCATTTTTCGTGCCAGAAGCCATCATTATTTAGCAGTATCGCCATTAACTCAGAAAACTCGCTTGGCTTATCATTGGATTCTCCATCTTGACAGAATTATTGCAAATAGTCTTAATTTAATAAAACGAATATTATTTATAACTAATATCAAATAAATCGAATTAAGACTTGGAATGTTATGAATATGGAGAGCTATGAATATTGAAAATATCAGGGCTTTTTTAGAGGTCAGCCAGACAGGCAGCTTTCAGCAAGCCGCCCGTAATCTTAACATTACCCAATCGGCGATGAGCGCCCGTATCAAGGCCTTAGAAAATAGTCTTAACCGTGTCTTATTTCTGCGTCGACGAAATGGAGCCGTCATGACGCCGGGCGGGCAAAGATTTTATCGTCACGCGACATCTCTCATTCGAAACTGGGAATTGGCGCGGCAGGAAAGTGCGCTGTCCGAAGACTTTAACTCTGTCGTGGGCCTGGGTGTCCAATTGAACCATTGGCATTCTGTTGTGACCCCTTGGCTGAAATGGATGGAAACGCATAATCCGGAGCTCGCAACCCATATCCAGTCCGACTATAGTAGTCGTCTTATGGAGCTACTGCGCGACGGGACTATTGACGTAGCCATTCTTTATGAGCCGCAACAAATTCCCGGTATAACTATAGAAAAGTTTTCAGACGAACGCCTAAACCTTGTATCGACTGAACCCCGACGGGTAGAGGGCGATACCGTTCCGGGATATATTTTCGTGGATTGGGGGCAAAGTTTTCGCGTCGCCCATAGCCGCTTATTCCCCGGCATCGCAACTCATAGAATTACGGTTGGCTTGGCGGACGTTGGACTTGGTCATATACAATCACAAGGTGGATCGGCCTATCTATTACGCTCAGCCATAAAAGATAAACTCACTAGCCAAGAATTATTCTTGGTTGAAAATGCACCAGAAATCACAATTCCCACTTATATGGTTCATGTGGATGAACCAGAACGACAAAAAGTTCTCGACAAAGCTATTGAGGGCCTGAGGGCCTTAAGGACGCACCATCATGAAAATTAAAAAGTTTAAGACTCAACTTGTCAACTTACCGCTGCCTAGGCCTATCAAAACAGCTATCCATGACATGCGATCTGTAGGATGTGTGCTTTTGCGTTTGCATACAGATGAGGGACTTACGGGAGAGTCTTATCTGTTTACGCTCAATGCGGCTCGGCTGAAATCTTTTGATGAGATGCTGCGCGGATTTGAGGACATAGTGGTCGGGCGCGATCCTCATCATGTAACGGGTGTTTGGGAGGATATTTGGCGCGAAATAAATCCAACTGGCCATAAAGGGGTGACGATTGCGGCTCTCTCGACGATTGATACGGCGTGTTGGGATATTATTGGCAAGGCGGCGGAAAAACCGCTCCACCATATTTTCGGTGCTTGCCGTGAACACATACCGACTTATGCCAGTAGCGGATTATGGCTGTCCTATTCATTGGATGAATTACAAACAGAAGCGCAACGCTTTCTGGATCAAGGCTTTACCGCCATGAAAATTCGGCTTGGTTCAGCATCTAAGGCCGATGATGTCGCGCGGGTTCAAGCTATACGTGATGTCGTTGGGCCTGATATTGGTTTGCTTGTCGATATCAATCAAGGGCTCTCTCCTAAAGAGGCCATTCGTCTTGGCCGTGACCTTGAGGCCTTTAATCTCATCTGGATCGAAGAACCTGTCGCGGCTTATGACCTTGAGGGGCATGCTCGCGTCACGGCAGCGCTCGACACGTCCATAGCTTCCGGGGAAACAGAATATACGCGCCTTGGCATGCAGGCCATGATTGAGAAAAAGGCTTGCGATATTTTGATGCCAGATTTGCAACGCATTGGCGGCTTAACAGAAATGCGCCGTGTGGGCGCTCTGGCCCACGCTCATAATATACCCATCTCTACACATTTCTTTACGCATGAAAGCCTCGTCATTGCAGGGTCGACACCAAATTGTATGAGCGTGGAGCATATCGACTGGTTTACAGAACTGTTTAATGAAGCACTAGAAATCAAAAACGGAAATCTACTGATGTCTCAACGCCCGGGAACTGGATTTTCATTTAGGCAAGATTGGACGAAATTTAATATCTAAATGTAGGATTGAGTTCACCTTTTGTGAAAAATGAAACGTGCAAGGTCATAAGATAATGTCTGGGGTTTACCTGATAAACCCGCCAGCTGATTTTTTGAATGATTGTCCGATAAGCGTATTGCAATCCTAATATTAATCACGCTTATGCCGCGTTTGTCCGTTTGACCGCTCGTATAAGCTATAATAGATGATGGGTCTTTGGTTGTAATGCCTAGGAGTACGCATGTCCGAAATACAGAAATCAGCTAAGGTCGTTGTTATTGGCGGCGGCGTTGTTGGTGTTTCTACACTCTATCATCTTGTGAAAAAGGGATGGTCAGACTGTGTTTTATTTGAACGTAAGGAGCTTACCTCTGGTTCAACATGGCATGCGGCGGGTTTGCTGCCACTATTTAACATGAGTTATTCTGTTGGGCAGCTGCATAAATATTCCGTTGAGCTTTATAAAAACCTCGAAGAGGAAACCGGACAAGACGTCGGCATTCGTCCTGTTTCAAATATTCGATTAGCAACCAATCAAGACCGGATGGACGAGTATCATCAATATGCGGGCGTTGCACAGACGATCGGTGTGCAGGTGGATTTCTTGACGCCAGAAGAAGTCGTGGACATCTGGCCATTTGCTGTGCCTGACGGATTGATCGGCGCTATACGTCATCCCGAGGATGGGTATGTGCAGCCAGCCGATTTGACTCAGGCTTTTGCCATTGGAGCACGGGCAGGCGGAGCTAAAATTCATCGTAATACATCCGTGCTTGCGATTGAGCAGCTCGAGGACGAGCGGTGGAAGGTGACCACGGATAAAGGCGAGGTCATCGCTGAGCATGTTGTTTCTTGTACAGGGTCGTTTGCGCGTAAAACTGGCGAGATGATTGGACTTGATATCCCTGTCGTGCCGGTTGAGCATCAATATATTGTCACAGAAGCACATCCCGATATTGTAGCGCGTCGTAATCGTGGTGAAGCTGAGCTAGGTGTTTTGCGTGAATCGGATGGCTCTTGGTATATGCGTGAAGAAGCGGGCGGGTTGATTTTAGGGCCTTATGAACATGGCGCCCCCGCGTGTTATGTTGATGGTCCCGACGCCAATTCAGAATATGAACTTTTCCAAGAAGATTTAGACCGCCTGATGCCGCATATTGAAAGCGCATTTAATCGTGTGCCAATTTTCAAAGATGTCGGCATAAAGAAGGTTTATAATGGTGCTATTGCCTATACGCCGGATGGTAACCCGATTGTTGGTCCGGCTTGGGATAAGAAAAATTTCTGGCTAAATGAAGGGCATAGTTTCGGGATCACCGCGGCCGGGGGTGCCGGCTGGCAGTTAGCCGAATGGATTGTAGAGGGAGAGCCAACAGTTGATATGTTAGGTGTGGATCCGCGCCGCTTCGGATCTTATGCAACAAAATCTTATCTTATTACTAAAAATGAAGAAGCCTATGCCGATGTTTTTACCGTCCATTACCCAGACGAAGAACGTTCCGCCGCCCGCCCATTGCGTACGGCACCATGTTATGATCGCCTAAAGGAAAAGGGCGCCGTATTTGGGCAACTTTTTGGATGGGAACGTCCTAATTGGTTTGCGCCCGAAGGTGTCGCGCAGGAAGATGATTGGTCCTTCCGTCGTTCAAGCTATTTCGAACATGTCGGCAATGAGTGTAAAAATGTCGCTGAAAATGCGGGCTTGCTAGATATGACAGCCTTCGCAAAGTGCCGGATTGAAGGGCCTGGTGCCGCCAAATTCCTCAATTGGGTTTTAGCGCAAAAAATGCCCGTAAGACCTGGTAAATTAGCACTTTCCCACGGTCTGACATCTAAAGGCGGTGTTCATTCAGAATTTACAGTGCTTCGCGAAAGCAAACGGAGTTTTTACCTCGTATCTGCGGGAGCTTTGCACAGGCTTGATCACGATTGGCTTCGAAAACATATGCCCAAAGATGGCTCTGTTCAAATGACTGACCTAACAAACGCCATGGGTGTGTTTGTTCTGGCCGGACCTAAGTCGCGCGATATCTTGCAACCCATTTGCGGATCAGATCTTTCTAATGAAGCTTTCCCATGGCTTACGGCTCAGGACAGTTATGTGGGGTACGCGCCCTGTAAGCTTGCTCGCGTGAACTTCGTCGGCGAGCTTGGATGGGAAATTCATCACCCGATTGAGTATCAAAATCATATTTTTGATGCGTTGTTGAAAGCGGGCGAGAAGCACGGGCTAAAACCTTTTGGTATTCGCGCTATGAATTCAATGCGTCTTGAAAAATCATATCGTCTTGTCGGGACAGAAATGTCTATCGAATATTCAGCCTATGAAAGCGGTCTAAATCGTTTTGTTTCACTCAAGAAAAAGAATGGGTTCTTAGGAAAAGACGCCTTGCTTGAGTGGGAAAAGCGCGGATTTGATAATGCCTTTGTTACGCTTGAAGTTATGGATGTGGATGACGCCGACGTCATCGGGAATAACCCGATTTATTCTGACGGAGAGGTCGTTGGCCGCGCCACGGGCGGCGGTTTCGGTTGGCGTCTGAACAAATCTCTGGCTTTGGGCATGGTTCATCCGTCTAAGTCAGAGGTTGGGACAAATTTGGAAATTGAAATTTTGGGTAAACGCTATAAGTGCCGTGTATTAGAAGATAGCCCGTTAGATCCAACTAATGCGAAATTAAGGGCCTAGCAAAAGAGAGTAAAATGAAGTTCTCCGCTCGCTCGCTTTTTGCGAATGCGTTATCCGGTCACAAAAAATGGCCAGAGCAATTTCCTAACAAAGAGCCTAAAAAAGAATATGACGTTGTAATCGTCGGTGCTGGCGGTCACGGCTTGGGCGCGGCCTATTATCTAGCGTCCAAATATGGCGTGACTAATGTCGCCGTCGTTGAAAAGGGATGGCTTGGCGGCGGAAATACGGGCCGTAATACGACGATTATCCGCTCTAATTATCTATTTGATGAAAGCGCGGGAATTTACGATCATGCGGTAGATCTCTGGGACGGGCTGTCTCAGGAGTTGAATTATAACACGATGTTTTCGAAACGTGGCGTGCTTATGTTGGCCCACAACGTTCATGACGTGCAGAGCTTTCAGCGCCATGTTCATGCCAATCGATTGAACGGTGTCGACAATGTCTGGCTTACGCCGGAAGAATGTCAAAAGGTCGTACCCATTCTCGATATCTCTCATAACCGACGCTATCCGGTTATGGGCGGCGCCTTTCAGCAACGGGCAGGCGTGGCGCGTCATGACAGCGTCGCTTGGGGTTACGCGCGTGCGGCCTCTAAGCTAGGCGTCGATATTATTCAAAACTGCAAAGTCATAGGTATTCGCCGCGGTAAAGACGGCGCGGTTGAAGGGGTTGAAACGGAAAAAGGATTTATTGGCGCCAAGAAAATTGGTGTCTCTGCGGCGGGTAACACATCTGTTGTTATGGAAATGGCAGGTTTGCGTTTTCCACTCGAAAGCTACCCATTACAAGCTTTAGTCTCCGAGCCTGTTAAACCTGTTGTGCCTTGCGTGATTATGTCAAATGCGGTTCACGCCTATATTAGTCAGTCCGACAAAGGGGAGTTAGTGATTGGGGCCGGCACGGACCAATATACGAGTTATTCGCAACGCGGTGCACTTCACCTAGTTGAACATAATATTATGGCGATTTGTGAGATATTCCCGATTTTTAAACGAATGCGGATGCTTAGAAATTGGGGCGGGATCGTTGATGTCACGCCGGACCGGTCTCCTATATTGGGCAAGACGCCCGTTCAAGGTCTATATGTCAATTGCGGCTGGGGAACCGGCGGATTTAAAGCGACACCTGGCGCTGGGCATCTACTCGCCTATACGATTGCGCATGATGAACCTCATCCTATTAATGCGCCATTTAATCTAGACCGTTTTGTTGGCGGACGTCTTATTGACGAAGCTGCCGCTGCGGCTGTGGCTCACTAGGAGATTTTGATATGATGCTCATTCATTGTCCCTATTGCGACGAAAAGCGCCCAGAAACCGAATTTCGCTATGCGGGCGAGGCTCACATCGTGCGTCCTAATGCCGAAGAACAGCAGGCTATGTCGGATAAGGAGTGGTCGGAATTTCTGTTTATTCGTGATAACATTCGCGGTGAACATTGTGAGCGCTGGTGGCATGCCGATGGGTGTAACATGTTTTTCAACGCCGTGCGCAACACGGTGACGGATAAATTCGTCAAGACCTATAAGATAGGCTCGAAACGTCCTACACAAGCCCAAATCGACAAGTGGAAATCAGGCAAATGAGTGATTTTCGGCGAAACAATCATGGCCAGGCAAACGCCAGCTCAAAGGTCAGTTTTACCTTTGATGGTAAGAGCTATTCCGGCTTTAAAGGCGACACAGTCGCGAGTGCCCTAATTGCAAATGGGGTCCACCTGATGGGGCGCAGTTTTAAATATCATCGGCCCCGCGGTCCTGTCGGCGTGGGTTTTGAAGAACCTAATGCACTGGTCACTGTCTCGCGCGGGAAGGGGCGCGTGACGCCAAACCTACGCGCGACAACCCTTGAAATTTACGAAGGTATGGATGTCCGCTCGCAAAATAAGTACCCAAGCCTAAAATTTGATATTGGCGGGTTTAACAATATTTTCTCACCGCTTTTTCCAGCTGGCTTTTACAATAAAACCTTTATGTGGCCCAAGAGCTTCTGGGATAAACTTTATGAGCCCTTTATCCGCAATGCCGCTGGCCTTGGTCCTGCTCCCAAAGAACATGATCCAGATGTTTACGGCTCATGCTATAGCCATTGCGAGGTGCTGATTGTTGGAGCTGGGCCAGCTGGTCTGGCAGCGGCATTAGCAGCTTCCAAAAAAGATCAAAGAGTCATCCTTGTTGACGAAAATGCTTACCTTGGCGGTAGCTTGTTATCCTCTGGAGAGGTTACGATTGACAGCAAATCCGCGCCTGAATGGCTAGCTAAGACAATCAAGACTTTAGAAACCGCCGAGAATGTCCGCATCATGCGGCGCACAACGGCCTTTGGCTATTATCATGATAACTTTGTAGCGCTGGCAGAGCGCGTAACGGAACATATAGCGAATTTAAAAGTCGGACAGGTGCGCGAAGTTATGCACCGGATTCATGCAGGGCAAGTCATACTTGCGCAAGGAGCCATTGAGCGGCCGCTTGTTTTTAATGGTAATGACCGACCTGGCGTTATGCTGGCCTCGGCTGCGCAAAGCTACCTTGGCCAGTACGGTGTCGCCGTGGGTAAAGAAATGATCGTCTTTACTAGTCATGATAGCGCTTATGGGGCAGCCTTTAATTTGTCCGGGAGCAATATTCGCATTGGCGCGATTGTCGATGCCCGTCAGTTGGTTTCACAAGAACTGTTGGATGCGGCCAGCGCCAAAGGGATTGATGTTCATACAGGGTCAGTGATTTCGAAAACCAACGGCAAAAATCGCATCAAATCCGCTGAAATTTACAATCCAGAAACAGGTCAGAAAACAAAAGTGGACTGCGATGCCTTACTGATGAGCGGCGGATGGACACCTAGTCTTCATCTTTGGTCGCAATCCAAAGGATCAATCAAATGGGATGCGGATACGGGCGTCTATTTGCCTGATGTCGCGAATGAAAACTGCATTAGTATTGCCGCCTGTAATGGGGACTTTGGTATTCAGACTGCATTGGAGGCCGGCAATAATGCTGGCGGCGGCCGAAAAAAATATAAGGTTGTAGAGCCAATCTGGGGAGCCGGTGAAGTTTTTGATAGCCTGCCCAATTATATTGAGCCTCAAAAGACAAAAGCCTTTGTCGATTTCCAAAATGACGTCACCAATAAAGATATTCAACTTGCGGTCCAAGAAGGCTTTAAATCTATTGAGCATGTCAAACGCTACACAACAAATGGTATGGCGACCGACCAAGGGAAAACCTCTAATCTAAACGCGTTGGAAATCGCCGCTAAAGCCCTTGGCAAAGACGCGCCGAAAGTCGGCCTAACCACTTTCCGCCCACCTTATACACCGACGAGCTTTGGTGCTTTTTGTGGCTACCGAACTGATGATCTCTTTGAGGTTACCCGCAAGACAGCCATAGATCCATGGGCTGAGGCCCAAGGCGCGGTTTACGAACCTGTAGGTATTTGGCGCCGGGCTTGGTATTTCCCTAAGGACGGCGAGGATATGCATGCGGCTGTGGCCCGCGAATGTAAGGCTACGCGTGATAGTCTCGGTATTTTTGATGCTTCCACACTCGGTAAAATCGAGGTCGTTGGGCCTGACGCCGCAAAGTTTATGAATATTATGTACACCAACCCATGGACTAAGTTGAAGGTTGGTGCTTGTCGCTATGGGTTAATGTTAGGCGAGAATGGCTATATTTATGATGATGGCGTGGTTGGTCGTATTGCCGAGGACCGTTTCCATGTCACAACAACAACGGGCGGCGCGCCTCGCGTTTATCGCCATATGGAAGATTATCTTCAAACCGAATTTCCCGAGCTTGATGTCTGGCTTACCTCCACCACCGAACAGTGGTCGGTTATTGCGCTGAATGGGCCAAATGCCCGCAAGCTCATCGAGCCCTTTGTTGAAGACATTGATCTTTCGCCGGAAAGCTTTCCACATATGACCCTTCGCGAAGGCAAGATTTGCGGCGTTCCGACCCGTCTCTTCCGCGTCTCCTTTTCGGGTGAGCTTGGCTTTGAAATCAATGTGCCGTCTCACTATGGCCGTCAGGTCTGGGAGACCTTGTTTGAAGCGGGCCAGCAATATGATATTACGCCATATGGCACGGAGACTATGCACGTGTTGCGCGCCGAGAAGGGCTTTATTATAGTTGGGCAAGATACGGACGGGACCGTCACGCCTCAAGATGCAGGGATGAACTGGATTGTCTCTAAGAAGAAAAAAGACTTTGTGGGCAAACGCTCTTTGCAGCGTTCTGATCTCGTTGCCGATGGGCGAAAGCAGCTAATTGGTCTTTTAACGGACGACCCGAAAATTGTCTTGGAAGAGGGTGCCCATATTGTGGCCGATCCCAAACAGCCAATTCCAATGGATATGTTGGGCCATGTCACATCCTCTTATTGGAGTGAAAGCCTAGGTAAGTCAGTCGCTATGGCTTTGGTCAAAGACGGATTTAACCGTATGGATGAAACCCTTTATATCCCAATGTCAGGCGGCGTGACGTATGCGGCCAAAGTCGTCAAGCCGGTATTCTATGACCCTAAAGGGGAGCGCCTGAATGTCGTCTAATATTATATATGATACGGGTATTACTGTGCCTGAGGTTTTAACTACTGGCGCGGTTACCGCCCAAATCATGGAAGAAAAAACCCGCCTTTCTTTAAGGGTAAAATCAAAGGACAGAACGGCCTTCGCCAAAGCCATCGGATTGACACTGCCCGCCAAGATTGGAGCCACATCTAAAAAGGCTGGCGCCATGACTGCTTGCCTTGGCCCGGATGAATGGATTGTGATAGCCGATAAAGAAAAATATTCTGGCCTTTATGGAAAATGCCTAAAGCTCTCATCGAAATATGTTTTCAGCGTTACGGATGTGTCCCATAGAAATGTGGTTGTGACTCTAACAGGTCCTGCAGCAGCCGAAACTGTCAATGTCGGCTGTCCATTGGATATGTCCTTGGGCACCTTTCCTGCAGGCAAGTGTACGCGGACAGTCTTTGAAAATGCGCCTATCTTACTATACCGTGCTGATGAGCATAGTTTTACCATGGAATGCTGGAGGTCCTTTGCGCCCTACATGCTAGGTCTTATTGAGGCGCATGCGAACGCGCTTGCCGATACGATATAGTGAAAGATCAAATATTCATTGATGCGTTAACGCTGGATGCGTCTATTGGCGTATTCGAACATGAGTATACCACAACGCAGCGCGTCCGCTTTGATCTAATAATTGAATTGAGTGAGCCGGAAGGCGGCGAATACACGATGGCAAATATTGTGCGCTATGATCAGGTGGTTCAAGATATTAAAGACATCATTGAGGCCGGTCATATCGAGCTTGTTGAAACCATGGCTGAAAAAGTTGCTGATACAGTTTTGAGCTATGACGGTGTCAGTCAGGTGGAGATAAAGGTTTCTAAACTCTCAGCTATTACCGAAGCTGATGGCGTCGGCATTAAAATTAAACGCCAAAGGATCGCAAGTTAGCGGTCGCCTAGGATTACAGCAAATCCTCAGAAATTCTTCCTTACGCTTCTAAGAGGTTTTCAAGTTTACCATGAGCGTCTGCCATACGCATCATATTAGTCTCTACATCAGCCCGCGGTGGACAGGACTTTCTTGTCTTTAGGTCTACATGTAAGAGGAATTGTTCGCAGGTAGAAATGACAGACCCATCTTCGGCACACATTTTGTGAGCTAGTTTTAGCTTCTTACCATCGGCCAAAATAATTTGACTATCGACATGGAAATTATCGCCCGCGACACATTCCTCCAGATAGTTGACCTTCGTTTCGACTGTAAAATAGGACAGGCCAGATTTAATATAGTCTGCATCGGCACCAATCCCTATCATAACAGCGTCAGCGGCATCTGAGAAAACCTGACCATAGCGTCCTTCATTCATATGGAGATTATAGTCCGTCCAATCGACAGGAACCATACGTTTGACAGACCGAAAATAACCGGGAGCTGAGCTATCAAATTTGGCCAGTGCTTTGT
Organism: uncultured Caulobacterales bacterium; assembly: GCA_964587545.1. GTDB lineage: Bacteria > Pseudomonadota > Alphaproteobacteria > Caulobacterales > Maricaulaceae > JACOMS01. The sequence continues at coordinate 16,509 of CAZPLJ010000029.1, read as the reverse complement.
CCATATTGTTAAGAAGGGCGCCTGTTCCCCAATCACGGTTTTTTAAGGCCCGCATAATAGCGACCAGATTATCGTCGCGCTTGCGCTCAAGCTCTCGGATGGAATAAGCTCCAGATTGCGCATCGGATTGATCAGCTATGCGCTGAACCAACTCATCGGTTAAATCAGGCACATCCATAAGCTTCGTCCATGGCCATTTTAGGCAAGGACCAAATTGAGCCATGAAATGGGCCATGCCCGCTTCCCCGCCAGCCACGCGGTAAGTTTCAAATAAGCCCATTTGCGCCCATCTAAGCCCAAAGCCATAGGTGAAGGTGGCGTCAATTTCTTCGGTTGTGGCTATGCCATCATTGATAAGCCATAGGCCTTCGCGCCAGACGGCTTCCAAGAGACGGTCTGCAATATGTGCGTCAATTTCCTTGCGCACATGCAAGGGATAACAGCCCAAGGTTTTTAGCGTTTCTTGTGCTTTTTTAATCGTAGCCTCTGGCCCCACCAATTCGATAAGCGGGATCAAGTATACGGGGTTAAAGGGGTGAGCCACAATGATGCGCTCAGGCGTGCTACGGCCTTCATGAAGCTCGCTCGGTTTAAAGCCGGATGTTGATGAGGTAATGATAACATCAGGTCCCGCAGCATCCTCTATTTGGCCAAGGATTTTTTGTTTTAGTTCTAGTCGCTCTGGCGCAGACTCTGTTACCCAGTCGGCTGAACTTACAGCCTCTTCAAGGCTATTACAGAAAGTGAGCTTGCCTTCACTTGGCAGGGCATGGTCATAAAGAGCGGGCAGGGCGCGCCGCGCATTGGTTGTAACTTCGCCGATTTTCCGTTCAGCTTCAGGGTCTGGATCGAATATATTAACATCCCAGCCATTGAGTAAAAACCGGGCTGCCCAGCCGCCCCCAATGACGCCGCCACCAATAATCGCCGCTACGGACATTATGCAGGCCCTCGTTTGGTAAGCCCGATTTTTTCGCGAACTTGAGCTGGTGTCATGATATTAGCGCCCATGCGCTCAATGATGCCTACAGCGCGTTGTACCAAGCTTTCATTGGTCGCGAGCACGCCTTTATCGAGCCAGATGTTATCTTCCAAACCGACACGGACATTGCCGCCCGCAAGTACAGCCGCCGCAACAAATGGCATTTGGTTGCGTCCAATCGAGAAGGCCGACCAGTTCCAATCCTCTGGAATGTTATTCACCATAGCCATAAAGGTATTCATGTCATCAGGTGCGCCCCAAGAAATGCCCATGCAAAGTTGCACCATAGCCGGACTATCCAGAATGCCGTCTTTGACTAGCTGTTTTGCGTACCAAAGATGACCTGTATCAAAGGCTTCGATTTCTGGTTTCACCCCTAGTTCGGTCATCATTTTCCCCATCGCTGTGAGCATGCCAGGCGTATTAGTCATGACATAGTCAGCTTCGGCGAAATTCATTGTGCCGCAATCCAGCGTACAAATTTCTGGGAGGCAATCCACGACATGTTCCATACGTTCTTCTGCGCTCACAAAGTCCGTCGAGGCAGTCAAAGGAAATGGCTTTGATGGAGGACCAAAATAAAGGTCGCCGCCCATACCTGCGGTAAGATTTAAGACAACATCGGTCGCCGAATCGCGTACGCGTTCGGTCAGTTCCCGGTAAAGTTTGGGGTCTCTAGATGCGACACCAGTTTCGGGGTCGCGAACGTGACAATGCACAATAGCAGCGCCGGCCTTTGCAGCTTCGATGCAGCTATCCGCAATCTGTTTGGGCGAACGCGGGACATGCGGGCTGCGGTCTTGTGTTCCGCCAGATCCTGTCACCGCACAAGTAATAAAAACGTCCTTATTGATGGCTAAAGGCATAGGAGGCTCCATTTAGGATAATGTTCTGCTGATACCTTTTTGGGAGTGATTTTACAAAGTTTGTTTACTGTTATGGATCATTTATATACGAAAGAAGACAATTTGTTGTATACAGCACCTAAATATCAGCCTCGCCGAGGCTGACAAATTTCATTCATAATAGGAAATTACTTGAGTTCATGGACACTAAGAAGGAATATAGGAGAACAATAGCCTTTTTCCTTTTGCCAGAATTCTCTTTCTATACCTTATCATCTGTTTCAGAACCGTTTCGGGTCGCTAACCGTCTCCTGGATCCGTTGCCTCACAATATGCGTATGAGCATATTCGACGGTGGACAAAACGTCATTAGCACGTTCCCAAGGTAAGAGTTTTTTCAAATTACAGACGTCTTCCCAGGCAACACCTCGCCCCTTGTAGCATTCTATGGCAATGACGGCGACACCTATGTTGTTAAAGCGTTCAGCCCATTCTTGTTTATGGTGAAGGCTTCTACCGCTACATCCATGAAAGAACAAAACGGTAGGAAAGGGTCCTTCGCCATCAGGCCAATAAATTGTATCATGAGGTCTTAATTCGAGCTGATTTTGCTCAAATTTTGGCGCTTTACGGTCTTTTCTGCGTAGTCTCGCGCTGTCTCTAAAAGTATTTCTATGGATTGATTGTCGACAGATTCCTCAAGTGTCATTTGAGGCGGACTGTTAGGCTCATTTGCCTGCTTGCAAGATGCCATACCAAGACAAATAGCTGACGCTAAAATAATGTACCTGATTTGGGTTAGTATAATATTATTCCCCTTTGGCCCCCGATCTTAGACGGCCTTAAGATGATTAGCTAGCATTCGATCACATTCACAGCCAAACCGCCTTGTGATGTCTCCTTATACTTTGTTGACATGTCCAAGCCAGTTTGGCGCATTGTCTCAATGACCTGATCCAGACTGACTTTCATTTGATTTGTTGCATGTAAGGCTAGACGTGCTGCATTAGCGGCCTTAACGGCGCCGATAGCGTTACGTTCAATACATGGAATTTGAACTAGGCCGCCAACCGGATCACAGGTTAGTCCCAAGTTGTGCTCCATGCCAATCTCTGCAGCACTAGCGACTTGTTCAGCTGTGCCTCCCCAGACAGCGGCAAGCGCGCCAGCTGCCATAGAGCAGGCAACGCCGACTTCACCTTGGCAGCCCATTTCAGCGCCAGAGATTGATGCGCGCTGTTTATAAAGAATGCCAATGGCGCCAGCTGTTAAAAGAAACTTGCGGATATTGGCTGCGTTTTCACGCTCACCGCAACAATAATGTTTCAAGACCGCAGGTAGAATACCGGCAGCCCCGTTTGTCGGGGCCGTTACAACCTTACCGCCGGCGGCATTCTCCTCATTTACGGCCATTGCATAAACATTTAACCAGTCGAATAATTGTTCGCGTTCATTTGAAGGTGGGGCTGCGTGGAGCTTTTGCCATATTTCTGGTGCTCGACGTTTGACTTTTAGGCTGCCGGGAAGGTGGCCTTCCGTTTGCAAGCCTCGATCTATGCAGGCTAGCATGATGGCGGCGATATTATCTAGTGCGGCATCTGTTTTAGCTCTAGGCCGAAAACTATCCTCATTCTGATAGATAATTTGATGTATTGCGACATCTTCTTCACGGCAGAATTGAAGAAGTTCATCAGCTGATCCGAATGCATAAGGGACTTTGCGACCCGTCTGAACAATGTCGTTTTCGACAGGTTTTTCGAGTTGTTCTTTGGAGGCGATAAAACCGCCTCCAGTAGAGTAATAGGTTTGTTCGCGTAGTACCTTTCCGTTTTTGCCATAGGCACATAACCACATTTCATTGGGGTGAAGTTTCGTAGGTGTTTCATAGTCAAAGATGATATTACGCTCTGGATCGAAACTTATGTCTTTTTCGTGATTCAGAGAAAGTACTTTTTCACTTTCTATTTGGACGATGGCTTGCTTCGTTTTTTCTATATCTAATGTTTCCGGAGCTAATCCCATAAGGCCTATTAAAACGGCATTGGGTGTGCCGTGTCCGGTTCCTGTAAAGGCCAGAGAACCCCGTAATTTGACGTCTATACGTTCAGTCTGATTAAAATATTTTTCTCTATATAGGCTAGTCACGAAGCGTGCACCTATGCGGATGGGGCCTACCGTATGCGAGCTTGAGGGGCCAATACCAATACGAAAAAGGTCTAACGTCGAAATCATTACGTTCCACTCATAGTTCTGAACAATAGGATAATGTCCAATTTGTCTTTAAGACTTTCCGATATAACCATGCTTATTAAAAATCCAACGCCCTAACCCTTATAGGCATAATTAGAGTAATCGATGATAGCGAGTTTTCATGCTCCACGTAAAAATGTTTATTGATCGAATAGAGCATTTCAATTGTCATAATCAATAAAAGTGATATTAGGAACTTTTAATAATTAGTATTAGATGACTGCATTACAATAAGAATTACTTATCGTATAAGGGTCGTTCATATAAAAAATGATTGATATGACCGTTTTTGTCAAAATAGAATCCATTTTAATCAATAAAATGCCGTAAATTAGTCTCAAGGCATAAGAATGATAGTCCAGAAGAGTGAATTGCCCCCTTTGCTTTTGTCTGCCGGTCAAGAATGTCTTGAGGAGTGGGCTAAAAAAATACGGCAACCACATGTTGTTGCAGGTTTGGAAAATTTGACTATGAAAAAAATACCTAACCACTTCGATCTACGTTCACTGGAAGTATTTGTAGTAACAGCCGAGCAAGGCGGTATGACCCAAAGTGGTAAAGCTCTGGGCATGACACAATCAGCCGTGTCTCAGATTATTTCAAGCCTTGAGAGCGGTATCAATGTCAAATTATTCGATAGATCAGTCCGTCCGATCGCGCTGACTGCCTCAGGACGCAACTTATATGACCGAGCCCGACAAATCCTTAAGGATACAAAAGAGGCTTTACGCGAAACACAGACACAAGAGCGTCGCCAGCTCGCCTCTTTAACTGTTGCAATGTCTGATAGTCTGTCTGTGTCTCTTGGGCCACTTCTATATCAAAAATTAGATGAATTGTCAGGATATTGGCGTTTTTGGAGCGGGCTCTCTCCTTTTCATAGAGCTGATTTTCTTGCCCACAATATTGATATCGTATTCACCAGTAGTAATCTCTTGGAAGATATTTCAGGTGTTGAGCGACATTTAGTTTTTCAAGAGCCATATGTTTTGATTTTTCCGAAAGATTATAAAGGCAATAAAGAACTCCATACAGGGGTTAAAGATGACTTGCCTTTTTTAAGAATATCTTTTCGATCTGCTATGGGCCTTCGAATTGAGCGCCAGCTAGGCCGTTTGCGTGTAAAGTTCCCTGATACAGCTGAGTTTGACCGCGGACCCTCTCATGCAATGGCCGTTGCTAATGGAATGGGCTGGGGGGTGACTTCTCCACTCTGTTTATTGGAAAAACCTGACGTCATAGAATATTTGCAAATTGTGCCGATAACAAAAGGAGGGTTCTCCCGTCAATTTGAGCTATTGGCTCGCGAAGGTTCTCTTGGAGAAATACCCTCCGAAATGGCAGCTGAATCAAGTCGTTTATTAAAAGAAAAATGTGTTCCTATTCTATTAAATCATGTCCCTTGGCTTGAGGATAAATTTAATTGGGACTTAGAAGATTTGTAATTCCTGAGTGAGTTAACCTTGTGTTTTCAATTGTTCGCAGTTGTTTTTTCAAAATGTGTCAGAAGCTCAAATTGTCTGGTTCGTCCCATTTACGGCGCATGCAGGCAGCTAAAACAGTATTCCTCAATAGACAAGCTATCGTCATTGGTCCGACACCACCGGGAACCGGAGTAATGGAACCCGCAGTTTGCGCGCAACCCGCATAATCAACATCGCCGACCAGCCAAGTTTTACCCGGCTTTTTCGGATGTGGGACCCTATTAATGCCAACATCAATGATGCAGGCTCCAGGTTTCACCCAGTCATTTTTGACCATTTCCGGGCGTCCGACGGCCGCGACGAGAATATCAGCTTTTTTACAGACCTCTTCGATGTTTTTTGTGCGGGAATGTGCAATCGTCACGGTGCAATTTTGTTCTAGAAATAGCATAGCAGCTGGCTTGCCCACCAGAATAGACCGGCCAATTATGACGCAGCTCTTACCACTCAAATCCCCCAACGCGTCCTTGGCGAGCATCACGCATCCTGTTGGGGTACAGGGGCGCAAACCAGGCTTGCCTAGCGATAACCGTCCAGCGGATGCCTCTGTCAGTCCGTCGACATCTTTCGCAGGCGCAATTTCCTCAATAACACGGTTTTCATCGAGATGTTTTGGAAGCGGCAATTGCACCAAAATACCGTCAACCTCGTTATCTGTATTAAGCTCCCTAACAATTTTTATCAGTTCTTCTTCCGATATATCGGCTGGCAATTTATGCTCCACAGACCGCATCCCAGTTTCTATGGTGAATTTAATTTTGTTTTTGACATATACTTTTGATGCCGGATCTTCGCCTACCAAGACCACCGCTAGCGTAGGTTGTCCCGGTAAGGCGGAGACAGCGTCTGTGATCCGCTCGCGCAATCCCGCCGCATAGGCTTTACCGTCTAATTTATTGTCACGCATGATTTACCTTTAATTTTTGTCCCCTGTTAATCGTAAAAATCAATTTGTCACTATTAACGTTTGTTATATTTTGGGCGATATATCTTTTATGTAATTCAGGGCTTGTTAATGGTTGTTCCGCGTGAGGAATTAAGTGGAATAATAGAGACGGTAATAATTATCTATCCAGAATTCCCAGTTTTTGGCTTATTGTCATAGCAGAATGGCATAGTGAGTATCGGGAACGCTAATAGAAGGCGTTATGACTTGAACATCAGCGCAAAGCCAAGCAATGCGGGAGATGTATATGCCTGCTGAGGGAGAGCAATCTTGGCAACTTTGTTAAATACCATCGAAAACCCCAAGGCGCGTGAGATTTGTAAGGCTCACGGAGATCGTCCGGACGAACTTATCGAGGTTTTACACGAAGTTCAGGCCGCAGATGGATTTTTGTCAGAGCCAGCCCTGCGCACCATTGCAAACGCTTTGAATATATCCCGCGCTGAAATTCATGGCGTCGTAACGTTCTACCATGATTTCAAACGAGAAAAGGGCGCAAAGCAGACGATAAAAATCTGCCGGGCCGAAGCTTGCCAAGCCGTCGGGGCGAATGAGTTAATTGCTGACGCTGAAAAGTATTTCAAAACCAAAATGGATGAAAAATCTATCACCGTTAAATTAGAGGCCACTTATTGCCTGGGCAATTGCGCCCTTGGGCCTGCTGTGATGGTTGATTATGCGCTATATGGGCGTGTTGATCTGGCACGTTTGAAAACAATCTCTAACAAGCATAAGGGTTAAGGCCGTGTCTGTGAAAATATACATACCTTGTGATGCAGCCGCCTTATCTATGGGGGCGGATGATGTTGCGGCGAGCCTTGCGAGTGCTGCGCCTAAAGCTGAGTTTGTTAGAAACGGCTCTCGCGGCATGCTTTGGCTTGAGCCTTTAGTCGAGGTTGAAACTGATAAAGGGCGCGTCGCTTATGGCCCTGTCACTGTTGACGATATTGAAAGCTTGATTGATAGCGGTATGCTTGAAGGCAAACCCCATGAGCTGTGCCACGGCCTAACCGAAGAGATAAGCTATCTTAAAAACCAAGAGCGCCTGACCTTTGCCCGCGTGGGCGTCATCGACCCGCTCAACCTCGAGGATTACAAAGCTCATGGTGGATTAATGGGATTGGAAAAAGCGCTTAAGATAAGTCCTCAAAAAATTGTTGATGAAATCAAAGAGTCTGGTCTTCGCGGGCGAGGCGGGGCAGGGTTTCCGACTGGCATAAAATGGCAGACAACCCTGAGCCAAGATAAGGCCGAGAAATATCTCTGCGCCAACGCCGATGAGGGTGATAGCGGGACTTTTGCTGATAGAATGCTCATGGAGGGTGATCCCTTCTCTTTGATCGAAGGTTTGATTATTGGCGGCCGGGCGATTGGGGCGACAACGGGCTATGTTTATATTCGGTCTGAATATCCGCACGCCATTCGGACCATGCGCCGCGCCATTAATGTGATGGAAAATGCAGGCTGGTTAGGCGAGGATATCAAAAGCTCCGGCACTGATTTCCAATTACACGTGCGTGTGGGGGCTGGCGCTTATATTTGCGGTGAAGAAAGTTCAATGCTTGAAAGCATAGAAGGCAAGCGCGGGCAGGTGAAAGTGAAGCCTCCAATCCCTGCAATTTCTGGACTTTTTGGCAAGCCGACAATTGTCAATAATGTCCTCACCCTTGCCAGCGTGCCCTTTATTCTTTCCGAAGGTGGGTCAGCCTATGCCAATTATGGGCAGGGACGCTCTAGCGGAACGCAACCTTTTCAGCTTGCGGGCGATATAGCGCGCGGCGGCCTCATCGAGAAAGCTTTCGGGGTCACGATGAAAGAATTGCTATTTGATTTTGGCGGCGGCACGCGCAGTGGACGCGATATGAAAGCCGTGCAAGCGGGTGGGCCCCTTGGCGGCTTTGTTGCTCCTGCTGATTTCGATATGGCGATGGGATATGAATCCATGGCCGAGCGCGGCGCTATGATGGGGCATGGCGGTCTTGTTGTCTTTAACGATACAACCAATATGGGCTCTATGGCGCGTTATGCGATGGAGTTTTGTGAAATCGAGTCTTGCGGAAAATGCACGCCTTGCCGCATCGGTGCCGTGCGCGGAAAAGAGACGATTGATAAAATAATGAAAGGCGAAGAGCAGGGTAAAAATATCGAAGTGCTCGAAGACCTATGTGATCTCATGGAAACCGCATCGCTCTGCGCCTTGGGAGGATTGACACCCATGCCAGTGCGATCTGCATTAAAGCAATTCCCAGAAGATTTCCTAGGACCAGTAAAAGAGGCTGCGGAGTAAATTATGTCATTATTAGTTGAAAAAGACTTTGGTACCAAAGCCAGCATCTCAGATAAAAACGTCACCTTAGAGATAGATGGCAACACAATCACTGTGCCTGAGGGAACATCTGTGATGCGGGCGGCCAATGAAGCTGGAATTTCAATTCCAAAATTATGCGCCTCTGACAATCTTGATGCCTTTGGCTCTTGCCGCATGTGCGTCTGTAAGGTGGAGGGGCGCAATGGCATGCCGGCCTCCTGCACGACGCCTGTTTCCGATGGCATGGTTGTCTCAACGCAGGATGCAGATATTGCGAAAGTCCGCAAAGGCGTGATGGAGCTATACATCTCCGATCATCCGCTTGATTGCCTAACCTGTTCAGATAATGGCGATTGCGAATTGCAAGATGTGGCAGGGCAGGTCGGCCTGCGCAATGTTCGCTATGGTTATGATGGTGACAATCATCTGGACGCTCCGACTGATACGTCTAATCCCTATTTCCAATTTGAAAGCAGCAAATGTATTGTCTGCTCGCGCTGCGTGCGGGCCTGTGATGAGGTGCAAGGAACCTTAGCCCTGACCATTGAAGGGCGCGGGTTCAAATCAAAAGTTACCCCGAGTATGGGAGAAAACTTTATGGAGTCAGAATGTGTGTCTTGCGGGGCCTGTGTCCAAGCCTGTCCCACGGCAACCTTGCAAGAGAAGGCCGTTGTCGAGCACGGCGTTCCCGACAGAACAGTCCTAACGACTTGCGCCTATTGCGGCGTTGGATGCTCGTTCAAAGCCGAGCTTAAAGGCGACCAAGTCATCCGTATGGTGCCGTGGAAAGACGGTAAGGCTAACCATGGTCATAGCTGCGTTAAAGGCCGCTTCGCCTTTGGTTATGCTAATCATCCCGACCGTATAACCAAGCCGATGATACGCGAGCGTTATCTTGATCCATGGAAAGAGGTGGAGTGGGAAGAGGCTATTAGTTTTGCCGCAGATAAGCTTAAGGCTACGCAGGCGAAATATGGCGTTAAATCTATTGGCGGCATCACATCTTCTCGCTGTACCAATGAAGAGGTTTGGTTGGTCCAACGCATTGTGCGTCAGGGTTTTGGGAATAACAATGTTGATACATGCGCGCGCGTTTGTCATTCTCCGACTGGTTACGGTCTAAAGCAGACCTATGGCGAAAGTGCTGGTACGCAGAATTTCGATAGTGTCATGAGCGCGGATTGTATTGTTGTCTGCGGTTCTAACCCAACAGATGCTCACCCTGTTTTCGGTTCGCAAATGAAACGCCGTCTGCGCCAAGGGGCAAAGCTGATTATTATCGATCCGCGTGCTATTGAGCTTGTGCGGACTCCACATATCAAAGCTGATTATCATCTGCCGCTTCGTCCCGGAACAAATGTCGCGATGATTAATGCTTTTGCTTATGTGGCGGTCAAAGAGGGCTTGGTAGATGAGGATTTCATTAAGGCTAGAACTGAAAACTATGAAGAGTGGAAAGCGGTCATTTTAAATGAAGCTAATTCACCCCAAGAAGTGGCCAAAGTTACAGGCGTGCCCGAGCACGATATTCGCTCCGCGGCCCGCATGTATGCGACCTCTAATAATTCCGCGATTTATTACGGGCTAGGCGTAACTGAGCATTCGCAAGGCTCGACTATGGTTATGGGTATGGCAAACTTGGCTATGGCAACGGGTAATATTGGGCGCCCCGGCGTGGGTGTTAACCCCATGCGCGGACAGAACAATGTTCAAGGCTCTTGCGATATGGGTTCATTCCCTCATGAGTTTTCCGGTTATCGCCCTGTGTCAGATGATGAAACGCGTAAACTCTTTGAAATGAAATGGAACCGCGAGCTCGATGCTGTTCCGGGCTACCGTATTCCAAACATGTTTGACGAAGCTGTCGGCGGCTCTTTCAAGGGCATGTATATTCAAGGTGAAGATGTGGCGCAGAGTGATCCTAATACGCATCACGTTGAAGCTGCACTTAAGGCTTTGGATATTTTAATCGTTCAGGACTTATTCCTAAATGAAACGGCCCGCTTTGCCCATGTGTTCCTGCCGGGAACGTCGTTCCTTGAAAAAGACGGAACCTTTATTAACGCCGAGCGCCGTATCAACCGCGTGCGCCCTGTCATGAAACCGGTCACAGGCAAGCATGAGTGGGAAGTCACCCAAGACTTATCCCGCGCGCTTGGTTATGAGATGGGCTTTAATTCATCCTCAGAAATCATGGCGGAAATCGCGGAGCTCACCCCGACATTCCGGGATGTGACTTTTGAATTGCTTGATGAAAAAGGGTCACTGCAATGGCCTGTCAACGCGGGCAATCCTGACGGAACCGAGGTCATGCATGTCGGAGAATTTGTCCGAGGTCTTGGGAACTTCGTCCCAACGGAATATGTCCCAACGACTGAGAAAACTAATCGCAAATTTCCGCTTCTGCTCACAACGGGCCGTATTCTATCGCAATATAATGTTGGCGCGCAGACACGCCGGACTGAAAATTCTGAATGGCATGAGGAAGATGTGCTGGAGATTCATCCTTCAGATGCCCAAGCCCAAGCCATTCAAGATGGTCAATGGGTCGCTCTAAAGTCTCGCAAAGGTGAAATTACTCTAAGGGCGCGTCATTCTTCTCGGATGCAACCCGGCGTTGTTTATACAACTTTCCATCACCCGGATACTGGAGCAAATGTAGTGACTACAGAGAATGTTGACTGGGCGACTAGCTGCCCGGAGTATAAAGTTACAGCCGTTGCCGTTGCGCCGGCCAACCACAAATCTGATTGGCAAAAGACATATGCCGATGAGCTGGACGCTTATCGCCAGATTGCCCTTTCGCCTGCTGAGTGATGAAAATTAATTTCCACGGAGAGCGCCTACCGTCTTCGCGGGAATTTAAAGTTACTGGAGGCAATAAACCCAGCTGGCATATCCCTGAGGAAATGCCAGTTGCCTTTGTATATAATCGTCGTAATTACGCCGTGATGATGGCAACGCCTGATGATTTGGTTGATTTTGCTGTTGGATTTACGCTGACTGAAAATGTAATAACTAATATTTCAGATATAATTTCAGTTGATATCTATCAGTCAGAAAAAGGCGTAGATTTGCGCTTTAAAATAAATACTGAAGCTCTTGAAAAGCTTGATATTATTCAGAGACGACGAAATCTTGTAGGCAGTGCAAGCTGTGGAGTTTGCGGTCTTGAAAATGCTGATGTTTTGTTTCGCAAATTAGCGCCGGTTTCAGACCACTCCATTGATTTGGGTAAAGATATATTGCGCGCGGCTTTGGAAAATCTACCTGATCATCAAGCCCTTGGGTCTCTAACAAGAACCGTACATGCGGCTGCTTGGTCCGATACGAATGGGGAGATTAAATTGGCCCGAGAAGATGTTGGCAGACATAATGCACTAGACAAATTGTTGGGTGCTATGGCGAGGGATAATACTGATATTGATCAAGGGTTTGTGGTTATGTCCAGTCGCTGTTCCTATGAAATTATAGAGAAGGCCGCAGCGCGCGGGGTGAAGGCCTTACTGTCGATTTCGGCGCCCACGGCTTTTGCCTTGCGTAAGGCAGAAGAAGCGAATATGGCGCTGTTCGCAAATTCGGAAGCGGGACCTATCCGTCTAATTTAGGGGGCTATGCATGCGTGCTGTTCTCAGTTCAGTGGGAGCATTATTGCTTTCAGCGGCTATACTCCTTGCTGGGGGAGGGCTTCTCAGTACATTAATTGCGGTACGCGCGAATATAGAAGGGTTCCCACTTCCGGCAATCGGTATGATGACCTCTTCATATTATGGCGGGTTTATAGCTGGCTGCTTTATTGCTCCTCGACTGGTACGCCGCGTAGGGCATGTCCGCGTATTTGCAGCACTATCTGCGTTAACGGCGGCCGGAACCCTAATCCATGTGCTGGCGATTAATATTCCAGTTTGGGTCATATTGCGCGCTGTTATCGGGTTCAGTTTTGCTGGGTTATATGTATTAATTGAAAGTTGGATAAATGAAGCAGCCCCTAATGAACAACGCGGGCAGGTTTTATCTATCTACCGCATGGTTGACCTTTCTGCCGTCATGGTAGGGCAATTTATGCTTTCAATGGCGCCTCCGGAAGAATTTGTATTATTTTCGCTGGTAGCTATTTGTATTTGCCTCGCAATTTTTCCCGTTTCATTATCCACGGCTAAGGCACCACAAACATTATCTCAGACATCCCTAAACTTAAAAAAATTAGTCAGAGTTTCTCCTTTAGCTTCGATTGGGTGTGTAGTCGTTGGTTTGACCAATGGAGCCTTTTGGGGGGTTGCCCCGATTTTTGTAACAGAACTGGGTCACTCTGTACTTGTTGTCTCAACGTTTATGAGTGCGGTGATTTTCGCCGGAACAGTTTTGCAGTGGCCCGTGGGATGGCTTTCAGACCGCATCGGTCGGCGCGTGCTTATTCTGGGCATATCTATTGGAGGTGTAGGCGCGGGATTATTTCTTTTTTATCTAGCAGCTCAAAACCTAACCATGATGCTAATAGGTGGTGGACTATATGGTCTGTTTGCGATGCAAGTTTTTGGTCTTTGTGCTGCTCATGCGAATGACCGAGCTGAGCCGCATGAATTTGTGGCCGTCAGCGGCGGGCTATTTCTAATTTATGGGTTGGGATCTGTCGTGGGACCAATTTTGGGGGCTATGTCTATGAGTAAGTTTGGGCCATCTTCTCTTTTTGCTTACACAGCTATCATACATGCTGCTCTTGCGTCTTATGCAATTTATAGAACCTTCAAAAGAGAAGCTCCAGAAGATAGCGCTGATTATGTAGCCGTCGCACGCCCTAGATCAATGGCGATCATACGTCGGATGGATCCTAGAATACTAAGACGAAAAAAGCGATAATATTAGGCATTTTCTCGTTCTTGAAGTGGTGTATGGCCATACTGTGTTCTGTAGGATTTGGTGAAGTAAGACGCCGTATTAAAACCCGTTGCCACAGCGACTTCTTGAATGCTTAGCATGGTTTGACGAAGTAAATTTCGAGCCTTTTCAAGCCGAAGTTCTTTGTAAAATAAGGCAGGGCTTGTCGCGAGTTCTGATTTAAAAAGGCGTTCCATTTGCCGTATTGAAAGGCCTACTGAATTGGCAAGCTTCGCAATAGAGGCGGGCTGTTCAATTTGTGCTTCCATATAGCCGATAGTCGCCAAGACTTTGGGATGAGTAATGCCGGTTCTTCGGCTGATTTCCATCCGCTGCATATCGGTGGGTGACCGGCTGGCTGAGTAAAGCATTTGATCGGCGACCTTCATGGCCAGCTCTCGCCCATGATCTAACTTTATCGAATGTATCATCATATCCATAGCGGCAAGCCCGCCAGAGCACGTAAAGCGGTTACGGTCAGTTTCAAAAAGTGTAGACGTGATATCAAGCTTTGAATAGCGTTCCGCAAGGCTCTCAATGTTTTCCCAATGGATTGTACAGCGGTAGCCATCGAGCAATCCTGCCTCTGCCAAGGTAGCACTTCCGGTGCATACGCTGCCAAGATGAGTGCCTTTACGCGCAAGGGCTCTCAGAACGTTGGAAGTTTTCTTGTTTAGATGGTCATAAGCTCGAACACCTGAGCAGACAAACAAAACATCAAGCTTATTGTTTTCTGATAGTTTTCCGTTTGGGTTAATTTCTATATCGTTGCTGGCTCTTACCGGGGCACCATCGATAGTGAAAAGACTCCAATCGTATAATTTTTTCATGGTAAGTCGGTTGGCAGATCGTAAGGGCTCTATTGCTGCCGAAAAGGCAATCATCGAAAAGTTTGGCGTCAATAGAAAGCCGACCGTTTGCGTGTTTAATAGAGGTTTGCGACCAAACATGATTAGTCAGTCTTAGACGTTCGACGTCGCTTATTTGTTCGGCGTAGCTTTCTACGTTCTGCGAGTTTGGCGTGCAAAGGAGGAAGACGTTCTGGTAATTGAGCGAGAACATGCTGTCTTTCTTCTTTGCTGTATAGTGTCCATTGTGCGATTTCTTCTTGTGACCGACCGCAACCAAAACAAAGCCCGCTCTCTTTTTCGGTAGAACAAACCAATACACAAGGACTGTCCTCCGGCTCGAAATCGGCCATATTTACATCTTCTTTTTTCATATCAATTTCCTAGCAGGCGCTCGTCATATGGGTAGGGTGTTAGATTTTCAAAGCCAGTTTCCGTGACAAGTATTTGATTTTCCAGTTTTACGCCCTCAATACCGTCATCTTTACCTACATAGGCTTCGACACAAAGGACCATGCCGGCTTTTAAGTGGTAGTCGAAAGCCCCTTCGATATAGTTATCTGGGTAGTAAATGCTGGGAAATTCATCGCAAAGCCCAACACCATGCATTTTCACACAATATTTTTTGGCTTGATACTCAGGTGGGAGTTCATGGCCATTAAAGGTTAAATCTCGCATAGATACTCCGGGCTTTAGGAGTGTTGCATTGGTTTCGATATGTTCATGGGCTATTTTATACATTTCGATTTGTTCTGGCTTGGCATCGGCATCGCCCACGAGCCAAGTACGAGACGTATCAACGCAAATCCCAAACAAACCAATCAAGTCGGTGTCAAAAGCCATAATCTCGCCGGTATTCATTATCCGGCCGCTAGCTTCACTCATCCAGGGATTAGTGCGCGGACCTGAGGTCAGAATACGTGTCTCTATCCATTCGCCGCCTTGGGCGATGTTCTCTTTGTGCAGAACCGACCAAAGTTCGACTTCGGCCATACCCGGACGCATCGCTTTTTCCATTTCGGCCATAGCCATTTCGCAGCCTGCTGTCGCGCAACGCATGGCAAAAATTTCATCGGCCGATTTGATAACCCGAGCGTGTTCCATCACGGTTTGCCCGGCAATGATGTTCAAGTCAGTGGCAAAAAAAGCTTTTGCAATATCCGTATCCATACGGTCAATGCCGATTGGACCGTTGAGGTTTCTTGAAGATAAAATATCCCGTACTTCTTTGCAGAATGATCGGGCTTGTTTTTCAACCGTATCCCCAAATTCAAAATAGAAAGATCCAGCCACTGTTCTGACTTCATTAATCAGGTCTAAGTGAGCAGTCATATGCTCACATTTGGTGAAATCCCAGAGAATGATGTGGCCGTCCACGGTGACTAAAGCTGCCCGTGCCAGATTATGGGATGTCCAAAGTTGCATGTTTGAGCTATCGGTCGCGTAACGAATATTCAGTGGATCAAACAGAAGTAGGGCATCGACATTTCGGTGTTCCATCTCGGCCAGAATACGAGCGCGGCGATAGTGACGAATTTTATTTAAATCGGGTAGCTTATAGCCGAGGCCTTGCAATTTTGTGATCATGGTCGGTGTAACGAACACCTCATTGGGATCGTAGTAATTTATGTTTTCACCTTTGCGGCGTAGTGGCGTGATTTTAGTCATAAGCCAGAACCGTTCTTATTCGTCTGCATCTCTCTGCGTATATTAATACACTTTTAGCAAGATTTCGATTTCAATATCATGTCGCTTTTGTTATAAGTATTGGCGTCTGAGTCATAGCCTGTCAATTCTGAATTGCTTAGCTTTTGGGCACAAGGCCATGCGAGATATAAGTTTAACGAAACTTGGCAAGTGTAGAATGAGGTTAACAGTTTTGTTCTTAATTGAAGTTAGATTCGTAGCTCTGTAAGAGGACAATTTATGAGTGATATCGAAGAAGAAATTATCCTAGACGATTTAGACGAT